>JBAXBG010000064.1:0-17312 GCA_037142115.1 Verrucomicrobiota bacterium | reverse complement strand
CCTGCGGGCTATCCGGGTGACGCGGATTCAGAGCCCGCCTGCAGGCGGACTACCTACGCTGGAACCGACGTGCTCGGGGAGGTAGGCGCGTTCGTCAGAACGCGGCGCTGCCTGCGGGCTATCCGGGTGACGCGGATTCAGAGCCCGCCTGCAGGCGGACTACCTGCGCTGGAAGCGACGTTTCTCGGGGAAGTATGTCGTGAGCGCCATTCGGGTCAGGCCCGGGATTGCCAAGCGCCAGCGGATCGGGCATCGTCGCGGGGTCAAGCTGCCCGCAAACTCACCCCAACCACGTGCAACCACCGGCAAAATGTGATTTAGCGAGGACTGACCCCAAGCCGGGGGGCGGCGGGGGCTGGCTGTCGTGGCGGCGGCTGCGGGCGTTGTGCTGGAAGGAGACGCTGCAGATTTTCCGCGACCCGAGCAGCGTCCTGATCGCGTTTTTCATGCCCTTGCTGATGTTGTTCATCTTTGGGTATGGGATCAACCTGGACTTCTCGCGCTTGCGCATCGGGGTGTGGGTGGAAGACGGCGGGGCCGAGGCGGCCGGCTTGGTGGCGGCGCTCACCGGGTCGCCGTGGCTGGAAGTCCATGGCTACGACTCGCGCGCGGCCATGGAGCGCGCGCTGGTGGACTCGCAAATCCGCGGGTTTGTGGTCATCCCGGGGGATTTTTCCCGAAAGCTGCAGCACGCGGGGGAGACCGCGCCGGTGCAGGTGGTGGCCGACGGCTCGGAGCCTAACATCGCCCAGTTTGTGCGCTCGACGGTCAGCGGGGTGTGGCAGAACTGGCAGGCGCAGCGGGCCGCAGACCGGGGTGTGGAGCTGAAGCGCGAGATCGCGTTAGAGCCGCGGGTGTGGTTCAACCCGTCGGCGGAGAGCCGCAACTTCATCATTCCCGGATCGATCACGGTGATCATGACGGTGATCGGGGCGCTGCTGACCTCGCTGGTGGTGGCGCGGGAATGGGAGCGCGGGACGATGGAGGCGTTGCTGGCGTCGCCGGTGACGCGGGCGGAGTTGTTATTGAGCAAGATCCTGCCGTATTACGGCTTGGGGATGATTTCGCTGCTGTTGTGCGTGGCGGTGGCGCACTGGGTGCTGCGGGTGCCGTTCCGCGGCACGATCACCGCGCTGTGGGTGGTGGGTTCGTTTTTTCTGCTCAGCGTGCTGGGAATCGGGCTGGCGATCTCCACGGGGATGCGCAACCAGTTCAACGCGGCGCAGGCGGCGTTGAATGCGGCGTTTTTGCCGGCGGTGATGTTGTCGGGCTTCATTTATGAGATTTCGAGCATGCCGGTGTTTCTGCGCGGGGTGACGCATCTGATTCCGGCGCGCTATTTCGTCACGTCGATGCAGACGATTTTCCAGGCGGGGGCGGTGTGGAAGTTGTTGTGGCCGGACATCGGGATGTTGGCATGCGCGGCGGCGGGGTTCATCGGGCTCACGGCCAAGCTCACCAAAAGGAGGATGGAATGATCTTCCTGAGCCGCATCCAGTCGCTGGTCCGCAAGGAATTTCAGACGTTGCTGAGCACCAAGTCCGGCAAGATGTTATTGATCATGCCGGTGATTCTGCAAACGGCGTTGTTTCCCTTCGCCGCCACCCTCGAGGTGAAAAACGCCTCGTTGGCGGTATACAACGAGGACAGCGGGCGGCCCTCGGTGGAGATGATGCAGCGCATCGCCGCGTCGGGCGCGTTCACGCGCATCATTCCGCTGTGGAGCGCGGCGGCGGTGGAGGACGCCATCGGCACGCGCGAGGCGCTGCTGGCGGTGCATATTCCGGCAGATTTCTCCCGCAAGATCACCGCCGGTGAAACCTCGCCGGTGCAGGTGATCCTCGATGGCCGGCGGTCTAACAGCGCGCAGATCGCCTTCAGCTACCTGCAAACCGTGCTGGATGGATTTCTCAAGGATCGCGCGGCGGCGGCGGGCCGGGCGGTTCCGTCCGAGATTGTGGTGCGCAACTGGTTCGTGCCCAACCTGGAATACACCCATTTCATTCTGCCGAGCCTGGTGGCCATCATCACCACCATCGGCTCGCTGATCGTGACTGCGCTCTCAGTCGCGCGGGAGCGGGAACAGGGGACCTTTGAGCAGTTGCTGGTGTCGCCGCTGTCGCCGGAGATGATCATGATCGGCAAGGCGGTGCCGGCGGTGGCGGTGGGCTTTTTCCAGGCGACGCTGATCCTGATTGCCGCGGTCTTCATCTACGACGTGCCGTTCCGCGGCAGCCTGGTGCTGCTGTATGGCGGAATGTTTTTTTACGCGCTGGCGCTGTGCGGGGTGGGTTTGTTCATTTCTTCGGTGAGCAAGACCCAGCAGCAGGCGTTTCTGGGAGCATTTGTGTTCATGGTGCCGGCGATCCTGCTCTCGGGCTACACCGCGCCGGTGGAAAATATGCCGCTGTGGCTCCAGCACCTGACCTGGGTCAACCCGGTCCGCCATTTTGTGGAAATCGTCAAGGGAGTGTTCCTCAAGGACGCGTCGTTCGGGCGGGTGCTCACGCTGGTTTGGCCGCTGGTGGTGATTGGCAGCGTGAATCTAACACTAGCGGCGCTGATGTTCCGGCGCAAGGCGGCCTGAGCGCGGAGGGGAACAGGAAGAGGCAGGCTGAAGCCTGCGCTCCGTGATGGATTGCGCTCAGGCGAACTCGTAGCGCAGGGCGGACAGGCAGAACAGGGTGGCGGTTTCGACGCGCAGCACGATCGGTCCGAGGGTCACGGGGAGGAATCCGGCGGCGATGGCGGCGGTGGTTTCCTCGGGCGAGAAGTCGCCTTCGGGGCCGACTAACAGGGTGGCGGCGGCGGTGCCGGGATGGGCTTGCAGGACCTCGCGCAGGGGGCGGGCACCGGGGGCGAGGGAGGCAATGAGGCGCAGGCCGGAGAGATCGGTGAGAGAGGCCAGCCACGGATCGAAGGGCCGGGGGTCGGCGATGGTGGGCAGCGTGTCCTGGCCGCATTGCTTGCAGGCTTCCAGGGCGTTGCGCCGCCACTTGTCGGACTTGCCCTCGCCCGGGTGGACGACGGTGTGGCGGGTGATGAGCGGGTGGATGGTGGCAACCCCGAGTTCGACGGCTTTTTGCACGATGAGGTCCATGTTTTTCCCTTTCGGGATCGCTTGGGCCAGGGTGATGGCGGGGCGGGTGGCGGGCGTGGTCCGGGCGGTGCCGAGGCGCAGCGCGACGTGGTCGCGTGCGACGGTTAGAACCTCGGCGGCGGCGTGGTGGCCGCAGCCGTCGAAGACCGTGATGGATTCACCCGGTTGGATGCGCAGCACCTGCGCCAAGTGGCGGGCCTCGTCGCCGGTGAGGGCGGGGGCGTCGGTCCAGGCGGCGGCGGGGAGGAGGAAACGGGGCATGGGACAGATGCAAGACTTAAAGACGCAAGACACAAGAGAAGACCGAAGGGGTGATTCGTTATCCGATATTGGGAAGAGGAGCGGGGTTTGTTCTTGTCTTGAGTCTTGGGTCTTGAGTCTTTTCTACAGCTCGAAGAAGCGTTTGGCCTTTTGGAAGAAGCTCTCCTGCATCGGGGAGTTGTGCTCGCCGACGGATTCGGAGAAGGAGCGGAGTTTGTCCTGTTGCTCGGAGTTGAGTTTGGTGGGGACTTCGACCTGGACGCGGACGTTGAGGTCGCCGCGGCGGCCGCTATTGAGGGAGGGCATGCCTTTGTCGCGGAGGCGGAAGACGGTGCCGCCCTGGGTGCCGGCGGGGATTTTGATCGAGGACTGGCCGTCGAGCGAGGGGACTTTGAGTTCGCCGCCGAGCGCCGCCACCGAGAACGGCAGCGGGACTTCGCAGAACAGATCGGCGTCATCGCGCTCGAAGACGTCGTGGTCGCGGACGTGCAGGAAGACATACAGATCGCCGGCCGCGCCGCCGCGCACCCCGGCATCGCCGTTGTTGGTGGAACGCAGGCGGGTGCCGGTATCGACGCCGGCCGGGATGCGCAGTTTGATGCGGCTGTCGCGTTGGGCGCGACCCTCGCCGCGGCAGGCGTTGCAGGGGTCGGAGATGGTTTCGCCGGCACCGCGGCATTCGGGGCAGGTCGATTGCTGGATGAAGATGCCGGCTTGGCGAGCGACGACGCCGCGGCCGCCGCAGGATTGGCAGACTTTGACACCGCCGGAGCCTTTGGTGCCTTTGGAGCTGCAGATTTCGCACGGGACGTAGCGTTCGATTTCGAGTTCCTTTTCGACGCCGCGTGCGGCTTCTTCGAGGGAGATTTCGAGGTCGTAGCGCAGGTCGCTGCCGCGTTGTTTGCCGGAGCCTTTGCGGTTGCCACCGCCACCGCCGAAAAACTCCTCGAAGCCGCCACCGAACATTTGGGAGAAAATGTCCATCGGATCGTGGAAGCCGCCGCTCGGGCGGCCACCGCCATTGGTGAAGGCGGCATGGCCATAGCGGTCGTAGGCGGCCCGTTTATCGACATCGCTGAGGGCTTCGTAGGCTTCGCCGAGTTCCTTGAACTTGTCTTCCGCAGTGTGGTCGCCCGGATTTTTATCCGGGTGGAACTTCACCGCCAGCTTGCGGTAGGACTTTTTGATTTCGTCCGCGCTGGCACCGCGGGCGACGCCGAGCACTTCATAGTAATCGCGTTTGTCGGGCATGGAATTAAGCCTCGCCTCCCTCAGCGGTGGTTGGAGCTTTGGAAACCACCACGCTGGCCGGGCGCAGCAGGCGGTCGCGCAGTTTGTAGCCGCGGCGTGTCACGCGCAGGATCCGGCCGCTTTCGCCGGCGGCGCATTCCTCTTCGGCCACCGCGTCGTGGAGTTTCGGGTCAAAATGTTCGGGCATCGGGATTTCCTCGACGCCTTGGGAGGCGAGGAAATCGTTGAGTTGGCGGCGGACCATGTCCATGCCGATGTAGATCATCGAGGTGGGGTCCTGGGATGCGGCCTGCATGCCCATGTCGAAATTATCGATGACGGGAAGCAGTTCTTCGAGCAGGCGCTGGTTGGCATAGCGGATGGCGTCCTCGCGGTCGCGGGCGGTGCGTTTGCGCAGGTTGTCCATTTCCGCGGCGGTGCGCAGCGAGATTTCCTTCCATTTGGCGACGTCGGCTTCGAGTTCCTCCCAGGGATCGAGGGTGGCGGCGTCCTGGCGGGTCTCCGCGTCGCTGGGGGCAACGGGCGTGTCAGGGGCAACAGGTTCGTCGGTGGCCTGGGGTGGATCGGTGTCGGCGTGCATGGCGGAAAGCTGTAGCCGTGAATGGCCGCGCGTCAATCCCTTGGCGCGGGAAATGGCGAGTTCCGGCGTAATTGCGGGGGATTGGGCCGTCACCGGGCTAGTGTTCGATGCGGAAGCCGTGGCAGTTTTCCAACAGCGGGACGGGGGTGGCAATGAGGTTGCGGATATTGTGGGCAAACGGCGATTCCACGGCGATTTCCCGGATAAAGGCCTCCACTTCGTCCGTTTCCCCCATCACTTGGAGTTCGACGCGGCCATCCGGCAGGTTTTTGACCCAGCCGCAGACCTCAAAGCCGCGGGCCAGGTCTTTGACGGTGTAGCGGAAACCGACGCCCTGGACGCGGCCATCAAAGAGGATTTGTTTGGCGATCATGGGGGGAGAACGACGGCTCAGCGGCCTTTGCCGACGGGACGTGCGTTGGGGTTGGTGGGGCGGGCGTTGGGATTGCCGGGAGCGCCATCCTTGAACGGATTGGTTTCAAGGGCGGAGGATTTCACCCCGAAGACCTGCTCCATGGTCTTGCCGGGTAGCAGGTTGTAAACAATCGGGGCGCTGCGGTTGCCCTGGGCGTCGTAGAGGTAACAGATTCGCTGCACCGGCGTTTCCTTGCCGGTGTCCTTGTCGCGGCGGGTGACGCGGGCGTCGAACATCCGTTCCTCGACGAGCAACCCGTCCGACTTGCGGTAGCCGTAGCTGACTTTAAATAACAACTGGTTTTGGCCGTCGAAAATTTTGCAGCCGATCGGGTTGCTGTTGGTGTCCATGCGGTAAATGGTGAGCATGCTCAGGGTGCCGCTGGCGGAGAACTTCTTTTTGGTGAGGGTCCGATCATCGGGGGCGCGCGTGAACAAGGTGCGGGATCCGTCCTCGTGGCGCATCACCCGGACGTTGGGTCCATCGACGGCGTCCATTTCTTGGGCTGCGGCCGAGGCCTCGCCGCACACCGCCGCCAACAGCCCAGCGGCGAAGGCGAGTGTTTTCCAAGTTGCCAGCGGGTTCATGTGGCGCAAAGTAACTGCACCCGGCGGACGCTGCAAGCCGCCAATCCCGATATGATTTGGAAAACACGACGCGGCACGCTCGATCTCACCCGGCGCGCACAGGTGATGGGCATCCTCAATGTCACGCCCGATTCATTCTCGGACGGCGGTCACCATGACGACTCGGCGAGGGCCATCCAGCACGCCCGCCGGCTGATTGCCGAGGGCGCGGCGCTGATCGACGTCGGCGGCGAATCCACGCGGCCCGGCGCGGAGGCGGTCGCCGTGGCGGAGGAAATCGCGCGCACGGTGCCGGTGGTGGCGGCGTTGCGGGCGGAGTGGGATGGGCTGATTTCCATCGACACCCGCAAGGCCGCAGTGGCCGCGGCCGCCCTGGCGGCTGGCGCGGACATCGTCAACGACGTGAGCGGGTTGCTGGCGGATGCCGGGATGCCGGCAGTTTGCGCGGCCAGCGGCTGCGGGGTGGTGGTCATGCACACCCAGGGCGAGCCGCGGACGATGCAAGACTCACCGCACTACCTGGACGTGGTCGCCGAGGTGCAGGCGTTCTGCGCCGAGCGCCTGGTCGCGCTCGTCCAGGCTGGCATCCAGCCCGAGGCGCTGTGCTTTGATCCGGGCATCGGGTTTGGCAAATCCCTCGCGCACAATCTGACGCTGCTGCGCGCGCTCGGCCGGATCGGCCCGCCGGGGCGGCCGTTGATGTTAGGGGTGTCGCGGAAATCGTGCCTCGGCCAGCTCATCGGCACCGATGATCCGGCGGCGCGTGACGGCCCGACGAGCATCATCACCGCGCTGGCCCGGGAGCAGGGGATCATGCTGCACCGGGTGCACGCGGTCCGCGCGAATCTGGAAGCATTGCGGGTGACCGAGGCCCTGATCGGGGTCGCCTGAGCCGGCCTGTGGCGCTCGCTTAACCGCCTAAAGGCGGTACTACCTACCTCCCCGGGAAACGTCGCTTCCCGCGTAGGTAGTCCCGCCTTCAGGCGGACTCTGAATCCCTGTCCGCAGACGGTCAGTTGGGTGCCTGGACCGTCGGGGTGCCGCCCACCGCGAAGCGGTATTTCGAGATGGCCTCGACGACTCCTTTGGCCAACGCGTCCTGATACTTCGGGTCGGCGATCAGACCGGCATCGTAGGAATGGCTGAGGAATCCGCCCTCGAGCAGAATTGCGGGGTGGCGCACGCCCGAGAGCACGCTGAAGCGCGCGTGCTTGATGCCGCGGTCAAACGTATAGCCTTGGAGGTGGCGCAGGACCGAGCCGTGGACCGAGGTGGCGAGGGCGATGTTGGCGGAGTCGTGCTCGTTGCCGGCCCGCGATTGGTTGTCCGCGGCAATGGCGTCGCGGCCGTAGTGGGAGACACCGGGCGGTGACAGGGTGAAGGTTTCGATACCGCGCGCCGCACTGCCGCCCGAATTGAAGTGGATGCAGACAAAAATCGCATTTTCGCGCACGGCGTTGGCGACCTCGACGCGTTCCTGGAGCGTGAGGTAGCGGTCGCTGTCACGGGTCATGACGACCTTGAACTTTTGAGCTTCGAGCAGGGATTTGACCAGCAGCGAGACTTTGAGGTTGTAGGCGGCCTCGGTTCCCAGCGAGTTGGTGGCCCCCGCGTCCTTGCCGCCATGACCGGCATCCAGGATCACCGTGCGGAAATCGCCCGCGTTCTTGATGAACGACGGCCGCAGCACCGGATCGATCAGCTTGGCCAAGTCCATCCGCGAGACGTAGGCCTTGTCGCCCACCGCACTGACCGGATAGGTGAACACGAACTTGACCCCGTTCATGAGGCATTCGTTGCCGCCGATGTTGAGGCGTATCTCGACCTTTTTTTTCTCGAGCACCACGGCGGTGCCGCTGCGCGTGAGTTGCGTGAAATCGTAGAACCGCTTCATGCTCTCGACCGAGACATAATCCCGGCCGTCGATTTTGGCGACGTCCCAGCCGGCGGTGGTTGTTGCGGCTATGCCTGCAGAGACCGCCGCACAAGACACCATCACCACCGCCAGGACGCGGCGCGCCCAAGAAAACGACAAGGAGGTAATCTGAAGTCGACGCAGCACGGGAATACGGAACACTTATCAAGACATATACCTGCTGACAACTGGATTTGTCGGGGAAATAAAGTCTCGGGCACCCGGGCGATGGGCTGCCGGGATCACTTGCCTGGAATGGGTGGCAGAGCCTGTGGAGTCATCTTCGGCGGATGGGCCGTCTTGGGCGCATGCGGCATCATCGGCGGGGCGGTTGACCGGGCGGCCGACGGGCGGGGCACAGGCGTGGCGTCAAACGACAGCAGGAACGACCAGTGGTAGGGTTGGTTGGACTGGATCCGATACTGAGGCAGCGCGAGGGCCCCCCAGGAATCGGTGCCGCCGAGGCCCGCCTGGCGGTGGTCCAGGTTCAGGGTGTAAAAATCGCGCGGTGGCAGTTCGGCCGGGTGCATGGCCAGGGTGATGTCGGCGGCGGCGCAGGGATAGATCGCCATTTCCAACAGGTTGTCGCCGGTGGCGTCCACGCGCACGCGGCTGCCACCCCGCGGGCTGGTCAGGGTGGCCCAGCGGATCGCGGTGCGGTTGCCGGATTCCTGGGAATCCACATAGCGATAATACATCATCGGCACCAAGCCATTGTGAACCGTGGTCCAGGCACCCGACCGGCGATCCACATAGTTTTCATGCGGGCCCAGGCCATACCATTGGCAATTCGGAGTGCGGTTGGGGATTTCGCACTGATAGCCGATGCGCGGGATGACCGGGAGATCCTTGCCCGGGCGGAATTCCGTGTCGATGGCGATCTGGCCGCCGCCGGTGAAGCGGTAGTGCACGGTGGCGGCGCTGTCATTGGCCGGGATGGCCAGCTCGGCGGTGATCACCACGTCGTTGCCGTCCTGCGCGGTGCTCACCTTGGTGGCGGTCGCGCGCGCTCCGGCATGCTGCCAGATTTTGAGCAGGTGGTCGAGCTTGGCGCCGCGGTCGTTGTTAGTTGGCGGGCGCCAGAAATTGAGCTGCAGCGGGGCGATCAGCCATTCCTGCTGCTGGTGTTTGAGCGAGATGATGATGCCGCGGGTCTTGTCGATCACGGCGGTGACCTCGCCAGCCTTGAGGGTAATGGCGGTGGCATCCTCGGTGAAGGTGGCGGGTGTGGCCGAGGCGGCGGGGGTCGGCGCTTGGCGGTGGCCCCACGGCAGCTGGATTTCATCCCAGGCCAGCGGCGTGCCGGCGGGGCTCCACGCGGTGTCGGCGGTGAGATCAAAGCGCACGCGAAGGAAATACTCGCGGTTGGCATCGGGGGTGTGGCCGGTGGCAATCTCGAGTTCGGCGCTCTGGCGCGGGGCGATGTCAGGCAGCTCAAGATTTCCTTCCACCACGGCAACTCCGTCCTGCATGAGTTTCCACGAGGCGTTGACCGGCTGCAAGCCGCGGAAAAAGTTCTCGTTGGAGACGCGGATTTTGAGCTTGGGGGAAGTCACGTCCACCGCGCGGGTGTGGATGTTCTGATAGACCTTCCTGACTTCATCGAACTGCGGCGAGGGCGTGAGCGTCGCGGCCACGATCCCATTGCAACAGAATGAACGGTCGGTGGGCCGGTCGTTGAAATCGCCGCCGTAGGCCAGGAAGTGCTGGGTTTTGGGCTTCTCCGCGTCCTTGGTGAAGTCCAGCAGCAGCGCCGGATCCGCGGCGTTGCCGGCGAGCTCCGCGGCCGTCAGAGCGCGCGGATAGACCGCGGCGCGGCGCACCGCGCCGTTGAAGCGGCGGGCGGTTTCCTCGGTGTCGATGCCGATGGCGAGTTCGCAGGCGTTGGTGGCCACGGGCGCGGCGCACGGCGCGGAGGCGGCGGGCTGGCCATCGATGAAGATCGCCAGCGTTTTGCCGTCATACACCCCGGCATAGGCGTGGAACTTCGAGGCGGCGTCGGCCGGCAGCTTGGCGCTCACCGGATGCCAGACGCCCGCGGCGTGGATGCCAAACTCCAGGCGGTCACCGGCCTCGGCGATTTTGAGCGCATAGGCGGTGTCGCCCTTGGCGATCAGCGGTTGGCCGCCGGGCTTTTCGCCCGGTTGCAAGTCCGGTCGGTTGAGGCGGGCCTCGGCCACCAGGGTCAGCGGGCCGGTTAGGTCGAGCTTGGCGGATTGCCCCACCACCGCGCAGCCGGCGAAGAGCCCCTCGGCGGGGTCGATCGAGCCTAACAAGCGGAGCGGCAGCTTGTTGGTCGACCGGTCCTCTGCGTCGGTGAGCTTGTGTTTGAGCTGGAGCAGTCCCTGGTCCTTCCAGTCCCAGATGAAGCCGCCCTGGAACAGGCGTTCCTTGCGGATGAGATCCCAGTCGTCGGCGAGGTTGCCCGTCGAATTGCCCATCGCGTGGGCGTATTCACACTGGATGAGCGGGCGCTGCTGCGCCAACGGTTTCTTTTCCTCGGCTCGGCAGTAGGCCGCGCATTGGTCGAGGGTGGCATACATCGTCGAGTATAGGTCGACATAGCCGGCCTGCTTGGCCTGCTCGTAATGCACGGGTCGCGACGGGTCGCGCTGATGGATCCAGGCCGCGCACTTGGTGAAGTTCTCGCCGTCGCCGGCCTCGTTGCCCAGCGACCACATCATCACGGACGGGTGGTTCTTGTCGCGCTCGACGAGGTTTTTGACGCGGTCGAGATGGGCTTCGAACCAGGCGGGGTCCTTGGCGAGGGATTCCGGGCCGTAGCCCATGCCGTGGGACTCGATGTTGGCCTCGCTGATCAGATAGAACCCGAGCTCGTCGCACAGGGCGGGAAACGCCGCGTCGTTCGGGTAGTGCGAGGTGCGCACGGCGTTGATGTTGGCGCGCTTCATCTGCAGCAGGTCGGCGCGCATGTCGGCTTCGGTGACGTAGTGGCCGGTGCGCGGGTTGTGATCGTGGCGGTTGACGCCCTTGATGAGGATCGGCTGGCCGTTGTGGAGCAGCTGGCCGTTCTTGATTTCATCGCGGCGGAAGCCGGTCTTGCCCTGATAGTGGGCGATCTCCTTGCCCGCGGCGTCCGCCAGCCCGATCTGATAGGTGTAAAGATTCGGGACCTCCGCGGACCACGGCTTCACCCCCGGGATGGCGGCCACGCGCACGGATTGGACCGCCGCGCCGCGGGCGGCGATTTTGGAGGCGACGGCCGGCGCGGTGATGACCGTGCCATCGGGAGCGGTGAGCGTGAACGTCACCTTGGCATTGACCTCAGCGTCACCGCGGTTGGCGAGGGTGACGGCGAACTCCAGGGTGCCCGTCTGATAGTCGTCGGCCAGCCCGGCGTTGACCTGGAAATCACGCAGGTCGAGCGCGTCGGCGGACCACAGGTAGACGTCGCGGAAAATCCCCGACATCCGGAACATGTCCTGGTCCTCGAGGTAGGAGCCGTCGCTATACTGATAGACCTCGGCCGCCAGCAGGTTGGTCCCGGGCTGGAGATACGGGGTGATGTCGAACTCGGCGGGGGTGCGTGAATCCTGCGAGTAGCCGACCTTCTTGCCGTTGATCCACAGGTAGAACGCCGAGTCCACCCCGCCGAAGACCATGAACGTGTGGCGGCCCTGCCAATTGGCCGGGACGGTGAACGGGTGCCGGTAGGAGCCGACCTGGTTGCGGTTTTCGGCAGGGAAATTGCTGAACGGTTGGGGCGGCACGCCCATCACGGTGGGCGGGTTTTTTGCGAACGGATAGATGATGTTGGTGTAGAGCGGCGCGCCGTAGCCGTGGAGTTGCCAGTTGGAGGGCACCGGAATTTCCTTCCACGCCGAGTCATCGAAGGCCGGAGCCTCGAAGCCGGCGGGTTTGGTCGCGGGGTTGCCGGTGTGGTGGAACTTCCAGTTGCCGTTGAGGCGCTGGCACCACGGGGATTCCATGCGCGGTTTGGCGGCGGCTTCCTCGCGGGTGGGAAACGGCATCGAGGTCGCGCGCGGCGCTTCCTTGTGGATGCGGAACACCGCCGGATTTTCCCAGTCGGGTTGCTGGGCGAACAACGTGGACGCTAGAGACAGGGCGGCAATTGGGATTTTCATCATGGGGTGTCGGGACAACGTGGGCAGTGTTGAGGGCCGCGCGGTGCCCGTCAACCTAAAGAGAGTCAGCAAAAACCCCGCGTCCTGAGAGGACGCGGGGTTTGCAGATGAGGTGGTTGGAAACCGCCGGGATTACTTGCGCAGGGCTTCCTCGCGTTCCTTGGCCTTGGCGATCACCTCGTCGGAGATATTGCGCGGGCACGGGGCGTAGTGGCTGAACTCCATCGAGAACTGGCCACGACCGGAGGTCATGGTGCGCAGGTCGCCGATGTAACCGAACATCGCGCTCAGCGGGGCATCGGCCTTGACGCGGATGCCACCGTGAGTGGACATCTGCTCCTTGATCATGCCGCGGCGGCGGTTGAGGTCGCCAATCACGTCACCGACCTGGGCTTCCGGGGTGAAGACGTCGATTTTCATGATCGGCTCGAGGATCTGCGGCGCGCACTTCGGCATCGTCTGGCGATAGGCGGCCTTGGCGGCGATTTCGAAGGCGATGGCCGAGGAGTCAACGGCGTGGAAACCACCGTCCTTGAGGGTGACTTTGAAGTCGAGGCAGGGGTAGCCGGCCAGCGGGCCTTTTTTGACCGAGTTCTTGAAGCCCTTTTCCACCGCCGGGATGTATTCCTTGGGCACGTTGCCGCCGACGACGGACGCTTCGAACACAAAGCCGGAGCCGGCTTCCATCGGTTCGATGATGTAGTCGATTTTGGCGTATTGGCCGGAGCCGCCGGATTGCTTCTTGTGGGTGTAAGTGTCGGTGACCGCCTTGGTGATGGTTTCGCGATAGGCGACCTGCGGCGCGCCGACGGTGACCTCGACCTTGTGGGTGCGCTTGAGGATGTCGATTTTGATGTCGAGGTGGAGCTCGCCCATGCCTTTGAGGATCAACTCGTTGGTTTCCTCGTCGGTTTCGACGCGGAACGATGGGTCTTCCTGGACCATCTTGCCGATGGCGGCACCGAGTTTTTCGGCGTTGGCTTTGTCCTTGGGTGCGACGGCGATGGAAATGACCGGATCCGGGAAAACCATCGGTTCGAGCGTGGCGGGATGGTCTTCATCACACAACGTGTGGCCGGTTTGCACGTTCTTCAGCCCGATGATGGCCACGATATCGCCGGCTTGGGCCGTGTCGATTTCGATGCGGTCATCGGCGTGCATTTCAACCATGCGGCTGACGCGCTCGCTCTTGCCGGTGAAGCTGTTGAGCACGGTCGTGCCCTTCTTGATCTTGCCCGAGTAGATGCGCGTGAAGGTCAGCGCACCGTACTTGTCGTCCATGATCTTGAACGCGAGCGCACGGAACGGCCGGTTGGCATCGACGATGGCGAACTCGCCGGTCGGATTGCCCTCAAGGTCCACTTCCGGCTGGGGTTTGACTTCCATCGGGTTCGGCAGGTAGTCGATGACGGCGTCGAGCACGTTTTGCACGCCCTTGTTTTTGAAGGCCGACCCGCAATAGGTCGGGAAAAACTTCAGGTCGATGGTGCCCTTGCGGATACAGCGCTTGATCGTCTCGAGGTCCGGTTCGATCCCGTCGAGGTATTTTTCCATCGCGTCATCGTCCATTTCGACGGCGGTCTCGATGAGTTCGGCGCGGAATTGTTCCACCTTGTCTTCCATGCCGGCGGGAATCTCGCCGATGGCGAAGTTTTCCGGCTTGCCGGAATCGTCCCAGATGTAAGACTTGCGGGTCAGCAGGTCGACCACGCCGGCGAAGGCGATTTCCTCGCCGATCGGCAGCACCATGACCAACGGCTTGGCACCGAGGATGGTTTTGACCTGTTCGACAACCTTGTAGAAGTCCGCACCGATGCGGTCCATCTTGTTGACGTAAATGACCCGCGAAACGCCCGAATCATCGGCGTAGCGCCAGTTGGTTTCGGATTGGGGCTCCACACCGCCCGACGCGCAGAACACGCCGACGCCGCCGTCGAGCACTTTGAGCGAGCGGTAAACTTCGATGGTGAAGTCCACGTGCCCGGGGGTGTCGATGATGTTGAACTGGTGGCCGCGCCAAAAGCAGGTGGTGGCGGCCGACTGGATGGTGATGCCGCGCTCCGCTTCCTGCTCCATGAAGTCCATGGTGGATGCGCCGTCGTGGACCTCGCCGATCTTGTGAATCTTGCCAGTCAGCTTGAGAATGCGTTCGGTGGTGGTCGTCTTGCCCGCGTCGACGTGAGCAAAAATGCCGATGTTGCGGTATTTGGTGAGGTCCTTCATGCCAGTAATATGCGTCTGTGTTGTGTGCGCCGATGACGCACGGGGGCGCATTGCTAGTCAGGGAACGCCGTTTGGCAATCCTAGAGTCTGGAAATCTGCGCCACAATCGTAGGTTTTGCCGGTTTTGGCCCATTCTGGGTGCTGCGCACCGCCCCGGACCGCGAGTCTCCAGACTCGCCCGCGCAGCGCGATGCCAAAGAATCCACGCCAATAATACCCAGTCCCAGCCCTGATTTCACAATGGATAACGATACAGAAATCTGCTTTTGTGCAGGCATGCGAACCACCTTGGACATCGATGAACAGCTTTACCGGCGGGTCAAAGCCAAGGCGGCGATGGAAGGCCGGACGGTGACTGAACTGGTCGAAGCCGGACTGCGGACGCAAGTGGCCGACGCCGCGACCGATGCGCCAGCGGAACCGGCGTGGAAGCGCTTTGCCGGCGCGTGGTCGGGACCGGGCTGGGACGATGACCGCAAACTCGTGGAGGCAGAGATGGACGCCGCCTTTGGGTCCTTGGAGGTGCCGTTTTAGAGGACGACACGGAGCGAGACGCTCCTTGGACGGCCTGGCGCGAGACGCGCCAGCCACGCCGACGACCGGGGCGACATCTCGTGTGCGGATGGCTCGCGCAAAGACGCAAAGGTTTTTTGGGGGATTTGGCTGGGATGGCTGCAGCAAGATCCAAGCCGATGCCGCCCACATGAAATCCATTGCCTCTCTTCCTTTGCGTCTCTGCGGCTTTGCGCGAGCCCTTCTTCGAGGATCCACTGGCGGGCGGGTCTTGGGCTGGACTTGCTCATTCCATTGACGCGCGCTCCCGGCGGTAGCGCGCCACCTTGGGAGTTCCCGGAGGCGTTCAGGTTGCACCCATCGCCCGTCCGGCAGCTGCCCTGACCAGTTCGGGATTTTCCGCCGCCAGTAGGAGCAAGGTGCGGGCGGCACCGCTAGGTTGAGTCGGTCCGATTTCCCACTTGCGCAAGGTGGCGACCGGAATGCCGAGCAAGCCGGCAAACTCGGGTTGGGACATTCCCAGCCGCTGGCGAATCCGAGCAGCCTCGGTTTTCGCCTCCCATGCGGTAGCCTGCTGCTTGCGGAACTTCTCTGCATTCACCGGAGTCTCGTCGACACGACCGTCCGGCAGGATCTCGATGCGAGTGACCCGCGCGGCACACTTTTCCCCGCGGCTTACTGCGGCGGCTTGCCGACCCAAGGCTCTCATTTCGCTCTTTTTCATTGGTTGGTATGTTTCAGTTCGTTCGAGATTCTTCGCAGATCCGCTGACGTCGGGGTCTCTTTTTCACTTTTGCGATAAACGTAGCATAGGATGATGGCATCGTCGGCCACGAGGTAGTAAAGCATCCGGGCACCACCACTCTTTCCTTTGCCCCCAGCGGCCACCCGCAATTTGCGAATTCCGCCTGTGCCTTGGATCAAAGTGCCACGCGTCGGGTCAACGGACAATTCCACCTTCACTTTAAGCAGCTCCTCGGATGACAGCACCCTGCCAACGGCCTTCATGAAAAAGGGTAGTTCGGCAAAGAACATAAGCTGATTCATGCCCTTTTTTATCACGAACGCAAGATGTTTTTGAAATCCCGCCGATGACCGGGGTGGCCAGCGGCTGTATCACTTCCGCGCCCTGGCGGTGGCTGTAACCGGCGCTTGATCGCCTGCCCGGACCGGATTAGCCTCCGGCCATGTTGGCAAAGGAACAAATTTCCCGGATGTCATCCAGTGAGCGGGTGGAAGCCATGGAACTTTTGTGGGAATCGTTTTCCACGGATGGGATTGATTACCCCTCGCCCGACTGGCACGGCAAGGTTCTGGCCGAACGATCCGAAATCATCGATGCCGGCAAAGCGACCTGGCTCTCGGTGGATGAGCTTCAAGCCCGCTTGATGAGCCGATGAAAAAGAACGTCGCCGTGCTCGACCTGCGGCGCTCACCGCAATGGATCCGCGACCGGCTCACGGCTCGATAGAAATGTGCCGGGCTTTCACCTTGCTTCCCAATTTCCCAGGGATCACCATTGCTGCAATGTGATGAGTTATCCAAACCATGAACAGCAGGCCGTCTGACGTGAATATCACCGACTACCATTGACAACCATGAAACGAATCACAGATCTGCTGCCGCTGGTGAACTTTTTCGCCGAGACCCTCCGCGAAACCCTCGCCGAGTGGGATGTCTCACAAGCGGAGGTCTCGCGCATGAGCGGCATTCCCTCGCCCCATCTCACCGACATGAAAAAATCCCGCCGCCGCTGCACGCCGGAATACGACCTGCGCCTCAGCCGCTACTTCGGGTCCTCTCCCGGCTTCTGGCTGCGCCTCCAGTTGGACTACGAACTGATGCGCGCCGCCCGCGAAAATGGCGACCGCATCGAACGCGAGGTCCAGCCGCATGCGGCGTGATTCAGATCGAACAACCCGAAACCTCCTCCGTAGTGAGGGATACCCCATGGAACGATGAATCCTGAGACCGCCTGCGTTGCATGCCACGCGACCGCCAATCTTTGTTTTGGAAGCGGATGGCATCAATCCTTGGCAACACGCCGGGCCAAGGTTAGTGTTCCCCCATGGACACCACCACCATCAGCGTGGAAGAACGCTTGACCCGCATCGAGCGCGAGTTCGACGAGTTGAAGCAAGCCGTCCTCGGCCTCAAGCCGCGTACCAGGGCGTGGCGGCAAACCGTGGGCATGATTCCCGATGACGACCTCTCCCACCGCGCCGAGAAGCTGGGGCGCGAGTGGCGCGAACAGGCGAACAAGGACTAATCCCCATGTTCGTGCTGGATACCAATCATGTCAGCGCTTTGAAGATCGCCTGCATCTCCCTTGCCCACGACGCCACCCTGCTCACCCGCAAC
>JBAXBG010000063.1:0-17438 GCA_037142115.1 Verrucomicrobiota bacterium | reverse complement strand
GTCCTCTCCGCAATAGCTGGCAGGTATCGCCGTGCCCACCCCCGGATTTCCCAAAATAAAAAAACCCTGGACCGAAGCCACAACCGGCGGGCCGGCGGGCCTCAGTCCAGGGATGGCCGCGAGGACGAAACTCAGCGGTCGGGGGGGCATCACGCCGAGCGCTGCCAATCCAGGCTCCAGTGAGGATTGGTCGCCAGCCGCAGCACCGGGCGGCGCGGCGGACGCGACCAGTCACTGTGGGTGGCGCGGCGCTTGGCCGCACCGGGGGCGGCGCTTCCACGGTCCGCCAAGGCCAGCGGCGCGAAGCTGCCGGCATAGGTGGCGGCGCTCTCCGCACCGGTGGCGGCCCCGGCGGCTCGTTGCCGCTCGTCGGCAACGAGCCACAAGCTTTCCTCCAGCGCGTCATCGAGGTCGGCGCGATCTTCCGGGGATTCAAACACCGCCGCGAGGATGTCATGCGAGGCTTGGGCGGTGGCCGCCAGCGCCGCGTCCAGCGAATGGCCGGCGGACGCGCCGTTGTAGATGCAACCGCTGCCGGAATCAAAGATCGCCTGGACCGAGTCATGGATGGCTAACAGCCTGATCGACTCGATCTTGCCGGCTACCAGGCTGTCGGGTCCGAGGCGGTTGAGAAACCTGGCGGCGATGTGGTCCCAGGCCAGGATCATGGAATCAAGCGCCGGGTTCGTGAGATCGAAGGCGAGGATGGTGACGAGACGGGAGAATTGGGGTGTGGGGAGATGCATGATAATTGAAAGTTAGAAGAAGTTCGGGGCCTTGCGGCGCAATGAAGGGAGCGGGATAAGTCGTGGACTGTCGCTTGCTGTTCATGTCGTTTATGGGGTGCTGGGTCCGCTCCGGCGGAAACCGGAGCGGACCGTTAACTACAAGCCAACCACGGCTTACTGACACAACAAGCAGGTGGCATGCCATTCCCCGGCAACCGCCGGAAAGCAATGGCCGCGCGCAAATCAACCGCGCCGACAGCGCCCGCCGGCCAGGGCGGGGATTGTGGCGTCAAATGGCGAACTGGAGGGATTCATGGGCGGGTGATAGATCGCATCACGCGGATTCCCCCACCGCGGTGGCCAGCGCCTGGTCCAGGTCTGCCAGAATGTCCCGGATGTCTTCCAGGCCGACCGCGAGGCGGACGTAGTCGGCGGTGACTCCGGTGGCAGCCTGCTCGGCGGCGGTGAGTTGCGAGTGGGTCGTGGAGGCCGGGTGAATGACCAGGCTCTTGGCGTCACCGATGTTAGCCAGGTGGGAAAACAGCTGCACGCTCTCGATAAAGCGCTTGCCCTCTGCCAGTCCGCCCTTGATGCCGAAGCCCACAATGCCGCCAAAGCCGGCCTGCAGATACTTGGAGGCCAGGGCATGATTCGGACTGTCTTCCAACCCGGGGTAGTTCACCCACGCCACCGCCGGATGCGTTTGGAGATGCCTGGCGACCGCCAGCGCGTTTTCAGAGTGGCGCGCGATGCGCAGCGGCAGGGTTTCGAGCCCTTGGATGAACTGAAACGAGTTGAACGGGCTGATCGCCGGTCCGAGATCGCGCAGCAACTGGACCCGAACTTTGATGATGAAGGCGATGTTGCCCGCGCCGGGCACGTTGCTCAGCGCATCCCAATAGACCAGCCCGTGATAACTCGGATCGGGTTCGGTGAACTCGGGGAATTTGCCGTTGTTCCACGGGAACTTGCCACTGTCCACGATCACTCCGCCGATGGAGGTGCCGTGGCCGCCGATATACTTGGTGGCGGAAATCACCACGATGTCCGCGCCGTGCTCAATCGGGCGCACCAGGCCAACACCGACGGTGTTGTCGACAACTAACGGAATTCCCGCCTCATGGGCGATGGCCGCCAGGGCCTCGAAGTCCGGCACGTCGAGCTTCGGATTGCCGATCGTCTCGGCATAGATGGCGCGGGTGCGCGGCGTGATCGCCCGGCGGAACGCCTCGGGATCCTGCGAGTTGACGAACTTGGCCGTGCGCCCGAGTTTGGGAAATGTATAGTGCAGCAACGAATAGCTGCCGCCATAAAGGTTGTCGGCCGCCACAATCTCATCCCCGGGCTGCGTGATCGCCAGCAGCGCCAGGCTGATCGCCGCCTGCCCGGAGGCCAGACCCAGCGCGCCGGTGCCGCCCTCGAGCGCCGCCACCCGCCGCTCGAAGACGTCGGTCGTGGGGTTCATCAGGCGGGTGTAAATGTTGCCGAACTCTTTCAGCGCGAACAGGTTGGCCGCGTGCTCGGTGCTCTTGAAGACATACGATGTCGTCTGGTAGATCGGCACCGCCCGCGAACCGGTCGTCGGGTCGGGGGTTTGACCGGCATGGACGGCGAGAGTCGCCAGATGGTTGGTGGATTGGCTCATGAGGATGGGATGGTGGAAAGCAAACAGAATGGTTAGAATGGCGGCCGGGCAGGTGCGGCGGCGGACTTCCAGCCCACCCGCCGCACCGTGCCCGGCCCGCGCATGATTGTTAGAACTCGTTCTTGATGGTGACCCCGATCGCCGAGTTGGCGTCATGGTTGAGCACCCCGCCGAAATGACCGTAGCCGAGCGCCACGGTGAAGTGGTTGCTCACCACGTAGGCGAGGTCGATGGTCCACCAGTCGTCTTCGGCGGCGATCAGGCCGGGAATCGCCTTGTAGTCGTTGGGCTTTTGGCGGTATTCCCCGGCCAGGATCAGCCGGTCGGTTAGGAACACGCCGACGCTGCCCTCGAGGTTGGCGGAATAATGATCGGTGAAACCCAGCAACCCGAGGTGGGCGGCCTCGGTTTCGCGGACGCCCACGTTGACCAACACCGGCAGCGGCAGCGACTTGATCAGCTTGGTGGCATACAGCGTGTAATCCACGCCGCTGTTGTCGGTGATGCCAATGCTCCGCAACGTTTCATTCAACTCGCTGTTGAGATTGTTGACCGAGGTGTTGATCTTATAATGAGCCCCAAAGGTCACCGCCGGCAGCCAATCCTGATCAAATTCACCTTCCTTGAGCAGCGCCAGCCGCGCGTTGAAGTTGTGGAGCTCCACCGCGTTCTCCTTGATGCTATAAGGGGTGGCATTCTGGATCGCCTGCGGCAGATCCCCGATATCGAGCCGATCATAGCCGTAGCCCAGTTCCAGCCGCTCCCAGGGGGTCTCGGTAATGGTCAACGCTTCCAGCACCCGACCGTGGCCCAGATCCACCACCGCCGCACCAAGGCTCGGGCGGCCCACCAACTCGCCGTTGCGCGGCGGATTGACCAGATAGGCCGACAAGGTGGAGAAGATCCCGCCGTTGCCTTCGATTTGATGCAAGGGCAAGGGTGGTCCTTTGTCGGGCACGGCCGCAGCCGGTGCCGCCGTCACCGACGGACTCCCGGCGTGCAGCAGGCCTGCATTCAACAGGGATAGGGCGATGACCGACTTCAACATCGTTGCACGGCGCGGGTGATGGAATGTTCTCTTCATGGTGGTGTTTGGTGGATGGGATTAATTTTTGCTTGTTCTCATGGACCTGAACCGACCTCCCCATGGCTGAGGCGCCGACCCCAATCGTCCAACTCCTGATGCTCAAGACCCGCCCACCGGGGCGAATTCCTCTCACTCTCAGATGCCGTCGATTGTGTCCGAAACAATCCATGCTGTTTTAAATCATACTAGTCAAGAATGTTTTAGAAAAAAATGTCATTTCTCCTCTCGAGTCAAATCACCCTTCGACTACGGAGCGCCGACTTCAGTCGGCAGTCTATGAAGGCAAGGCTTTATCGGCCAGACTTGGCCGACTCAAGCCGGCGCTCCATTCATCGGTCACGCTTCACCGCTCCGAGGTTTCCCGCGATCGCTCAAATCACGAAATCCGTCTCCATCACCTGCGGCACGAATTTCTTCATCTTTTTGGCACGCTCCACCAGCGACATGTGGCGGATCTGATGGACCACATCGGGTTCCAAGCCGTCGGCCTGAAGCTTGGTGAGTGCCACCGCGGCCACTTGTTCCAGGCTGGATTTGTCCATCACGTTGGAGATCGATTGGCGGACATCCACCATCAGCAGGCGCAGCCCGCAATGCTCCTCATCGGGGCACGAACACGGCGCGTAGGCGCTCTGACTGGCGCAGGCAATCGGCGCCAGCGGCCCATCGATCAGGCGCACCAGATCGCCCATGAGGATTTCCTTGGCGGGCTTGGCCAAGGCGTAGCCGCCGTACTTGCCCCGCGTGCTTTTGAGAATCCCCTCGCGCTTCAACTGCATCAGGATCTGTTCCAGAAAGGACGCGGGAATATTTTGACACTCCGCCAGAGCGCTCAATGGCACCACTCCCCTGCCCATCGCATGCGCCATGGCCAAGTCGATGAGCGAACGCATCGCATATTCCCCTCGTTTTGAGATTTTCATAAAGGTGACTGATGAAGTCTGGATTGAGTCAGGCGCTTGGCAAGAGGTAATCCTGGAAAGAATACACCCCATTTGTAAGGCCTTCCCAAAAACCCACGATGAACCTCACGAGCATTCTCTTGCCCGCCGCTTGTCTCATATCGCTATTACCGCTGGTAAGCCGCGGTCTGACCCATGCGATGGCGATCACCGCCCGAATCTCTTCCCCACCGTGCTCCTGTTGCCCTGACCCGCTAATCCCGCGTCAGGCGTTCGATCCATGCCCGATGGTGCGGGAATTTCCCGGTCAATTCCGCGCGGGTTGGCAGCTCGAAATCGAGAAAGTCAAAGCCCGGTGCCACCGTGCATCCGAGCAAGGCATACGCCTCCCGATCGATCACCGTGGCGGCAAACCACGATCCGCCCGCAACCACGAACTGCGGAACCTGCCCCTGAGCGATATCGCGCCCGATGACGGTTTTGGCATAGCTGCCGTCTTCGGCGATCACATGCAACTCGATGGCCGAACCGTCATAAAAATGCCAGATCTCATCCTGACGAATCCGGTGCCACGCCGAAAAAACCTCCGAAGTCAGCAGGAAGTAAATGCAGGTGGAGTAGTTCCTGGCTCCTTGATAGCCGGGATCCAGACTTTCGCGCGCGATCCAGCCCGCGCTGCGATAGGTCTCCCGAAAGAATCCCCCTTCGGGGTGGGGCTGCAACTCCAGGGTGCGAATGATCTGCTGCAGACGGGTCATGGCGTGTTGGGATGATTCCGGCTCGTTGCCGGCCACCGCAGAATGGACGGTTTGCCCGCCGCTGGCAATCCGTGCATGTACAAAGGGTCTGTCCCTTCTTACAGGAACGAGCGCCGCCGAGCGTGCCGAGGTCCCCCATGCCTCCCGCCGAAGTCCATCGGAACGCATGATTGTTGTTGCTGGCGTCATAAGCCTCACCTGAGTCTCACGCGGATTGCGTGTTGCGTCCCGCGCTCAGCTCTCGAAATAGGTGTAACCGGCTAGGCCCTCGCGGTAGAGGTCGAGGATTTCGCGGCGTTCCTTGGGCGAGATGCGGCCGTCGGTGACGGCCTTTTCGGCGAAGTTGCGGAATTTTGAGACGAGTTCCTTGGGGTCGAATTCGACGTAGGTGAGGACGTCGGCCACGGTGTCGCCCTCGACCTCATGGGTATAGACCGGCTTGCCCTTTTCGAGGTGGACGCCCACGACGTTGGTGTCGCCGAGCAGGTTGTGCAGGTCGCCGAGCGTTTCCTGATAGGCTCCGACCAGGAAGACGGCGACGTAATACTCCTCGTCGGGTTTGAGTTCGTGGAGGGGGAGGATTTTGGCGACATCCTCCTTGTCGATGAAGCGGTCGATTTTGCCGTCGCAGTCGCAGGTGATGTCGGCAAGGACGGCGCGCTGGCGGGGTTTTTCATCGAGGCGGTGGATGGGCATCACCGGGAACAACTGGTCGATGGCCCAGGAATCCGGCAGCGACTGGAACAGCGAGAAATTGCCGTAGTAGAAATCCACCAGGGTGGAGGACAATTCGCGGAGGTCCTCCGGGATGTCGTCGAGCTGGGCAATGAGGTTGGAGATGCGCGTCAGGATGTGCCAAAACCACGCTTCGGCCAGGCCGCGCTCGCGCAGGGTGGCGCTGCCATAGAAAAACTGCGAGCGCATCTGGTCGCGGTAGTAGGCGGCATCGTTGAAGCTTTCCTGGAGGTTTTTCTTGTTCAGCGTCTTGTGGACGTCGATCAGGTTGATCAAATCCTGGGGCGCGTTTTGCGGGATCGAGGGTGCCTTCTCGCTGGTTTGGGCGCGGGTGACGTCGAGGATGTTGAACACCAGCACTGAGTAATAGGCGACGACGGCGCGGCCGCTCTCGGAGATCAGATTGGGGTGGGCCACTCCCGCCTTGTCACAGATCTGGGAGACCACCTCGACGATGTCGGTGCAGTATTCGCTCACGGAATAGTTGCACGACGAGTGGAAGTTGGTGTGCGAGCCGTCGTAATCGACGGCCATCCCGCCGCCGATGTCGAACACGCCCATCGGCGCGCCTTCCTTGACCAGGTCGCAATACATGCGGACGGCTTCGGTGGCGCCCTCGCGGATGGCGGCGATGTTAGGAATTTGCGACCCCTGGTGGTAGTGGAGCATTTTCAGGCAGCCGAGATAACCGGAGTCCTTGAGGTGGTCGACCACGCCGATGACCTGGGCGGCGTTGAGGCCGAAGACCGACTTGTCGCCGGCGCTGTCCTGCCAATGGCCCGAGCCGCGGGTCGAGAGCCGGACCCGGACGCCGAGGTTGGGCAGCACGCCGATCTTGCGCGAGCGTTCGAGGATGAGTTCGAGCTCGCTGGGCATTTCCAGCACCAGCATGATTTTAAGGCCCATTTTCTGCGAGTGCAGGGCCAGGTCGATGAACTCCTCGTCCTTGTAGCCGTTGCAGATGATGTAGGCCTCCGGGTCGTGCATGTGGGCCAGCGCCGCGATGAGCTCGGGCTTGGAGCCGGCCTCCAACCCGTAGTGGTATTTTTTGCCGAACTCGGCGATTTCCTCGATGACCTGGCGCTGCTGGTTGACCTTGATCGGATAGACGCCGCGGTATTCGCCGCGGTAGCCGGAATCCTTGATCGCCTTGCGGAACGACTCGTTGATTTCCGCGATGCGCGAGTGCAGGAGGTCGCGGAAGCGCAACAGCACCGGCAGGTGGGTGCCGCGATCGTGCAAACCCTCGATGACTTCGAAGAGCGAAACCTCTTTGCCGTCGACGTCGTCCTCGAGGCGCACGGTGACCTGGCCCTTGCGGTTGACGCCGAAGAACCCGTGGCCCCAGGACTCGACGCCGTAGAGTTCGGCGGATTGTTCGGTGGACCAGGCGGCGGCCTTGCGTTTGACGATTTTCGCGGGAGCGGCGGGTGATGCGGGAGGGGTCATGGAGGAGGAGCGGGCCGGAACTCTATTGGCTTGCGCCACGAAGCGAAAGCATTGATTTATCACCCGAGATGCGCCCGGTCTAATGGATAACCGATGTTCCCGGTCAGTTTGTTACCAAGGGTCCCGGAAAAACGGGGTGCCAGGGCGGAAATCTTGACCAAAGCGCAGGAGGCCGCCTGGAATCGAAAGCTGGGGGCGTCTGCGCTGCCAGGCACCTGGGCAAGGCCGCCGCGGCAATTCTTACCAGGCGGGCAGGCCGAGCATTTCGGGCTGGGCCTCGCGCGGGCGCCAAGTGAGGAGTTCCGGGTCGCCGGAAGTGATGAGCACGGTGTGCTCGAAATGAGCGGAGGGTTTGCGGTCCTCGGTGATGACCGTCCAGCCGTCTGCCAGGATGCGCACCGAGGGAACGCCGGCGTTGACCATCGGCTCAATGGCGAGGGTCATGCCGGGCATCAGGGTCGGGGATTTGCCGCTGGGCCGGTAGTTGGGAACCTGCGGCTCCTCATGCAGGCGGCGGCCGACGCCGTGGCCGACGAATTCCCTAACCACGGTGAAGCCGTGGGGCACGACGAACGCCTCGACCGCGCCGCACAGGTCGGCCAGCTTGCGGCCGGCGCGGGCGTGCTTGATGGCTTCGAAGAGCGATTGCTCGGTGGCGGCTAACAAGCGTTTGGTTTCCAGCGGGATGTCGCCCGCGGCCACAGTGGTGGCGTTGTCGCCGATGAAGCCGCTCTTGCTAATGCCGACGTCGAGCTTGACGATGTCGCCGGGCTGGATGACGCGGGGGCCGCCGATGCCGTGGACCACCTCCTCGTTGACGGAGATGCAGGTGTGGCCGGCAAACCCGCGGTAGCCGAGAAAGGCGCTCTTGCAATCGTGCTGGCGCATCAGATCGGCGGCATACTGGTCGATCTGCCCGGTGGTGCGGCCGGGAGCGACTTCCTTGGCGAGGGCCTGGAGGATCGTCGAGGCGATCGAACCGGCGGTGCGCATGAAATCAATCTCGCGCGCTGACTTGATAGGAATACGGGTGTTGCGGGACACGGGAGTGTGGCGTCTCAATGGTGGCCATTGACGCTGTTGTAAATGTAGGCGGTAATGCCGATCACGATCAGGACGGCGATGACCGTCCAGAGATAAACGATGGCGGTGCGGGGAGCGGCACCACCGCCCTGGTTGAGGCGGTCATAGCGGCCCTTGAGTTTGCCCTTGCGCAGGAACCCGTCGTAATGCTTTTGCAGCAGCTGGGTTTCCACCTGGCGCATGACGTCGAGGGTGACGCCGACCATGATCAGCAGCGAGGTGCCGCCGAAGAAGTGGAGGATCAACGAGCCGGGCGGCAGGCCGACCAGCGCGCCGGTTAGAACGGGCAGCATGAAGATGACGGTCAGGAAGATGCCGCCGGCGAAGGTCAGGCGGGTCATCGTGAAGTCGAGGAAGTCGGCGGTGGGTTTGCCGGGGCGCACACCGGGGATATAGCCGCCGTTGCGTTTGAGGTCCTCGGCGATCTGCGAGGGCTGGAACATCATCGCCACCCAGAAATAGGAGAACAGGAAGATGCCGATGCCACCCAGCACGTAATACAAGGTGCCGCCGCCGGCGAGTTCCCCGTAGAGTTTGGTGGCCCACGGCTTGCCGGCGCACCACGGAATCCATTGCAGCATCATCGGCGGCAGCGACAGCACGGCCGAGGCGAAGATGATAGGCATCACCCCGGAGTAGTTGACTTTGAGCGGCAGATACTGGGTCTGTCCGCCGAATTGCTTGCGCCCGACGACGCGCTTGGCGTATTGCACGGCGATTCGCCGCTGGGCCTGGGTGATCGAGATGGTCGCGGCGATCACCACGAGCAGCAGGGCGATCATCACCACCATCATGATCGAGCGGAACGGGCTCACCCCTTCACCGGTGACAAAGTATTTCCAAGCCTGGATCAAGGCGCCAGGCAGGGCGGAGATGATGTTGACGGTGATGATGATCGAGGATCCGTTGCCGATGCCGCGTTCCGTGATCTGGTCCGCGATCCATAACAGGAGCACGCTGCCAGCGACGATGGTCAGCACCGTCATCGCCATCCACAGCGCCGACGGGTCGGGCACCAGGTTTCCGAAGCGTTCGATCCCGGACATGTAGGGGATTTTTCCCGGATTGGTCAGCGATTTAGCGACGAAGAACCCCTGGACCATCGCGATGGCAATGGTGATGTAGCGGGTATATTGGTTGATTTTCTGGCGGCCGCCGTCTTCCCGCGCCAGGCGCGAGAGCTTCGGCACCACCGCCGTCATCAGCTGCACCATGATCGAGGCGGAAATATACGGCATGATCCCCAGCGCGAGGATGCCCGCCTGCTGCAGGCCGCCACCAGAGAACACCGTGAGCAACGCCGTCATCCCGCCCGTCGGGCTCTTGGGGTCCGCCCGCTGCAGGTCGTCGAGCCAGGCCTTGATGACCGTGCCGTCCACGCCGGGCAGCGTGATGTGCACGCCCAGACGGATGATGACGATCAGGGCGAGGGTGAACAGGATGCGGTCCCGAAGTTCCGGGATTTTCCAAGTGTTGGTGAAGGCGGAAATCATGGTGGGTGGGAGAGGAAAACGACGTGCGTGTTATAAACACGACGAGGAAGCGCGCAAGCACTTCCCCGTCAGAAATCAGTGAGTGGCCGGGAAAGGATCAAACGGTGGGCGCGGTGACCGTGCCACCTGCCTTCTCGATCTTCTCACGGGCGGAAGCACTGGCATTCGCCACAACCAAGTGGAGCGCCTTGGTGACTTCGCCCACGCCGAGCACTTTGACCGTATCGCAGCGGCCGTTGATCAGGCCCTGGCCGCGCAGTGCAGCTTCGTCGATGGTGGAGCCGGCGTCAAACAGATCGTCGAGCTCACCCACGTTGAAGACGCCCACCTTGTCGCGGAAGTCGTAGTTGTTGAAACCGCGCTTGGGCAGGCGGCGGTGAAGGGGCATCTGGCCGCCTTCGAAACCGACGCGGGTGCCACCGCCGGAACGGGCTTTCTGACCTTTGTTGCCTTTGCAGGAGGTCTTGCCGTGGCCGGAGCTTTCGCCGCAACCGAGTCGTTTGACGCTGTGCTTGGCACCCGGATTCGGGCTGTAGGAATGGAGATTCATGAGATGTTAGTGAGTTGCTAGTGTTGCGAAGATGATCCGTCGGATCAGTCCGATCCGACCGATGATCTTATCAGATCGCCTTTTCCTTCTTCTTCTTGCCGCGGCTGGAGAGGACCTGGTCGCGGGTGCGGAGTTGGGACAGCGCCTTGAGGGTGGCTTTCACCACGTTGGCGTGGTTGGAGGAGCCCATCGACTTGGCGAGGATGTCGCGGATGCCCACGGCTTCGCACACGGCGCGCACGCCGCCGCCGGCGATGATGCCCGTACCCGGCGAGGCCGGCTTGAGCAGCACCTTGCCGCCGCCGAATTCGGCGTAAATTTCATGAGGAATGGTGCCATCGACAATGCTCATCGGCTTGAGCACCTTGCGGGCGCCCTCGCTGGCTTTCTTGATCGCATCGGCGACTTCGTTGGCCTTGCCGAATCCGACGCCGACCTTGCCGACCTTGTTGCCGGAGACCACCAGCGCGGAGAAGCTGAAGCGACGGCCGCCCTTGACGACCTTGGCGCAGCGGTTGATGAAGACGACCTTTTCGGAGATCTCGTTGCCTTCGGCATCGGTGGGAGCGGCGCGTTCTTCACGACGTGGGCCGCCGCGACCGCGGCCGCCTTGGCCACCTTGACCGCCGCCGAAGCCGCGGTTGCCTTGGCCACCGCCGTAGCCGCCGCCGCCTTGGCCGCCTTGGCCGCCGCGATAACCGGTGTTGGCCGGTGGCGTTTCGGGAGTGGCTGGAGCCGGGGTCGGCGCGTTTTCAGGAGCGGTCGGCGCGTTATCAGGAGTAGTTACCATGATGGGGATCTGTTCGGAGCGTTAGAATTGAAGCCCGCCGTCACGCGCGGCATCGGCGAGGGCTTTGACTTTGCCGTGATAGAGGTGGCCGCCGCGGTCGAAGACCACGGCGCTGATGTTGGAGCCCGTGGCGCGCTCGGCGAGGAGCTGTCCGACTTTCTGGGCGCTGGCCACATTCGACGAGGCCTTCTCGAAGGACTTGTCGAGGGTGGATGCGGCAACCAACGTGCGGCCGGTCGCATCGTCGATGATCTGGGCGTAGATGTGTTGGTTGGAGTAGTGGACGGCCAGACGCGGGCGGACCGCGGTGCCGGAGACTTTGCGGCGGATGCGGTTGTGGATGCGTCGGCGGATCGACTTGCGGTTGATGATACTCATGATGCCGTGATAGATTGGTGGTTGCGGGTGGCGGTGACGTGTTATTTGCCGACGCTCTTGCCTTCCTTGCGGCGAACTTTTTCTCCGGTGTAGCGGACGCCCTTGCCCTTGTAGGGTTCCGGCGGATAGTAGTTGCGCACCTCGGCGGCGAACTGGCCGACGAGTTGCTTGTCGATGCCTTCCACCTTGATCTTGGTGTTTTCGGCAACGGTGACGGTCAGGCCGGAGGGGATCGGGTGGAGCAGCGGATGGGAGCGGCCTAACGACAGGTCGAGGTCCTGGCCCTTGACGGCGGCGCGCAGGCCGACGCCGTGGATTTCGAGATCCTTGACGTAGCCTTTGGTGACGCCGATGATCATGTTCTGCACCAGGCTGCGGGCGGTGCCGTGCAGCGCCTTGTGCTGGCGCAGTTCGGTGGCGCGCGAAACGATGACGTTGCCGTCCTCGTTTTTGAGCGAGATGCCTTCGGGCAGGTCGAAGTCGAGTTTGCCCTTGGGGCCTTCGACGACGACGGTGCGGCCGTTGAGATTGACAGCGACCTTTTCAGGAAGCGCGATTGGTTTGAGTCCGACTCGTGACATGGTAGTATTTTCTGTTGCGAGTTGGGGGTTTACCAGACGTTGGCGAGGAGTTCGCCGCCAAGTTTCTGCTTCTTGGCGTTGCCGCCGGACATCACGCCCTTGGAAGTTGAGAGGATCGAGATGCCCAAGCCGGACATGACGCGTGGCACTTCGGAAGCGCCGACGTAGTGGCGGCGGCCCGGAGTGGAGACGCGCTTGAGGTCGGTGAGGACCGGGCGACCTTCGAGGTACTTCGGCTTGACCTTGATCTGGGTGCGGGTGCCGGTGACGACTTCATAGTTCCAGATGTATCCTTCTTCCATGAGGATGCGGGCGATGTCCGCTTTGATCTTGGAATAAGGGGCGGAGAATTCCTCGTTGCCGGCATTGGCGGCGTTTTTGAAACGCGTGAGGAAATCGGAAATTGGATCGGTGAGAACTGCCATGGTGGTATTCCTGATAGATTAGGTTCGGTGGGTGGGGCAGCCTCAGACGGCGGCAACCTCGGCGGTTTCTTCGTTGGCTTTCTTCATGTCGCGGAACGGCATTCCCAACTCGGAGAGCAGGGCGCGTCCTTCGGCGTCGGTGGGGGCGGAGGTGACGAAGATCAGGTCGAACCCGATCGGGCGCTTGATCTGGTCGATCTCGACTTCCGGGAAAATCGATTGTTCCTGGATGCCGCAAGCGTAGTTGCCGCGGCCGTCGAAGGACTTGGAGGAGATCCCGCGGAAGTCGCGGATGTTCGGAGCGGTGACGTGGATGAAGCGGTGGAGGAATTCCCACATCCGCACGCCGCGCAGCGTGACACGGGCACCGAGGACTTCGTTCTCACGGAGCTTGAAGTTGGCGACGGCCTTCTTCGAGAAGGTGATCGATGGCCGCTGGCCGGTGATCTTCTGGATTTCGTTGACGGCGTCGTCGACGGCGACCTTGCGGTCGGGGGCTTTGCCCATGCAGGAGGTGACCACGATTTTCTCGAGGCGGGGAACCTGGTGGACGTTGGTATATCCCAAGCTCTTGGTCAGAGCGGGAACCACCTTGTCGGTGTAGTATTGTTGGAGCGTAGGTGCTTTCATATTGGTTGCGGGTCAGCGCGGTTGTGGTAGCGCTTAAGCGCGGGCCGAGGCGGAGTGCCTCAGCTCACTTTCTTGACGTTGGAGATATGGATGGCGCCGTCGATGGTCTTGATGCCGCCGGTCGGGTCGGCCTCGGTGGCTTTGGTGGCTTTTTTGACCGGGCGGCCGCCTTCGACGACGACCTGGCCCTTGGCGGCGTTCACCAGCAGCACGATGCCGCGCTTGCCTTTGTGATTGCCAGTGATGATTTCGACTTGATCGCCTTTTTTGACGTGGGTCTTGATGCGGCTCATGGGATGGAAATGGTTAAGTGGGGATCGGCGGATCAGAGCACCTCGGGAGCGAGGGAGACGATTTTCATGAACGACTTTTCGCGCAGTTCACGGGCGACCGGGCCAAAGATCCGGGTGCCGCGCGGGTTGTTGTCCTTGTCGATGAGCACCACGGCGTTGGAGTCGAAGCGCAGGATCGAGCCGTCGGCGCGGCGGATCGGATAGGCGGTGCGGACCACGACGGCCTTGACGACGCTGCCCTTTTTGACGGCGGCGGTCGGGATGGAATCACGGATGTGGCAGGTGATCACATCGCCGATGCGTGCGGAGCGGCTGCGTTTGCCGAGCACGCCAATCATTTTTGCGCTGCGTGCACCGGTATTATCGGCGACAACGAGCATGGTTTCCATCTGGATCATGGTATTAGAAAAGTTGAAAGTTGAAAGTTGAAAGTTGAAATCCGACCAAGCCGAATCAATGCGAAACGACCTCTTCGAGGGTCCAGCGCTTGAGCTTGGAGAGCGGGCGGGTTTCGACGATGCGCACGCGGTCGCCGACCTTGGCCTGGCCGCTCTCATCGTGGACGTAGTATTTCTTCGAGCGCTTGACGATTTTGTTGAAGCGCGGATGGGGCACGCGGGCGATGTGCTCGACGACAAGGGTCTTGTCCATCTTGTCGGAGATGACCACGCCGACGCGGGTTTTACGAAGGTGGACTTGAGTGTCCGGGGAAGTGTCGCTCATAATGGGATGCAGTGGGGCGTTGAAGTCGGGAATCAAGCGAGGAGCTTGGCGGTGACGGCGGTCATGATTTGAGCGGTCTCGCGGCGCACCTGGCGGATGCGGGCGGAGTTTTCAAGCTGGCCGGTGGCTTTTTGGAGCCGGAGGTTGAGGGCTTCGATCTTGAGTTCACGAAGCTGGAGTTGGAGTTCGTCGGCGGATAGCTCGCTAACGGGTTTGGCTGTGGTTTTGGCCATGGTTCAGACGGTAGGTAAGGGATGGATCAAGCGTGCGGATTGCGAGTAATGAGGCGGGTGCGGATGCCGAGCTTGTAGGAAGCGAGGCGCATGGCTTCCTTGGCAGCGGATTCGGCGACGCCGCCCACTTCAAAGAGGACATTGCCCGGGCGGATCACGGCGACCCAGCCTTCGACGGCGCCCTTGCCCTTACCCATCCGGACTTCGGGCGGGCGTGAGGTGATCGGCTTGTGCGGGAAGATCCGGATCCAGACCTTGCCCTTGCGTTTCAGCGAGCGGTTGATCGCGATCCGGCAGGCTTCGATCTGGCGGTTGGTCATCCACGCGCGGTCGAGGGTTTGCAGGCCGAAGTCACCGAAGGCGACGGTGGTGCCGGTCTGGGCATTTCCAGAGCGGCTTCCGCGGTGGGCTTTGCGGAACTTGGTTCGTTTGGGCATCAAAGGCATGGCTCAGTCCTCCTTGGGGATTTGATTGTTATCGTTGGAAAGTTTGGAAAAATCAGTTGCGGGTGTTAGGGCGGCGGTCGCCGCCACGGTCGCCACCGCGGTCACCGCCACGGTCACCGCCACGGCCACCGCGATCGCCGCGGTCACCACGACCCGCCGGGGGTTTGCCGGAGTTGTCTTCATCCTTTTTATTGACCCAGCACTTGACGCCGATGATGCCGTAAACGGTGCGGGCTTCGGCAAATCCGTAGTCGAGCGGGACCCGCAGGGTTTGCAGCGGCACTTTGCCTTCGCGGTAGCCTTCGGCGCGGGCGATGTCGGCACCACCCAGGCGGCCGGCGCAGCGCAGGCGGATGCCTTCGGCACCGAATTCCATGGCGGTTTGCAGGGCGCGCTTCATGGCGCGGCGGAAACTGATCCGGCGCTCAAGCTGGACCGCGATCTGTTCGGCCACCAGCTGGGCGTCGAGCTCGGGCTTGCGGATTTCGATGATGTCGATTTTGACTTGGGCACCTTTGCAGAGGTCGGTGATTTCCTTGGTCATCACTTCGATTTCCTTGCCCTGGCGGCCGATGATCAGGCCGGGACGGGAGGAATGCAGGGTGACGCGCACGCTGTTCCAAGCGCGTTCGATGATGACGCGGGCGAGGCCGGCGTTCTGGAGCTTGTTCTTGAGATAGCCACGGATGGCGAGGTCTTCGTGAAGCTTGGCGGTGTAGTCTTTGCCCTGGGCATACCACTTGGAACGCCAATCTTTGTTGACGGCGAGGCGGAATGCGATCGGATTTACTTTCTGGCCCATATGCGGTGCGGGATGAGATTAGGAGAGTGGAATTCAGGCTTCGGCTTCCGCAACGGCGGGAGCTTCGGGGGTCTTGGCGGATACCGCCTTGCGGGCGGTCTTCTTTTTCTTCTCGGGGGCGGAGCCCACGAGCGTGATGGAAATATGGCTGGAGCGGCGCAGGATCGGACCGGCCGAACCCTTGGCCCGCGGCTTGAAGCGGCGTTGGGTGGGGGCCGAACCGATGACGGCTTCCTTGATGACGAGCGTGCCGGCGTCCAACGAGAAATTGTTTTCGGCGTCGGCGATCGCGGTCTTGAGCGTCTTGCCGATCAATTGGGCGGCTTTCTTGGGCGTGAAGGTGAGAATATCCAGCGCGCTCGATACCGGCAGGCCTTGAATTTCACGGGCGACTTCGCGCGCCTTTTTGGGCGAGAGGCTTACGTATTTGGTGGTGCTTTTGACTTCCATGGGAGACGGACGTGAATGGTTACTGCGCTTGTGTTTCGAGAATGGCGAGATCGCCGGGGCGAGGAGCTTCGGCGGCCTTGTCGAGGGTTTCGACAAAGACACCGCTGACGCCCTTGCGGACATCGGCGAGAATGGCTTTTCCGTAGGCCTGTTGGCCACGGGTGAGGCGGAACGTCATGCCAATTCGGGCTCCCTGGCTTTCGCCAATATTGAGAACCAACATGCCGCTTTCCTGATCTAAACTAACGATGCGGGCCTGTTGGAGAGAACCGGTCCGGACGTCGGGGCGGGGTTTTTGCCTCAGTCCAAGCACCGCGTCAAGCTCTCTTAATGAGGTTTCGACACGAAGTCGGGCGTCGGGGTCGGCAACCACGGCTTGCCGCAGGTAGTCGTTGACGGAACCAGCCAGGCGGGTGACGGCGGCTTCCAACTCGGCGACCCGCTCATGAGCGAGTTGCAGGTCGGAGGCGGCTTGCACCAGGCGGTCATCGCCGCCGTCGAGCAGGTTCTTGCCGAGGGCTTCGAGGCGCGCGCGGACTTGGGCCAGCTGTTCGGAGGCTTGTTTTTCGCCGCGGTTGGCCTCGGCGAGGCTGCGTTGGAGCGTTTGATTCTGCCCCTGGAGTTCGACGATGGCCTGCTGCAGCTGCTCCGGTTCGGGCGATTTCGCACAACACATTCCAGCCGTTGCCAGCAACCCGAGGGCGGCGGCAAGTGCGTTGGAATGGAAGGGAATCGGCATGAACGTGCGGAGCTAAGGGACGGCTTACTTCTTGCCGATACCGCCGTGGGTGCGGAAAATCCGGGTCGGAGCGAATTCGCCGAGTTTGTGGCCGACCATGTTTTCGGTGACATACACCGGAACGAAGGTCTTGCCATTGTGGACGGCAAAGTTGTGGCTGACGAAATCGGGCGTGATCATCGACTTGCGGCTCCAGGTTTTAATGGGCTTGCGGTCGGATCCGGCTTCGGCGACGACGTCGATCTTGGCGAGAAGCTTTTGATCAACGTAGGGGCCTTTCTTGAGAGAGCGTGGCATGGGATCGGTAAGTGAGAGGGTCTAACTGAGTGGCGGGAGGGTTACTTCTTCTTGTGGCGGGAAGCGACGATGAAGACAGCGGTGGTCTTCTTCTTGTTGCGGGTCTTCTCACCCTTGGCGTGGCCCCACGGGCTGGTAAGGTGCTGGCGACCACCGCCGGATTTCGACTTGCCTTCGCCACCGCCGTTGGGGTGGTCAACCGGGTTCATGGTCATGCCGCG
>JBAXBG010000062.1:0-17473 GCA_037142115.1 Verrucomicrobiota bacterium | reverse complement strand
CCGGGCAGGCTGCCCGGAGCCTGTGCAGATCAGCCGCCTCTTATGATGACGCGCGGCGCAGGCGGTCCATGATCGCGACGCCGAGGCCGGTCTCGCTGACGGGTTCGGCGATGATGGCGTCGAGGCCGGCCTCGTCGAGCAGGCGCATGACGAAAAACAGGCGGATGGCGGCTTCGGCGAGTTTGCCACTGCCGGGGCTGAGTGACTCGACCTGCTCCCAGTCGTGCAGGTTGACATACGGACTGTCATCCTCGCCGGTGTAACTGAGCAGGCCGTATTTTTTGCCGGGCTCGGGATGGAAGTCGGCGGGGTTCTCCAGCAGAATGAGTGGGGTGAGCGGTGCGTAGTGGCTCGGGAGCTGGCCGGGGGCATGCGGCAGGCCGCCAACCGTCTCCTTGGCTTTCTCGACCCGGCCGAACTCCTGGAGCTGCTCCTTGGTGATGGGTCCGGCGCGGTGAAGGCGGAAGATGGGTTTTTTACCGGGGCGGGGTTCGATGGCGATGATGGTGCTCTCGACGCCTTCGGCGCAGGCCCCGGCATCGACGATGAGCGGGATCCGGCCGCCGAGTTCCTTCAGGACAGCGGTGGCGGAGGTCGGCGAGATCCGGCCGAAGCGGTTGGCGCTGGGCGCGGCGATGGGTCGGCCCAACTCCTTGTTGACCGCCCGGAACACCGGGTGGGCGCTCTGGCGGACCGCGACGGTGGGCAGGCCGCTGGTCACGAGATCGGGGATGTCCGGGTGCTTGGGCAGGATCAAGGTGAGCGGTCCCGGCCAGAACTTGGCGGTGAGCTGGGCCACGGTTTCGGCGATGTCCGGCGGGACGAGGGCGACGTTTTTCAGATCGCCGCGCGACGCGATGTGGACGATGAGCGGATCGAACGACGGGCGGTCCTTGGCGGCGAAGACTTTGGCGACCGCTTCGGGGTTGAACGCGTCGGCTGCCAGGCCATAGACGGTTTCCGTGGGCAGGGCGACGATTTCGCCCGCGCGCAGCAAGGCACAGGCCTCGCGCACGGCTTCCTTCATTTCGTCATCGGCGACTTGGATCATTCGGGTCTCGGGCACGACGGGGTTGTGCCAGAAGCGGCGGCAAGATGCGATCTCCGATTTTGCGGTTCCTATCTTGGAATCCAGGTTTAGGCTGCGCCCATGAATCCACCGACCACCCAGCCCGAGAACATTGTTCTCATCGGTTTCATGGGCTGCGGAAAATCCACCGTTGGCCGCGAACTCCACCACCGGCTGGGCTACCCGCTGGTGGACATGGACCAAGTCATCGAACAACGGGCTGGCAAACCGATCACCGCGATTTTCGCCGAGGAAGGGGAACCCGCGTTCCGCGACATGGAAACCGACCTCCTGATCGAGCTCAACGATCCGGCCGCCCCGCGGCGGATCATCGCCACCGGCGGCGGGGTGGTCGGGCGGGCGGGAAACCGCGCCTTATTGAAGGGGCTGGGCTACGTGGTCTGGTTGCACGCGCCCACCGCGGTGATTGTCGACCGCACCCGCCACAACCGCAGCCGCCCGCTGCTCCACACTGATGATCCGGTCGCGCGGATCCAGTCCCTGCTGGAGGAACGGACCCCGCTCTATCAGGAAAGCGCCCACCTCAAGCTCGATACCGCCGGCCTCCGCTGCGAGGAACTCGCCACCGGCATCCTGGAATGCGCGCGCTACTTCTTCAACAACCGCGCATGAGCCTGCCGGTAGCACAGGTGAAATCATGGGCGGCGGAGCTCGGGTTCGACGCCTGCCGGATCGCCCGCGCCCGCGAGGCGACTCACGCAGACCAATTCCGCGACTGGCTCGCGGCGGGCCACCACGGCGGCATGGCGTGGTTGGAACGCACCCCGGAGCGCCGCTGCGATCCGCGCCAGGTGCTGCCCGCTTGCCGGTCGGTCATCTGCCTGGCCCTGAATTATTTCCCCGGCGACCTACACCCGCCGGAGGGCTCCGCGGATGCTTGCGTCAATGCGTCAGGAGTCAGGAAGCAAGGCGGCGGGCAGAATGCCCGCGCCACTGTGGCCCGGGCATTCTGCCCGGAGCCTTTTTTCCAGGAACCAGGATGCAATGATCCATTGCCGCCGTCGGCACCCGGCTACCGGATCGCCCGCTACGCATGGAACGACGACTATCATGAACTGATCGAAAAACGCCTGCGCGAGTTCGATCTAAAACTCCAGACCCTCGGCGGCGCGCAAAAACCCTACGTCGACACCGGCCCGGTGCTCGAACGGGATTTCGCCAGCGACGCCGGCCTCGGCTGGAATGGCAAGTCCACCCTGCAGATCCACCCGCGTCTGGGGACCTGGTTTTTTCTCGCGGAAATCCTCACTACCCTCGACCTCGAACCGGACCCACCGCTAGGCGACCACTGCGGGAAATGCACCCGCTGCCTCACCGCCTGCCCCACTCAGGCGATCACCGCGCCCCACCATGTGGATGCCCGGCGCTGCATCTCCTACCTCACCATCGAGCACCAAGGCCCGATCCCGCTCGAGTTTCGCGAGGCCCTCGGCGACCGGATCTATGGCTGCGACGCCTGCCTGGAGGCCTGCCCGTGGAACCGCTTCGCCGTGCAAGCGCGCGAGCTCGCGTTCCATGCCCGCCAATCCATCTTTGAGAAAAGCCTGCGGGATTTTCTTGCCCTGGACGATGCGGCCTTCCGCGCGCTGTTCGCCAAATCCCCGATCAAGCGCCTCAAGCGCCCGCGCTTCCTGCGCAATGTCTGCGTCGCCCTCGGCAACACCGGCGGCCCCGCCGACCTGCCAGCCCTGATCCGCGCCGCCGCCGACCTGGATCCCCTAGTCTCCGAACATGCGTTCTGGGCGATCCAACAAATCCGCGACCGCCAGTCGTAGCCACCTGGTGAGTAGGTGGCGCTCTCTCGATGAGAGCGCTTGGAGGAATCCCTCGCGCAGGTGGGCACGGAGGGGCGATATCCGATCGCCCATTTCTCGGGCTTTCCATTGGACTCGGCGGACGGATTCCGCCGCTCCTTGGAGGAAGCCCACGCGCCCATGCGCGCGGGTGGGTCGTGTTCTCGCCCCCCGCCAGTTTCGGCTTGCATCCCGTGGGGCCTTGTCTTACAAGCCGCGTGCACGGCTTCTGACGAAAGGAAAGGAGTGGGTCTCGCACCCACTCTTTTGCGTCTCCAGACGCCAGCAGCGTTGACTGCAGACACCGCCCGCCATGACCAACGATATCGTCGCCCTCATCGAGTATTACGAAAAAGAAAAAGGCATCGACCGCGAAAAGGTCGTTGCCGCGCTGGAATTCGCGTTCATTTCCGCCTATCGGAAAATGGTTCCCGGGGCCGATGCCATCGAGGTTCTGCGCGCCGATGTCAACCTGCGCAAGGGCGAGACCCGGATCTTCGCCGGGCTCACGGTGGTGGCCGATGACGACCACAAGGACAAGTTCAACCAGGTGCCGCTGTCCACGGCGCTCAAGAAGAACCCGGACGCCCAACCTGGCGACATCCAGGAATTCAACGTCACGCCCAAGGATTTCGGGCGCATCGCGGTGCAAACCGCCAAGCAGACGATGATGCAGCGCCTGCGCCAGGCGGAAAAGGAGATGATTTACGAGGAATTCAAGGACCGTGCCGGCGACGTCGTCTCGGGCACCGTGCGCCGCTTCGAGCGCAACGACGTGATGATCGATCTCGGCAAGTTCGAGGGCATCATGCCCAACCGGGAACGCGTCCAAGGCGAGGATTACAATATCGGCGACCGCATCCGCGCCTACGTCCTGGCGGTCGAAAACGAAGGCCGCGGCCCGGAAATCATCCTCTCGCGCAGCCACCCGAACTTTGTCCGCCGCCTGTTCGAGGCCGAGGTCAACGAAATCTCCGACCACACCGTGGAAATCCGCGGCATCGCCCGCGAAGCCGGCTTCCGCACCAAAGTCGCCGTTTGGAGCAATGACCCGAAAGTCGATCCGGTCGGTGCCTGCGTCGGAATGCGCGGGGCCCGGGTCAAAAACATCGTCCGCGAACTCAACAACGAAAAGGTCGACATCATCCGCTGGAGCGAGGACCCCAAGGAATTTGTGCGTGAAGCGCTCAAGCCCGCTGAGTTGCGCTCGATCGAAACCGATGAGGTCAACCGCGTGATCCACGTCACGGTGGATGAGGTTGACCTCAGCAAGGCGATCGGCCGCAAGGGCCAGAATGCCCGACTGTCGTCGCGCATCATGGGATGGGACGTGCAAGTCCGCCGCGATGAATCCAAGGAAGATAAGTTGCGGGAAAAAATCGGTGGCACCGCCCACACTCTCGGCGAACAACTTGGCATCAGCGATGAGCTTGCCAACAAGCTGACCTTGGCTGGCGGCTTGACTCCAGGCTTGGTCATCGACATGCCTGCCGACTACATCGCCGCCGCTTTGGAAATTACCGAGGAGGCCGCGGAGGCCATCCTGCTCCGCGCTCAGACCCTTGTCAGTGACGTCGAACCTGCGCATGCCAGCGACTAAAACCGCTTGTTCATTCTCTCCCCCTACGAACTCTTCAGACTAGCCGAATGCCTCAAAACCGCGATAGCGCTCCCAAAAAAGACAAGGTTCTCGATCTCCTCGAGCCAACCGCGAAACCTTCGCGCCGCGAGCGCCAGCGCAAAGAAGTCGAGGTCATCCCCCCCGGCCCCAGCAAGCTCGACCAAGCCAAGAGTGACGCGCTCGACCTCTTCTCCGAAGAGAAAAAACCCAGGGTTCGCAAACCTGCCGCCCCCGGCAAAAATGTTCTGGGCTCCATCTCCAAGATTCTCGACTCGGAAGATCCCACCCTGGCCAAGGCTGCGGAACCCGCCGCCCCGGTCGAACCCGCCGCTCCTGAGAAGGATGACGTCGCCACCACCGAGGACGAAGCCCCGGACGATCCGAAACTGATTGTCATCAAGCCGCCGATCCTGATTCCCGAACTGGCCGCCCGCCTTGGGCTCAAGCCGTTCAACATCATGGCGGACCTGATCAAATTCGGGGTGTTTCCCGCGCCCAATCAGCCGCTTGAACCCGAAATTGCCGCCAGAATTTGTGAAGCCCACGGGTTCACCTTCGAGCGCGAGAAGCGCGACAAGGATAAGGGCGTCCACAAGAAGCCCCTGGAAGTCATCAAGGAACCCGAAGCTCCCGCCAAGGAACCTGAGGACCTCCTCAAAACCCGCCCGCCCATTGTCACCATCATGGGCCACGTCGATCACGGCAAAACCTCGGTCCTCGATTTCTTCCGCAAAACCAAAATCACCGCCGGTGAAGCGGGTGGCATCACCCAGCACATCGGTGCCTATCAGGTCATCCACAACGGCCAGGAAATCACCTTTCTCGACACCCCGGGTCACGCGATTTTCTCCGACATGCGGGCCCGCGGCGCGGACATCACCGACATCGTGGTGCTCATCGTTGCCGCCAACGACGGCATCATGCCGCAAACGCTGGAGGCAATCAAACACGCCAAAAAAGCCCGCAAGACCACCATCGTCGCGATCAACAAGTGCGATTTGCCCAGCGCCAACGTGGCCCGGGTGAAATCTCAACTCGCCGAGCACGGCCTGCAAACCACCGACTTCGGTGGCGACACTGAGTTTGCCGAGGTTTCAGCGGTCACCGGCCAGGGCATGGAAACCCTGCTCGAACTCATCGCCCTGCAGGCCGAAGTGTTGGAACTCAAGGCCAACCCGAAAGCCACCACCCGCGCCTCGGTCATTGAAGCCCGCGTGGTTCCCGGTCGCGGCACCACCGCCACCGTCATCGTCGAATCCGGCACGCTCAAGGTCGGCACGCCCTTTATCTGTGGACCGTTCGCCGGCAAAGTCCGCTCGCTCATCAACGACCGCGGCGTGACCATCAAGTCCGCCCACCCCGGCATGCCCGTCGAGGTCATCGGCTTCGAGGAACTGCCCAACGTCGGCGACCATCTCACCGAGATGAAAACCGAGCGCGAAGCCAAGGCTCTCGCCAGCGAACGCCAGGAACAACAGCGCCTCATCCGCCTCAAGCCGCAGCACCGCAACCGGATGGAAGACCTCTATTCGATGGTCCGCGATGGCGCCGGCAAGGCCCAGCTCAAGCTCATCCTCAAGTGCGATGTCCAGGGCTCGGTCGAAGCGATCAAAAAGGCCGTGCTCGCCATCGAAAGCGAAAAAGTCGAGTGCTCGTTCATCACCGCCGCCGCCGGCCCGATCACCGAAACCGACATCACCTACGCCGACTCGACCGACGCCATCATCCTGGGCTTCAACGTCAAGGTCGAAGCCAAGGCTGTCAAATCCGCCAAGGCCGCCAGCGTCGAAATCAAACTCTACTCGGTGGTCTACGAATTGATCGACCAGGTCCGCGAGGCCATGCTCGGACTGCTCGAACCGCTCAACCGCGAGACCGTCATCGGCCACGCCGAAGTCCGCCAGATCTTCAAACTCAACCGCGGGCGCGTCGCCGGCTCCTTCGTCTCGGACGGCCGCATCCACCGCAAGGCCCATGCCCGCGTCCTGCGCGGCGGCATTCAGGTCTTCGACGGCCGCATGTCCACGCTGCGCCGCTTCAAGGACGAAGTCGAGGAGGTCCGCACCAACTTCGAGTGCGGCATCCGCCTCGGCGATTTCAACGAATACGAGGAAGGTGACATCATCGAGTGCTACAAACTCGACAAGGTCCCGCAGACATTGTGAGGTAAAGCAGAAAGTAGAAAGCTGAAAGCTGAAATGGCTTCGCGCTTCCTCTCTGTCTGCATTTCAACTTTCAACTTTCAGCTTTCAACTTTACCTCTCCATGTCCCGCCGCCTCGATCGAGTCAATGAACTGCTCCGCCGCGAAATCGGCAATGTCATTCAGAAGGAATATGAATGGCATGGCAAACTCGTGACCGTCAGCGGCGTGGAAGTCACCCAGGACCTTAAGGAAGGCAAAGTCTGGACCAGCGTGCTCGGCGGCGATTCTGCCCCGGTGATCGACAAGCTCAACCGTGACCACGGCTCGATCCAGAGCAAGATCATGAAGCGCGTGGTGCTCAAATCCACCCCGGTGCTGCGCTTCTATCACGACGCGTCCGCCATCCGCGGCGTCGGCCTGGTCAATCTGTTGGAGGAAGTCGACAAGCTTCCCAAAGCCCCTGCGGCGGACCCTGAGTGACGCGGGGCCGGGAGCTTGCGTTAACTTCAGGCGCCATCCGGGACGGCCTGAGTGATTCAGAGTCCGCCTGAAGGCGGGACTACCTACGCCGGAAGCAGCGTGCTCGGGGAGGTATGTAGTACCGCCTTCAGGCGGTTAAGTTAGCTCCGGTCGTTGGCGGCTTCGGCGGGAGTGCCTGGTAGTTTGGCGTTGAGTCAATCCACGTCCGGGCCGCAGGCGGCAGTTGCGCCGCGCCGCGCCGGATGATATGGCGTTCTTTGCTTCTGAGCGAAAACCGGCATGCCATGAAAAAACTTCTCCTCGTATTGCTGCTGCTGGCACTGATTGGCTCCGTCGCCTGGCAATTGCGCGGGAAATTCCACCGCGCCGATGCGGCGCTCAAGTTTTATGGCAATGTCGACATCCGCGGGGTGGACCTGGGATTCCGGGTGGCGGGCAGGTTGTTAGACGTGCTGAAGGACGAGGGCGACACCGTCAAGGCCGGCGAGCTGCTGGCGCGCATCGACCGCCAGCCGTATGTCCATGAACTGGCGCGAGCCGATGCCGAGTTGGCGGCTGCCGCGGCCGACCAGCGGCTCAAACAAGCCGGCTATCGCAGCGAGGAGATCGCGCAGGCCCGGGCGGCCCTGGCGGAAAGCCGGGTGGTCGCCCAGGATGCGGGGCGCGCCCACCAGCGGCAGGCCAGCCTGGTCGGCGGCGGCGGCACGTCCCAACAGAACCTGGAAAGCGCGCAAGCCGCGCTCGATGAGGCGACGCAGCGCGCCAACGTCAACGAGGCAAAATTGAACTTGCTGGAGGCAGGGTTCCGGGCCGAGGAAATCGCCGCCGCCATCGCGCGGGTGGCCCAGGCCCAAGCCGCGCGTGACAGCGCCGCACTGCGCCTCGAGGATACCGAGCTCAAGGCGCCGTCTGATGGCATCGTCCTCACCCGCGCGCTGGAGCCCGGCGCGATCGTGCCGGCCGGCGCCACCGCGCTTTCGCTCTCACTGGAGAAGCCGGTGTGGGTGCGCGCCTACGTGCACGAGGGCGAGCTCGGCCGGGTGCCGCCCGGCACCCATGTCTGGCTGACCACCGATGGTCGGCCGGACCGGCCGTTCCACGGCACGGTCGGGTTTGTGTCGCCGCGCGCCGAATTCACCCCCAAATCGGTGGAAACGCCCGAGTTGCGCACCACGCTCGTCTACCGGCTGCGGGTGGTCGTCGCCGACTCGGATGGGTCGCTGCGGCAAGGCATGCCAGTCACGGTTTCGTTAGACCCAACCCCGCGGTGATGTGTCCGACGTGGTGGTGAGCTTCAGTGGCCTGACGAAATCCTTTCCCGGGATGGCGGCACCGGCCTTGGATGCGCTGACCGGTGAGATCCGCGCCGGCTGCATCACCGGCTTGGTCGGGCCGGACGGGGCAGGCAAAACCACCCTGTTGCGGCTCATCGCGGGCCTGCTGGTGCCCGGCTCGGGCCGCCTCACCACCCTCGGGCGCGACCCGGTGCTCGACGCCGCCGCAATCCACCGCGAACTCGGCTACATGCCCCAGAAGTTCGGCCTGTATGAGGACTTGTCGGTGCTGGAGAATCTCACGCTGCATGCCGACCTGCGCAACGTCACCGGCGCGCAACGCGAGAAAACCTTCGACCGGCTGCTGGGATTCACCGACTTGCGGCGCTTCACCGGGCGCTTCGCCGGCAAGCTCTCCGGCGGCATGAAACAAAAGCTCGGGCTGGCCTGCACGCTGTTAGGAACGCCGCGGCTGTTGCTGCTCGACGAGCCGGGGGTCGGCGTCGACCCGATCTCCCGCAAGGAACTCCGCCACATGGTCGGTCAGCTGGTGGACGAGGGCATCGCCGTGGTCTGGAGCACCGCCTATCTGGAAGAGGCGGAGTTGTGTGAAACCACGCTGGTGCTCCACGCCGGCCAGCTGATTTTTGACGGACCGCCCGCGGCCATGACCGCGCCGCTGGCCGGCCGCTGCTGGCACCTCAAGAACCCCGGGGGCAACAAACGCCGACTGTTAGCCGGGGCCTTGTCCCACCCGTCCATCAGCGACGGCACGATCCAGGGCCACCACTTGCGGCTCACCTTCCGCGCCGACGCCCCGCTGATGCCTCCCGCATTGCCCCCGGCAGCGCTCGGCGTGCCGCCAGCCACCGCCTGGGCACCGGTGGCCGCGCGCTTCGAGGACGCGTTCATCGACCGCATGGGCGGCGGCCCGGGCGGCCACTCGGTGCTCGCCGACCACCTGCGGGCGATTCCCGCCGACGGCGAAGTGGTCATCGAGGCCGACCGGCTCACCAAGAAATTCGGCGATTTCACCGCCACCGACGCCGTCAGTTTCCAAGTGCGGCGCGGCGAGATCTATGGTCTGCTGGGCCCTAACGGCGCGGGCAAGTCCACCACCTTCAAGATGATGTGCGGCCTGCTCAAACCCACTTCCGGCCGGGCGGCGGTCGTCGGGCTGGACCTGCGTCACAGCGCCGGTAGGGCGCGCCAGCAACTCGGCTACATGGCGCAGAAGTTCTCGCTGTACGGCAATCTATCGGTCCGGCGGAACCTGGAGTTTTTCTCGGGCATCTACGGGCTCAGCGGTGCCCGGCGCCGCCACCAGACCGCCACCATGGCCGAGATTTTCCACCTCGGGCCGTTCCTCAACGCCAAGACCGATTCCCTGTCCCTGGGGTTCAAACAGCGGCTGGCGCTGGCCTGCGCGCTCATGCATGAGCCGGACATCCTGTTTCTCGACGAACCCACCTCGGGCGTGGACCCGGTGACCCGCCGCGAGTTCTGGACGCACATCAACGGCATCGTCGGGCGCGGCGTGACGGTGATGGTGACCACCCATTTCATGGACGAGGCGGAATACTGCGACCGCATCGGGCTGGTGTTCCGCGGGCAACTCATCGCCAACGGAACCCCGGACGAACTCAAGGCTCTAACCGCCACCTCCGCCAACCCCGACCCGACGATGGAGGACGCCTTCATCGCTTTGATCAGCGGCATGGACGAGGCGTGACCGGGCGGTGCCAAGTGCCTCATTGCGCACTCGGCTGGAACTCGCAGGCGGTGAGAACCGCCCGCGCCTCGCCGACCAGAAACAGCGAGCCCGCGATCAGAATCGGCGCACCGTGCGCCTGGGCGGCGGCGTAGGCCGCCTGGAAGTTGGCAAACGTTTCATGCGGCGGCGCGTCCGGTGCCAGCCAGGCAGCCAACTCCGCGGCCGCCACGGCGCGCGGTGTGGCCACCGGGCAGAGGAAGATCCGCGCCGCGATCGGGGCGAGGAGGGCCAGAATCCCCTGGATGTCCTTGGCGGCTACCGCGCTGAACACCAGCGCCGCCTGGTGGTTAGGAAACCGGGCTCGCCAGGTTTCCGCCAGCGCCGCGGCGGCTTGCGGGTTGTGCGCGCCGTCGAGCACCACGCCGGGGCGGATCTGCTCAAAACGGCCGGGCCACGCCAGATGGGCCAGCCCGTGGCGCACGCTGTCGGTGTGGAGCGGCAGGCCCAGGCGGTGCAGGGCGGTCACCGCGAGCGCCGCGTTCCATTGCTGGTGGCTGCCGGCGAGCGCGATCGGATAGCCTAACAAAGGCTCCGCCACGAACTCCAGCGGCGCGCGCGCCTCGTTGGCCTCCTTTTCCAGCACCGATCTAACAACATCAGCCTGCGCCGCGGCCACCACCGGCTTGCCGGTGACGAAGATCCCGGCTTTTTCCGCCGCGATGGCGGCCAGCGTGCCGCCGAGGTATTGCATGTGGTCCAGCCCGATCGGGGTGATCACGCAGATATCGGCCGGCACCGCCGTGGTGGCATCCAAACGTCCGCCCATGCCGGTTTCGAGCACGATGAGTTCGCAGCCCCGCTCGCGGAACCAGCGCATGGCGAGTGCGAGCGAGATTTCAAAAAACGTCGGGTGTGGGTCCATCCGCGCGCAGAGGTCGCGCAGCTCGGTGAGCATGGCCGCGCAGGTGTCCTGCGGGATTTGCCCGCCGGCGACCTGGATCCGCTCGCGGAAGTCGATCAAATGCGGCGAAGTGAACAGCCCGCAGCGTTGGCCGCAGGCGCGCGCGATGCTCTCGATCATGGCGCAGGTGCTGCCCTTGCCGTTGGTTCCGGCGACGTGGATCACCCGCGTGCCATGGGCCGGATAGGCGAGGAATTCCTTGAGCAGGTGGCGCGCCCCGTCCAGTCCGAGTTTGATCCCGAACATTTGGGTGGCAAACAACCAGTCGATGGCTTGGCGGTAGTTCATCGTGGCGTCTCAATCCTCGCCCGGCTTGCGCTCACAACGCCTTGATCCAGAGGTTGGCGAAATCAATCGCGGCACCATGATGTTGCAGGGCGATGGGTCCGGCGGCGGGCACTCCCGGCAGCTGCGCGTTGTCGATTACCACGTGGCCATTGAGCATCACGGTCAGCCGGTCGCCCTTGAGGGTGATCATCGTCCGGTTCCATTCGCCGATCGGCTTGTCCGCCTTGGATTTCGGGGTCACGCCCGCCTTGACTTCCGCCGCCATCGCCGGGTCCTTGCGGTAGCCGTAAACCTCGCCGGAGCCCACCGTCCAGTTCCAGAAATTGACCTGGCTCTTGGAGTTGCCGCGCAGATAGATCCCGCTGTCGAGTTCCTCGATCTCCACGGTGCCGTGTTCCGAGCCGTCGGGCATCACGATCGGTTGTTGTTTCAGCGGGCCGCGGCCGCTCCAGCGCCAATCGCAGACCAGAGTGAAATCGCCGTAGGACGGTTCGCTCCACAGGTCGCTGGTCGGCCCGGGGCGGCCATTGTGTCTGAGGATGCCATTGGCGGCGGTCCAGTTAGAAACGTCCGGGGTGTGCTTCCAGCCGTTGAGGGTGCTGCCGTCAAAAATCCTGGTGAAGCCGGCCGCCTTGACCTGGTCCTCGTTGGCGATGGGCGGCAGCTCGCCGATGCGGATGTTGCGGAAGGCCACGCGATCGCCGTGACCCAACCACCCGATGTGGCCGGCGCGGCGTTTGACGCCTTGATGTTCGGGGTGTTTGGCGCTCATCTCGTCGAGATTGGCGCGCAGGATGATCTCGTCGTTGAGTTCCTCTTTCAAGGTGGCTCCCATCACCGTGACGCGTTGCTGGTTCCACTCACCTAACGGCTTGAGAACCCCCTGTCTGGCCGGTGCCATGGTGTATAGGCCGCCGTGGAATTGATAGTCCTTGAGGTCCTTGTATTTCGGCGCCGTGCTGTCGAGGATCTGGAGTTCCATGCCGGTGTACGCGCAATCGCCGGTGCCGGGATAGTGGATGCCCAGCCCGTTGTTGGCTCCGGGCGTGAGTTGGAACTCGAAATCGAGGACGTAATTGGCGAACGTCGCCTCAGTCATGAGATTGCCACCCTTGGGCGTGCAGACGATGGTGCCGTCCTCCACCACATAGCCCGCGCCTTGCCAGCCGCTGAGATCCTTGCCGTTGAAGAGTCGTCGCATCGTCATCACCTCGGCGGCAAAACTGGTGGCCCCGCAGGCGAGGGCGGCGAAAACGGCGGTGCGAAGAAGCGTGGTCATGGGAATTATCGGTCGATGGCTGACGATGAGGTCGAATCGTCAGAATGCCAAGGTGTAAACCCCGGTAACCACGCGTTTGTGAGCGCCCCGCTATTTAGCTCGCAATTATGCCATCCTGTGGGATGGCTGTGCAGATGAAAAAGTACAAACCCAGTCAGCATGATGTTCCGGTCGTTGTCGTCGGTGCATCGGCTGATCGCAAGCCGATGGAGGCGGAGGTGGAACAATACCGGCAGTTTTTCCAAAGCTCGCGGGACGCTCTCATGACCTTCGCCGCTCCTTCCTGGGTTTTCACCTGCTGCAACCGGGCCACCCTGGAGTTGTTCGGAGTGGAGACCGAAAAGGAATTTTTTTCTTACCGGCCTTGGGACATCTCCTCCGAGCGGCAGCCCGACGGGCAGTTTTCGGCGGACAAGGCCCGGGAGATGATCGAGACCGCCGCGCGCGAGGGCTTCCACCTTTTCGAGTGGCAACACCAGAAGATCGGGGGGGCGGAGTTTCCTGCCGACGTGCTGCTGACCTGTACGGAGCAGAAGGGAAATCTGTTTTTCCAGGCCAGCGTGCGCGACATCACCGGGCGCAAGCGGGCGGTGGAGAATCTGCGGGCGAGCGAGGCCAAAGTGCGTGTCATTACGGAGGCGGCTCAGGACGCCATCCTCATGATGGATCCCGACGGGCGGATCTCCTATTGGAATCCTGCGGCCGAATCCATTTTTGGTTACAGCGCCGAAGAAGCCATCGGCAATAATCTTCATGAGCTCCTTGTCCACGAACCCCACCTGTCAGCCCATCGTACGGCATACCCGGAGTTCCAGCGCACTGGCCAAGGTAATGCGATCGGCAAGACGGTCGAACTGTTCGCCCGCCGCAAAGACGGCCAAGAAATCTCGGTTTCCGTGTCGTTGGCGGCGGTTACGCTCGACGGCGCTCGGCACTCTGTGGGCATTGTCCGCGACATCTCCGCACGCAAGCAGATGGAGGTTGCCCTGAGCGAACTCAACGAGAACCTGGAACAGCGCGTCCGCGAGCGGACGGACGCCCTGAGGGAGAGCAAAGCTCACCTCGCGGCGGTTCTCGAATCCACCGCTGACGGGATTCTTGCCGTGGACAACAAAGGAAAGGTGATACGAGCCAGTCGGCGATTCTCCGAGATTTGGCGAATCCCGGAGCCGATCATGAAGAGTGGTGATGACAAGGCTCTGCTGGAATTTGTTTTGGATCAACTGAGCGATCCCGACGGGTTTATTAAGAAGGTGCAGTCGCTTTACGAATCTAATGAGGAGAGCTTTGATACGTTCACGTTCAAGGACGGCCGGTTTATTGAACGCTATTCTTTTGGGATGATCATGGATGGGATCTGCATTGGTCGTGTGTGGTCATTTCGCGACGTCACTGTGCGGAAGGCCCTGGAAGCTCGTCTGGCCAAAGCTCTTCTCCAGGCCAACGCTGCCAGCAAAGCTAAAAGCGAGTTCCTCGGCATCATGACCCATGAGTTGCGCAACCCGCTCAGCGGCGTGCTCGGTTTTGTAGAACTCCTCTCCAACACTGCCCTCAACGACGAGCAAATGGACTATGTCCGCACGATCAGTTCCAGCAGCGAGCACCTCCTTGCCGTCGTCAATGACACCCTCGACTTCTCCAGCATTGAGGCGGGCACCATGACGATCCACGCCGCCCCGTTCGACCTCGCCGATCTCTTGAAGTTATCGTCGGATATCGTCCGAAAATCCGCAGCCGAAAAAGGGCTCGCGTTCCACTGTGATGTGGCCTCCGACGTGTCGGCGCAAATCTCTGGTGATGAGCGGCGGATCCGCCAGATCCTCATCAACCTTCTGGCCAACGCCGTCAAATTCACCTCGAAAGGCTCGGTGAGCCTCCGCGTAACGAGATCCGGGGGGGCGTCATTGGCATCCCGTCCGCTTTCCCTGGAAGATGAATGCCCATTGGTAGATTCAGGGGAGACGTTCCTGAATTTTTCCGTCGAAGACACAGGTCCCGGAATTTCGCACGAAGCTCACGCCCGTCTCTTCCAGTTGTTTACCCAGGCGGACTCGACGATCCATCAGAAGTATGGCGGAACTGGGATCGGGCTCGCCGTCTCACAGCGTCTGGCAGAAGCCATGGGCGGCACGATCTCAGTCGTCTCCGCTCCCGGCAAAGGCAGCACGTTCACATTCCGATTCCCGCTGGAACCAGCGCCTGTTCCTGCCGGCGCGATGGTCCCCGTGCCGTCCCGCATCGCCTCCCAGGATCTACCCTTGCCGATCTGGGAAATTTGAAAGTCACCACTCCTTGATCCGGAGGTTGACCTGGCCCTTGGGGTTGTCTCGCACATCAAGCACCTGGCTTTCCCGCGGGAAAGCCAGGTGCCGTTCGTCGGATACACACTCCGTGGATCCGCTATTTCGACTTGGGTTTTGATTGCGACTCTTGCTTCACTCCAAGGTTGAGCTTGAGCACCTTGTCGTGACCGGCGGTCGATTTTTCCAGCCGCCCGCCCACTTTCTGACCGACCTTCACCTCGTCGATCTTGGCGGGTTTGTCACCATTGACGATCACCGTTTGCGGCGTCATCGCATACACGCGGTCCGGTTTGCCCTCGCCGCCCTTGATGGTCAACTCGGTGGCGCTGATCGCCACCACGGTGCCCGTGAGCGGATAGGCCACGGTCTTGGCCGGTGTGTTAGGGGCTGCCGCCGTGGTGCTCTTCGGTGCCTCGGCTCCGGCGGTCGCCGGGGACGTGGCTTTGGGAGCGGCCAGGGCAAGCGACTGACAACAGAAGGCGGCCATGGCCGCCACAAGCATGGTTTTGTGTTTCATGGGATGATGAATCAATCAGCTTTGAGCGGGCCGCGCAATCTAATTCTCGGCAGCAACCCGCCGCGGTCCGTGTCAGCGCCCGCGGGCCAGCGCCTCCATCAGGTAGCGCGCCGGTCGGAAATTCTCGATGAGGATTTCCTGTTGGGTGCCGCGTTGCATGCGCACTTGGCGGATGTTGAAATTCGGGGTTTTGTGCGGCGCGAACAGGATGTCGTCGTGCGTGGAATTCTCATGCTTGTGGAACATCGATGGCAGGATGTCGCCGCCGAGATGGTCGTCGCGGCCGGTGGCGAGATGGCAGGTGCCGAGAATCTTTTCGTCCTGAATGTCGGCACCCGAAACCGGCAACACCTGCGTGCCCAGGCCGAGTTCACCCAGGGTGCCGGTCATGGGGTCGTCCGCCAGGCGCGCGTTGTGCGCGGCGATGGTCGCCGGGTTGCCCTCAATGAGCGTGGAGCGCACGATGCAGCGGTTTTCCACATCCAACACCCCGAGCGTGCCATCCTCGTATTTCATAGGAAACTGGCCATGCGCGTCGCAGGGCACAAAGTAAACCTCACCCGCCGGCAGGTTGGCGATGTCCGGGTTCCTGCCGCGGCACAGCCCGTGGGATTTCTGCGCCTCCTGGCCACCCAGTCCGAGCCAGGCGGTCAGCACCCGGCCGTCCTCCAGCGCGAAGTCGATCTCCACGGAATCCGCCTCGGTCAGCGCGAGGCGCATCCGCTCGGCGTCGGCCGACACCTCCTGATAGTCCACCGCCAGCCCGGAGTTGAGGATCACGTCGTTGAGCCCGTGGAGGGTGGCCCCGCGGAAGCCGTATTCCTTGCATTTCGCCGTCAACGGCGCGGTGGCCGAGAAGGTCGAGATGCACAGGATGATGTCGTAATTCGGATAGATATCATGGTCCAGCGAGAGCATCCGGCCGGCGGTGTCCCACACCTCATCCGCTAGATCGAGGTTGGAGCCATGGCTGCAGCGGTAGGCATAAATCTCGCCGCCGCTCATGCCCAGGGCGGCCATCGCCCCGTCATGCAGGCCGCGGTAAAAATGACGGTGCGCGCTCTTCTGCACCGCGAACCCGTCGGACTTCAGGAATGCCAGATCGGTGATGAACCGGGCCGGCTCGTCGAAATCAATGAGAATGCAGACCCGGCAGCCGTGCGTCGGCTCGAACACCGTGCCCAGCAGCCGGACCAGATCAAAGGGCGGAAACTTGCGGTTCTCTGGATGGAACAGGATCTCATCGCGCAAGTAGTCGGGGAGGCAGGATACTGGGGTGTTTGACATGGTCAGACATGCTAACATCAAACAGCCCCCCCGCAAGGAATGATTCCCGACAGGAACGATTCACGCGGCTTGCTAGGGCGTTGTTCAGGTGGTGCCGTCGCCCTCGCCCTCGGACTCGCGCATTTCCGTCAGCACCCCGGACATGTCTTCCAGCGAATCCCATAGCGCCTTGACCACATAGAACGGCGCGCCGCAGCGCACCGCCAGCGCCAAACAGTCCGAGGGCCGCGCATCGAGCTCAATGATCTTGCGTTCCATGATCTCGTTTTCGGCCTCCAGAATCAGCCGCGCGTAGTAGATCTCGCTTTCCATGCGCACGATCACCGCCCGCGTCACCTTGGCCCCGAAAGCCTGCAGGGTGAGCAGATACAGGTCATGGGTCAGCGGTCGCGGTGGCAGTTGCCCGCTGAGCGAGGCGTTGATGGACGCCCCCACCGCGGGGTCGATGTAGAAGACAATGGCTTTCTTCCCGTCTCCCAAAAAGACGGCGCACCCGGCTTGCGTGGGCAGCAGGGCGATCGGTTCAACCCGGATGAGTTCGGACATGGCATGCAGCATCCCCCTCCATCACCGGTTTTCCAAGATCAAAAATCACCGGGCCACGCTCACATCCTAAAAAAATCCGACCGCTCGGGCCACGAATCCACACAACTTCCAGAACCGGTTCCATTGATTTGCAGCGGGTTGCGAGGTCCGGCCAAAATAATTCAAAAACTTCCTC
>JBAXBG010000061.1:0-17524 GCA_037142115.1 Verrucomicrobiota bacterium | reverse complement strand
GGAAGACCGCCGGCCCATTCACCCAGCATCTTGAATGGGCGGCTCATCAGAGTGACCTGCCTATCAGCGGGAGCGGCGAACCACCTCCGGGACGGGTTGTTGCTTGGGTGTCGGGACAATCGGAATCTTGGGGACCACGCGGGTGACGGCCGCGGGCGGTTCGGCTGGTTGGCGCGCCGCGGGTTCTTTCTCCGCCTGGTCCTTGGCGGGAACCACCGCCACCTCACGTCGCTTCGCCTCGCGCTCGTCAGGGTCACTCTCATCGTGGATTTCACCCGGTCTGGCACAGTCCCGACAGTCCTTATCCCGCCCGCCCTTTTCCTCGTAGTCCACACAGGTCACCTTCTTGGAATGTCCGGGCACGGGATCTTTCACGGGAGCCGGGACCACCGGCTTCCCGGCCAACAAAGAATTCATGCCCAGCAGGCTCAGCCATCGAGCTAACAATAGGCTTCCTTTCGACTTGTGGACGGAGTTCATCGTCTGAGTGGGAATCAGGCGAGTCCGGAGGACTCACAAATGTTGCTGCCAGGTGACCGTTAGTGAATTGTTTGCAGGGCGACGCTCAAAACAAGATGAACCGGGATTTGGCCGGCCTAGCCGTTGTTGCTGTCCAAGCAGCTAGAAGCAATGGGGGCCCGCGCAGGAATAGCAAGATTTTTTTTCACCTGAAACACGAAGCGGGGCCGGGCGTTGCCCCTCGGTGGGTGACTCGCACTTATTCACACTTGTTCACACTTATTCACACTGATTCACACTGATTCACACTTGTTCACACTTGCTCACAGCTGTTCACAAGTGGTTCGCCGGGCCCGCCGGGCAGCGTTTGAAACGACCGCTCCAGCGTGGCCCGGAAATCTTCGGGGTGAGGGTGTTGCGGATTGCGCGGCCGAGGGGGTTTGGGCATGGTGCGCGCCACACATGGCAGCAGAACTCAAAGCCCCACCCTCCCCCGCCCCGTCGTTGAGCTTGCTGCAACAGGGAGCGCCGGGTGTGGACGACGTCACCCGCGCGCTGCCGCATGCGTTAGGGCCGGAGAAAAGCCTGTTGTCCTCGATGTTGCAGGACCCGCAGGAATACATCGGGGTGGCCATCGAGGAGAAGCTCACGGCCGAGCATTTCTATCTGCCGTCGCACGCGACGCTGTTCGGGTTTCTGATTGAACTGTTCGAGGGCGGACAGGTTGTCGAGCTGGTGTCGCTGGTGCAGCGCCTGCTCGACCGCGGGCTGTTGGACCGGGTGGGCGGGCCGTCGGCGCTGACCGACCTCTACACCTACGCGCCGAGTCCTGGGCACTTCCGGCACCACCTGCAGCATGTGAAGGACAAGTTTGTGCTGCGCTCGATCATCCAGAACTCCAACGAAGCGATCGCCCAGGCCTACGACGCGCCGGACGAGGTGGCGGCGCTGTTGGACACGGTGGAGGCCAAGATTCTGGCGATCCGCGAGGGTTCGGAAACCAACAAGACCATCACCATCAAGCAATCGGTGGAGGAGGTTCTGCTGCAGTTTCAAAAGCTGATCGCCGGGGAACAGGGCGCGCAGGGGATCTCCACCGGGTTCGAGGAACTCGACAAGATGAGCAGCGGCCTCAAGCCAGGGGAAATGTTCGTCATCGCCGCCCGCCCGTCGATGGGCAAGACCTCGTTCATGATGAACATGGTCGAACACATCTGCATGGATCAAAGCAAGGCGAGCATGGTGTTTTCCTGTGAAATGAGCGCCTTCCAGCTGGTGCAGCGGCTCGTGTTCGCGCGCGCCAAGTTCGCGATCAGCCAGCTGTCGCGCGGCTACAGCCCGACCAAAGGCGACCTCCAGCGCATCCAGCGCGCGGCCCTGGAAACCACCGCGGCCCGGCTGTTCATCGACGACACCCCGGGCATTTCCATCAACGAGCTGCGGGCCAAGGCGCGGCGCAAGAAGCGCGACGAGGACATCCAGTTCATCGCCATCGACTACCTGCAGTTGATGAAATCGCGGACCAAGCAGGCGGAGAACTCCCGCGAGCGCGAAATCGCCGAGATTTCCGCCGGCATCAAGGGCCTCGCCAAAGAATTGAGCATTCCCATCGTCATCCTCGCCCAGCTCAACCGCGGCCCGGAAGGCCGCACCGGCAAAAGCCTCGGCGTGCCGCGCATGTCCGACCTGCGCGAATCCGGTGCCATCGAGCAGGACGCCGACATGGTCGGCCTGCTCTACCGCACCGCCTACTACGCCGACAGCGCCGAGGAAAAGGAAGCGGAAGAGGGCAAGGCCGAACTGGTGCTGGCCAAAAACCGCAACGGTGCCACCGGCAATATCCCGCTGACCTTCATCGCCAATCTGATGCGCTTCGAGACCGGGCCGCCCGCACACGAGGCGCAGGGCTAATCACCCCGAGGAACATGGCGTTCATTGGCGGACTTCCAAGGAGCGGCGGAATCCGTCCGCCGATGACCCTGGAAAGTCCATGAAGTGAGCGAATCCGCCTCGCCTGGCCCCCCATGGACATGGGCGATCGGATATCGCCCCTCCATGGGTGGACAAGGGCCCGCGGCCTGCCTCACCGGATTGGCTGCGGGTCCATGTGCTTGAACAGCCGGAACAGGTCGCTGTCGGAGGTCAGGATCACGGTGCTGGTTTTGTCGAGTGCCTTCTGATAGGTCTCGAGGGTCTTGGTGAACTGATAGAAACTGGCGGCGCTCGGGCTGGAGCTGTAGGCGGTGGCGTAGATGCCGGTGGCCTCGGCGTCGGCCTTGCCTTTGATTTCCTGTTCCCGGCGGTAGGCGCCGCTCTCGATGGACAGCAGGTCGCGCTCCTTGCGGCCGATGATTTTGGCCGCCTCGCCGGCACCCTCGGAGCGGAAGCGTTCGGCGATCTGGAGGCGCTCGGAGGACATCCGGGCGTAGATTTTCTCGATGACGCCGACCTTGTAGTTGATGCGTTTGAAGCGCACGTCGATCAACTCGATGCCCCAGTCGCTGACCTTGGGTTGGGCGGCTTTAAGGATCTGGGCGTTGAGGACGCTGCGGCCGTATTGAATGGGAGGGAGGTTGCCGAGATTGGAGTTTTCGGCCACCAGCGCCTCGTCGCGCTCCGGGACGCGGCCCTTTTGGCTGCGGATCACCTCGATCAAATCATGGGCGGCGATCACGTTGCGCGTCTCGCTGCCGATGATGTCGTCAAGCCGCGACAGTGCGCTGCGTTCGTCGCGCAGTTTGACGAAGTAGGCCTTGGGGTCGGAGATGCGCCAGCGGGCGAAGTTATCCACCGTGATGTAGAGTTTGTCGCGGGTCGGCATTTCAATCGCCGGGCCGTCCCAGGCGAGGATGCGTTTTTCGATGCGATTGACCTCTTGAATGAAGGGTTTTTTCCAATGCAAGCCGGCCTCGTTGTTGGCGGGGTCGGCGTTATAAATGTGAACCGGTTTGCCGAATTCGGTGATGAAGACCTGTTCGGTTTGATCCACGGTATAGACGCTGTTGGCGAGGCAAAGCAGCACAACGCCCAGCAGGATGAGAAGGAGGAGATGTTTCATGGGGAAAATTGGTTGGGGAATGGTGCGGCAATCACTTATTGAGGTTCATCAGCGGCAGGAACTGCTTGGCGTCCTGATCCAGGATGATTTTCTGGCCGAGCTTGGGCAGCACCTCGTTCATGGTTTCCAGATAGAGCCGTTGTTTGGTGATGGCCGGGGCCTTGTCGTATTGGGCGAGCAGTTGCTTGAAACGGGTGACCTCGCCCTCGGCCTGGTTGATGCGCTGGACGGCGAAGCCTTCGGCGCCGGAGATCCGTTGTTCGGCGAGCCCCTTGGCTTTCGGGATGACGCGGTTGTATTCGCCGTTGGCCTCGTTGATCATTTGCTCGCGCTCCTGTTGGGAGCGGTTGACCTCGTCAAACGAGCGTTGCACCGGGCCGGGCGGATGCACGTTCTTGAGCTGGATCTGTTCGACGGTGAGGCCCATGTGGAGCGGTTCGAGGATCGCTTTGAGGCGCGCGAGGGACTCCACTTCGATCTGGTTGCGGCCGATGGTGAGGACTTCGTCGACGGTGCGGTCGCCGATGACTTCACACATCACGCTCTCGGTGAGATCGCGCAGGGTGGAGCCGGGGCTGCGGAGTTGGAACAGATATTCGCGGGGGCCCGAAATGTTGTACTGCACGATCCACTCGACATTGGCGGCATTGAGATCGCCGGTGACCATATCGCGCTCGCGGTCCGGTTCCGGGCCCGACTGGTCCGGGTTGGTGGCACCCAGCGAGGAAAAGCCGAACTCCAATTTGAGTTGCCGGCCGACGGGCACGATGGTGGCAGTGTCGATGCCATAGGGGAGTTTGAAATGCAGCCCGGGAGCGGCGGTGTCATGATAGGCACCGAAGCGCTGGACGACTGCGACGGCCTCGGGATTGACGGTGTAGAACGAGGAAAAGACCCCGATGAGCAGCAGCACGATGAGCGGTGCGACGATCATCAAGCGCGGCGAGAGGTTCAGCTTCGGACGGACGAAGGTGATGGTGTTGTTGAGAGGAGGCGGGTTCATGGCGGGTTGGGGATGCGCGGTCGGCTGGCTTGCCGCCGACGCTGGCAGGACGTTAGCGGGACTTCCCGCAAAATGAAACGAGTTATTTCCGCCTGGCCGGGCGGCGCGGGGCACGCAGGCCACCGCACCGGGTCCAGCCCCGACCTGGGGATTGCCCGCCGCATTCTGACAATGCGCCTACATCCCGCTTGCCGCGGTCAGGTCCGGCATCTAGGTTGCCCGCGCATGTGGGATTGGATTGCACACACTCTGCGTAAACCCGGGTCCGGCTTGGCTGGATGTCTGGCGCTGTTGCTGGCCTTGCCGGCCCAAGGCCAGGCACCCGCGCCGGCACAGGCGGCTCAATTCGATCCGTCCGATGTCTATTTTCAAGGCTATCTGGCGACCCGCGCCTCCGAACAACTGGAAGCGGCCAAGGATTTCTCCGGTGCCCTCAACAAACTGAAAAAGGCCACCCAGTTGTTCGACGCGGTCAGCAAGTATTACCCGACCTGGAAGCCCGAAATGGTCAGCGGCCGGATTGGCAAGACCAGCGAGGCGCTGGGCCGGGTCGGCCCACTAGCCGAAGCGCAACTCCAGAACAACCGCAACGTCGTGGCCGAACTCGAAGGCGGCGTGAAAAAATCGGGACGTGTGGCAGAGCCGGCCGAGCCACCGGTCCCGACCCCGCCCAAGATTCTGGAAGTGGACCCACTGGTCGCCCGCCGCCTCACCGAAGCGCAGGCCGAGGTCAAGCGGCTCCGCGATTTGTCCGCCAAATCCCGCGAGGCCGCCACCGACAGTTCCCGTTCGCGCGACGATCTCGAACGCCAACGCGCTGCCGTGGCCACTCAGCTGCAGGCCGCAGAAACCCACGTCGAGGCGCTGCGCGCCCGGCTGACGGCCGCGGAAACCAACGTCGAGGCGCTGCGCGCCCGGTTGGCGGCCGCGCCGATGGAAAAGGACATGAAAGCGCTCAACCAGCGCATCGAAACCCTCGAACAGGAGCGCGAAGCGATGGCCATGGCGCTCACCCAAAGCCGCGGCGCCCACACCGAGGCGATGAGCCGGATCCTCACCTTGCAGGCCGATCTCCAAGTGATGCAGCAAAAGCACGCCGATCTCGACCGCAATCTCAAGTCCGAACGGCAGGTCGCCAGCTCGGTCGTCGCCGGCCAGCGGCGCCAGCTCGACGCCCTCGAAAAAGAACTCGCCCGCAAAGGCACCGAACTCGGCAAGGCCAACGAGCGCATCAGCGGCCTGCTCAACGAATTGACGGAAAGCAAGGATGCCTTCGCCCAGCTGCGCACCGAGCGCGATTCCCTGCTCCAGGAGCGCGACCAGATGGCCGCCCTGTTCAAGCTCAATGACGCCGGGCGCATCCAGGACCTCATCGAGCAAAACATGGCTCTGGCCAAAAACCTGCGCGAGGCCAATGAAAAAGTCGAGCGCCTCAACCGCGACAGCAACGCCGACCAGGACGCCACCACCGCCGCGCTGCGCGATCTCGCCATCGCCAAGTCCCAAATCAACCGCCTCCACCAGGACAAGCGCGAACAGGATCAGCGCCTCACCGAACTGGAAAACCGCCTCAAAACCGAGCAACAAACGCTGGCCCAAGCCCCCCCGGCCGCGGCCGATCCCGCGGAAGTGGAAGTCCTGCGCGATATCATCAAGCGCCAGCTGCGCGTCCAGGAACGCCGCCGCCAGGCCCGCGATCTGTTAGTCGATGCCGCCAAGGAAATGGGCTCCAAGGACCAGCGCCTGGCCAAGGCCATCGAGTTGTTCGACGCCCAGGAAATCGCCCTCACCCCGGAGGAGCAGAAACTCGTGGCCGACAAACAAGTCGACGGCGAGTTCGTCTCGCCGTTCGCCCGCGACCGCGCCACGGTCGGCCAGGCCACCGCCGAACTCAACCGCGACATCGCCGTGTTCGAGCGCACGGCGGAGAAATCGTTCGTCGCCGGCCGCCTGCTGCCGACCCGCGAGCTCTATCAGATGATCCTCGAGCAGCACCCGGGCCACACCCCCTCGCTGTGCAAGCTGGGCATCGTCCACCTCCGCCTCAACGAGCCGACCGCCGCGGTGGACGCCTTCCGCCGCGCCGTCGAGCTCGATGACAACAACCCGTACGCCCACCGGATGTTAGGATTCGCGCTGATGAAACTCGGCGACCTGGCGGCGGCCGAGCAGACGGTGCGGCGGGCGGTGGAGCTGGCGCCTAACGACGCCAAGAGCCAGATCCTGCTCGCCACCTTGTGCTATCGCGCGGGCCAGCTGGGCGAGGCCGAGTCCTACTTCAAGGCGGCGATCACCGCTGATCCGGTGCCCAGCGAGCCCTATTACAATCTCGCCCTGTTGTGTTCGCGCGGGCGGCGGCTGGACGACGCGCGCACCTTCTATCAACAAGCGCTCGAGCGCGGGGCCTTGCCCGACGCCGCGCTGGAAGCCCGCCTCGACAAACCGTGACCCCCCTCCGCCACATGCTCTGGGTCTTGGTTTGGCTGCCGGTCTCCTGCGCCCCGGACCCCGGCACGGCCAAACCGGCCGACAGCCCTCCCACCCACAAGCCGCTGAGCGAGCGCATCGAGCAAAAAAACGGCTACAAGCAGGACGCCTCGGGCAACTGGGTGCCGCTCAATGACCAGCGCAGCCCCTTCGAAAGCAAAGGCACGTCACCCTACTTCCAGGGCACCTACCAGAAGAAAGCCTATCAGGCCAAGGACGTCGCCACCAAGTCGTGGTGGGGCACCAAGCACTACGAACCTCAAAAATACGCCGGCACCCCCGACGCCAGCCGCTTCCAAAAAAGCTCGCCCCTCGCCGGCAAGGGCGCGCGCGAGGCCGGCACGGCCGCCGACCTGCCGGCCGCCTACCAGACCGGCAGCTACGCCACCCACGCCGCCCGCGAGGCCGGCCACCGCGGGATTGCCAAACCGTCGGACGCCCGGACCGACGACCGCCGCGCGGTCTATCCGGCACCGGAAATCACCGATTGGAGGGAACAGCGCGCGCTCAGCGTGGACCAGGCGAAGGGGATTCTCGGACACTAACCGGCGCGACCTCGGCCATCACCTGCGCCAGCGATTCGAGCAGCAGTTTTTTGAGCGTTTCCCAGCGCCACGGGCGGCCTGCCAGGAAGAACGTTTGGGACACCGCCAAGCGGATCTGCGCGTATTGGTCGGCGGGGAAATTCCGCGACAAGGACGCGGCCCAGGCATGGTTGGCGGTGTTGCGCAGGTGGCACACGTTGAGTTCACTCGCCTGGAGCCGCGCCTGCCAGACCCCGGCGATTTTCTCGGCCAGCGCCGCGCCGGGTGGCGTCTGCAGGGTCACTTGTCCGTCCGACCCCTCCTCGGTGTGAACCATCAGGTGCAGCACCGCCGAATGTCGGCGCAAATCCTCGGCAATCCGCTGGCGGATCTGGGTCCGATAGGGCCGCTCGTGGCGGTCCACGATCTTGAGCCGCGTCGCCTCGGGCAGTTGCATGGCGAACCGGCTCCAGCGCGCGTCGCCATCCTCGGCGAAGTCCACCAGCAAGCGGGTCACATCGCCGTGCACCAGCGGCGTCCGGAAGCGCATGGCAAAACCCTGGGCCAGATTCAGCGAGCCGGGCTCCCAGCCCTCGGTCGAGGCCACCACCTCTTCCGACCCGCGGAAGAGCTCCCGATACGCCTCGGGCACGGCACAGGTCGCGTTTTCACAACTGATTAGATAGGCTGTCATAAGATCCAACTTCCACCAAACGCGGTGATCCTGGCCGGAGATTCACTCCAACGCAACCCCGCATCACCGGTTCCGGGCCGGCGGCGGCTGCCGCAACGTGCCGATTTCCGGTGATGCACCTTGCCCTCACCTCCTCACCGCGGTATGGTGGCCGGTGGCCAAAGTGCCCCATCCCATCATGAACACGACCCCATTCCAAGATCCGCGTGCCACCGATCTGTTATCCCGCGTCAGCGAGGATGTTTCCCTGCTGCGTCAGGACATCGGCCAACTGTTGTCCCACACCGCCCGCCACACCCTGCCCAGCGGGGCCCGCGAACTCGCCGATTCGGCGCGATCGCGCCTGGCCTCCGGCAAAGTCTACACCGCCGAACAACTCCGCGCGCTGCGCAGCCAAATCAACCAACCCACCACCGCCTGGGTCGGCGGCGCGCTGGTTGTGGGGCTCATTGCGGCAGGCATCTATCTGTTCTGCAAGGACGATGGCTGCGTGGGCTGCTGCGAGGGCGAGGAAGAAGAAGAGAGCTGATGACAGGCGCTGAGCAATGAGCCCTTTAGGCATGAATGAGCCCGCCGTCATTCTGGCAGCAGCCACCGCCGGTGAAATCCAGGCCCGCGGTGCCGCGATGACGCTCGACGCGGGAGTCGCCGCCAGCCCGTTCGGGGCCTGCCTGCTCGCCCGATCCGCCCTCGGCATCTGCCATCTGGCATTTTTCGAGCCGCTGGAACGCGACCCGGCCATCGCCGCGATGCGGGCCGCCTGGCCACTGGCCGACGTGCTTTGGGATGACGATCGCGCCGGTCGACTGGCTGCGCGAATTTTCGATCCGTCGCGGCACTCGGCAGTGAGGTGGCAGGTGTTTGTGCGCGGCACGCCGTTCCAGCTGCGGGTGTGGCACGAGCTGTTGCGGGTGCCGCCGGGCGCACCCGTCAGCTACGGCCAACTGGCCGCCGCCGCGGGCATGCCGCGGGCCGCCCGCGCCACCGGCACCGCCCTGGGCCACAACCCGGTCGCCTTCCTCATTCCCTGCCATCGCGTGATCCGTGCCAGCGGCGCGAGCGGTGCCTACCGCTGGGGTGCCGGGCGCAAGCGCGCCATCCTCGCCTGGGAAAGTGGCCAGACCCGCGAATACCACACGCACTGGCGCGCTCTCGATGAGAGCGCCTGACGATGAGCTGAGCCTGGAGTGCCCGGCTGAGACCTTTGGGTGCCACCTTGGCTGCCCATGCCCATCACGAACGCTGCGGCCTCATCGAGCCCGCGCCACCTGGCCCCCACTCCCGGGTGCGTGTCGCGCCTTTTGCCTTTGCCTTGTGGCGGGAATCCACTACCAAGAGCGCCCGCCACCATGAGATTGTTCCGCATCCTGACTTTCAAAGAACTCAAGGGGTATTTCCTGACTCCCTTCGGCTGGGTGGTGCTGGTCTTTGTCACGATCATGCAGGGGATTTCGCTCTCCACCGCCATGAAGGGCTTCCGCGACACTCCGGTCAAAGACAGCCTGGTTTACGTGACCTTTCACACGCCGCTGTTCTGGTTCTATTTTCTGTTCATCTTTCCGCTCATCACGATGCGGCTCTTTGCCGAGGAGGAACGCTCGGGCACGCTGGAGACCCTGCTCACTGCGCCGGTGCAAACCTGGCAGGTGGTGCTGTCGAAATACGCCGCGGCGATGCTGTTTTACACCCTGCTGTGGGTCCCGGCGCTCCTCCAGTTCAAGATTTTCGTGTGGGCCACTGACCTGCCCCCCGCCTGGACTCCCGGTGCCCTGGCCGGAACCTTCATCGTCCTCATGCTGATGGGTGCCGCCTTCACCGCAGTCGGCTGCCTGGCATCGGCCATCACCTCCAGCCAAATCATCGCCGGCATCATCACCGTCGGCCTGCTCGTCATCCAGTATTTCTTGGGCTTTGTGACCGTCATCTGGGGTGAATCCTTCGCCGGCGCGCCGTTTTTCCATTACATCTCCTCCCAGCAGCACCTTCATTACTTCGCCAGCGGACTGTTCGACACCCGCCCCGTGGTTTACTTCCTGAGCGTCACGGTCTTCGTGCTGTTCCTCACCTATCAGGTGGTGGACTACCGCCGCTGGAAGCGCTGATTGCCATTTTCCGCCTCATGTCCGCGCCCTCGCCCATGCCCCACGCCAAGCCCGCACGCCCGCTCAACCGCTGGGGAATCGGCACCCTGTCGGTGGTTCAAACCGCGCTGCTCGCCGTCATCGTCATCGCCCTGAACTATCTGTCAGTTCACCACTTCACCCGCGTCGATCTGAGCCGCGGTGCCGACTACACTCTATCATCGGCAACCCGCCGCTACCTTGCGGCCCCGGCGCTGGGCGGCCGGAACCAGCCGATCAAGTGGATCATGGCCTACCGCCGGACCGCGCCGTTCTATGAGCGCGTCCGCGCCCTGGCCGAGGAATACGCCCGCCTGTCCAATGGCAAAATCCACCTCGAAATCGTCGATCCGCTGCGCAGTCCCGACCGGATGCAGGAAGTCACCGCGGCCTACGGCCTGACCCTGGTGCGGGACTTGATCCTGATCGATGCCCGGACCGACGCCACCCCGATCACCCGCGAGGATGCCAACAAGACGCGCGTTCTCAATCCGCACGTCAAACTCGTGGTCGCGGAAGACATGGGCGTTTACACCACCGCCGAGGGCAAACGCAAACTCACCGGCTTCCAAGGCGAGGACGTCCTCACCGCCCATCTCGTGGCATCCATCGAAGGCCAACCGCGCAAGATGGCATTGCTCGCCGACAAAAGCCGCATCGCGGACGCCGAGGGTGCCTCGCCCCGCAAGGCGCTGGAAAACACGCTGCGCTTCCAAAATGTGGCAATCAGCGAAATCCAGCTCTCTCACATCGAGGGCATTCCCCGGGACGTGTCCGGGATCATCCTGGCCGCGCCAAAATATGACCTCACCGAGGCGGAACTCGCGGTCTTGGAGCGCTACTGGAACCAGCCGCGGGCGGCGGTGCTGGTGCTCATCGATGGCGGCGAGACCCCGCCGAAGCTGCGGGCTTTCCTCCGCGGCAACGGCATCACGCCGCGCAAAGACCGGGTGATCGCCCGCAACAAGGAGGCGCTGGTCACCGCCGCCAAAGGCATTTTCACCAAGGGCGTGGACTTCACCCGCGACCTCGCCGGCCAGACCACCGAGTTCGAAGGCGCCAGTTCGTCGCTGGAGGTGCGCGAAGGGGCCGAGGACCTGCTGAACCGCCGGATCTATCCGATGGGCCTGATCCAGGTGCTGGATGGGTTTTGGGGGGAAACCAAATTCGGCCAGGGGCATGAAGCCTACGACGAAAAGGAGGACACCCCGCCGCCGATGCACCTGGCGGCCTGTGCCACCCGCGGGGCGGAGTCCGACGACCGCTTTGCCGCCAACAGTTCGCGCCTGCTCGTCATCTCCAACACCGCGTTCCTCGAACCCCAAAACTCCCGCGCCGAAAACCTCGACTTCCTGGCCTCCGGCGTGAATTGGCTGATCGGTCGCGAAGCGCTCGCCGGCATCGGCCCCCGCTCGCTCGGCACCTACAAACTGCCGCTGCTGGAAGCCCAGGTTTCATTCATCAACCGGGTGAATCTGTTCTTCCTGCCCGCGTTCCTGGGCTTGATCGGACTGTTCATCTGGACGTCGCGCCGCGTCTAACCCGCCATGCGTTCGCTCCGATCCACTCTCGCGCTCGCGCTCGTTGCCGCCATCATCTGCCTGGTGGCCAGCTGGCAATGGCGGCTGGGCAATTTCGACTCCGTCTTCGGAGCCCCGCCAACCCCGGTGGGACAACGGATCTACTCCGGATTCGCCCCAAGTGAAGTGAAATATCTCCAGGTGGCCGGCAACGGTGCCAACGCCTCGTTCTCTCTCACCGCCAACGGCTGGCAGGCATCCGCCCCGTGGACCGACCGCATGGACCCGCGCGCCGCCATCGCCATCATCGACTTCACCCTCGGCCTGCGCGTCGAGGACTTCGCCCGCGAGGAGAAAATCGAGCCCCCCAAAGCCGGGCTCAACGAAACCGCGATCAGCATCCTCTTGGAAGGAGCTAACCACCACTCGCTCGCCAAATACCGCCTGGGCCGGGTCACGCCCTGGAAAGCCGAAGTCGAGGGCATCGAGCAAGCGGTTCCAACAGTATTTATCCAGCAGCGGGATCGCAAGCACCGGCGCTATGTCTATGCCTGCACCGGCGACATCACGGCCCTGTTCAAGGACGGCCTGAAATTCCTGAGAGACTACCGGCCGTTTTATTTCAACCCGCTGACCCTGCGCAAAATCCGCATCCGCGCCCAACAGGGCGAACTCACGCTCGGTCGAGAAACCCCCACCAGCCCGTGGCGCATCGTCACTCCTCTCGATCTACCCACCAATCCCGCGGCCATCAAATCCCTGCTGGAAGGAATTTTCGAACTGCAGGCGGTCAAAGTCACCGACCGGGTGGCCGTCACCCTGCCCGCCTCCGACACTGCGGTCAAAACCAGCCACATCGCGCTCGAGTCCTTCGCCTCGGAAACCGCCACGGTGTTGGAGATTTTCCCGCCCGAAACCGCCGATGCGCATGAGGTCAAAGCCACGGTCAGCGACCGACCTAACACCGTGTTCGATCTCCCGCTCAAACCCGAACCCGGCTTCATCTCGCTGGCCGACCTGCCGCTCTCGGTCAACGACCTCCGCGATCCCACGCTCACCCACCTCAACATCCAGTCCCTGCGCGCCATCACCATCCACCCCGCCACCAGCCCGGAAATCCGCATCGCGCGCGATCCGCCCAAACCATGGCGGGTCGAGAGCGAGGACATTTCCGGCGAGGCCAACGAGGAAAACCTCTACGCGCTGCTCAAAGCGATCACCACCAGCCGGGCCATCGGCTTCGCCAGCGATGCCGCCACCGACTTCACCCCCTGGGGGCTGGACCGCCCGTTTCTAACACTGCGGCTGCTGGGGCTCGACAACCAGGGGCTGGAACTCCATTTCGGCATCGACCACCAAGGCCGCTATTTCGTCAATCGCCTCGGAACCCCCACCGTGATGCGCATCGACGCCGCGCTGGTCGCCGCCATCGCCGTGCGGCCCTACGAATGGCGGCATGCCCGCCTCTGGTCGGTGGACCGCGTCAACCTCATTGCCATCGAACGCAAATCCTCCTCCGCTCCCCCGCTCATCCTGAGATACAAATTCATCGATGAATCCTGGCAGGCCGACGTCAACGGCCAGGACCGCAGCGCCGCCCTCGACCCCGCGCGGGCGAATTTCATGCTCTCGGTGCTGGAAGGCCTCAAGGTTTCCCGCTGGTTGTCGCCCGCCGATGACGCCGCGGCCAGCGCCCTCGCCACCCCCTCGCTCACCCTCACCGTCATCGAGAAAACCGTCAACGACGACGGCGATTTCACCGGCTTGGCCAATCGCCAGCTCACCTTTGCGCCCGCCTCTCCCGGCACCAAGCCGCCCTTCTACTATGGCCGCCTCACCACCGACAGCCACCCGTTCCTGCTGAGCCGCGAGACCTATCAGAAGCTGGCCGACGAGCTGTTTGAGAAATAGCGGATAGGCTCAGGCAAAGCCGGCGGCCTTGGCGTCGCGCGGGACGGCGGACTTGAAGCTGCGCCAGCATTTGACCGGCAGGCGGCTGGCGAGCACCAGCGCGACCTGCGAGACGATGAATCCGACCAGCCACGGAAACGCCTTGTCCATGAAACCATAGGAGTGGAGCCCCACGCCGAGCATGTTGACGCCGAACCAGGAGAAGGCAGTGATGGCGTTGCCGAAGATCGCCATGGCCATCAGCCCGCGCTGACGGATGAAGCCGCCCCAGCGGGCATGCAGGGTGATCGCGCACCATAACACGATGAGCAGCGCGCCATTTTCCTTGGGATCCCAGCCCCAGAAGCGGCCCCACGATTGGTCGGCCCAGATGCCGCCCAGCACCGTGCCCACGAAGCTGAAGAGGGTGGCGAAGCAAACCACGCCATACACCATGCGCGTGAGGGTTTGCGCGGTCTCGCGGGTCAACAGGCCGGTGAACATTCCCATGCACACGTAAACCACCGCCAACATGCCCGCCAGGAACATCGCCGAATAACCGGCGGTGATGACCACGACGTGGGTGGCCAGCCAAATGTTGCTGTCCAGCACGGCTTGCATCATCTCAAGGGTGTCGCCATTGGCACCGAGGTGGTGGGCAATGACCAGGGTGACGAAACCGATCATGCCGGCACAGGCCGCTCCGATGCCATCGCGGAACAAGCGCTCAAGCACCAGCCCGATGAGGACCGCGCCCCAGCCGACGAAGATGGCCGAGGAATAGAGATTGGTCACCGGCGGGCGCCCCTGCAGATACATCCGCGTGAACATGCCGAACGAGTGGACGGTCAGCGCCAGCACCAGCAGCAAAAACGCGGTCTGGCGGAATCCTTTCGGACAAACCAGCCACGACCCGCAGGCCAGCAGAAACGCCCCGACATATAACACCATGCTGTGATAGAACGGCTGCATCAGGTTGAAGCGCAACTCGTAGGCGGCGCGGCCGTTCAGCTCCGGCTGCTCAATGCCCACCCAGCCGAGATATTCGTTGGCCACCCGCGCGAAGGTGACCGGGTCGCCCGCGCGCAGCGCGTCGCCCAGATCCGCGTAGGCGGAAACCGACGCGGGAAGGGTTTGCGGCGACTCCACCCGCAGCAGGGCACCGCCGGTGGCCAGCCAGTCCTTGGCTTGGCCGCCTGCGGGCGGCGCCACCGGCAGCATGTAAGCGCCTTGGGATTGGGCGTCGTACCGGGCGACGGCGGCCTTGAGCCGGGCGAGCAGGTCTTTGTCAGGGATGGTCGAGCCCTGCTTGAGCGCCACCGCACCCGCCGCCACGTCGCGGGCGTAGGCCTGGATTTCCGCGCCGAAGTGCTGGCTGGTTTCCGGCTGGATGCTGGTCTTGAGCCGCTGATAGAGAACCAGCGAGTTGCGCAGGTTGTAGATGGCGGTGTGGAACGGGCTGCGCTTGGTCGCCTCGGTCTCGGCGGCGATCCGGCCCTCCTCCTCGATTTTCTGCAGGTTGGGCTGGAGCTCGGCGAACGTGCAGTAGCGCTTGTCGGTCTGCGGCCAGCCGAACATGCCCAACACCTCCTGGTTGGCGACCGCGAACACCGGATAGGTGTCGGCCACCGCGCCGTTGAACACCACCTCGGCCAGCCAGCGCGAGGCGCTCAGGGTCTCGCCACTGGCCATCCGCACGGTTTGCTTGCCGCGCATGATCAGCAGCGAATTGCGCGCCACGGTGTCCAGCGGCTTGATCCGCCCGCCTACCAGCACCGGCAGCCGGCTGAAGGATCTCACGTCGAAGTCGCCCGGCTTGGGTTTTGGATCAAACCAGGACCCGGCGAGCCACAGGCCCGCAAGCACAACAATGAGGTATGGAAGGTAACGTTTCATGGCGCGGTGGTAACTAGGGGGCTCAATTTGGATTTATACCATCTCTAATAAATAATGGGACTCTTCCCTATGTTGGCTAGAACCACTGATTGCACTGAGTTACTGATTTTTTCTAAGAGATCTCTTCAATCTGTATAATCAGTGTAATCAGTGGTTCAATTTCTGAAATCATCAACACATCAGGCCAGCGTCTTAACGCGCGGCGGGCGGCTTGCTGCGGCGGGCGAAGCCGGTGAGGTGATAGGTGAATTGGAAAATGAGGCCCAGCGACACGATCACGCAGGCGATGTAGGGTGCCTGGTAGCCCGGGTTGCGCACCACCTGCAGCACGGTGCCGCTGTTATCCGGTTCGAAGCCGGACTGATAGTAAGTGTCCCCCAGGTGGCGCAGCGGGTGGTTCATGTAAATGGCGACCTGGCGGTGTTCGCTGGTGTCCGCGTCCGAGAGAGTGACCTTGCTGGAAAAGTTCTTGGGGATCTCCGTGCCGGGGTAGGTTTCGTGGGTGAACTCGGCCAGCGTCATGCTGTAGGGTTTGTAGTAGCGCATCGGGCGCAGCAGCATGCTCCAGTGGTGGCCGTCCAGATCAAAATCCTGGGGGGCGGCCATGGCGTCGGAAACCAGCCAGGTGCCCAGCGATGCTCCACCTTTGTTAGGTAGGATTTCCACCACCGCGCTCATCACGTCGCGTTCGTCCATCTTGGTGGCGCGCGCGATCGACTGGACCGAGATGCGCGCGCCGGCACCCTTGCTGGAGGCGGGCGCGGACGCCCCGGCTTCCTGGCCGATCATGCGCAAGGCCGAGTTGCGATAGAACCCCTTGACCACGATTTTGAACGGCAGCGACGCGTCGGTGATGCTGCCGCCGCCGGCCAGCACCTCGCCGGGCACCGCGGTGATCTTGTCGATGGCCGGGTCGGTGGTGTCGGTCACCGCGAGTTCCATGCGCATGCTGTCCTCCGAGAAGTTCTTGGTTTCACCGATCTTGAGGCGCATGAAACTCGAGATGGAGAACAGATCGGTGGCCAGGCCGCCGGCAAGCATGATGATCAGGCCGAAGTGGGTGAGTTGGATGCCGAACTTGCGCCAGGTCCAGCTGAAGCGGCGGATGTGCGCGCTGATCAGGTTGACCAGCAGCAACGCGCCGATCAGGTGACCACCCGGAAACACCGGCAAGTGGAAGCCGTCGCCCCCGACCGGCCACCAGATGAACCAGCTCTGGAAGTATTGTTCCTGGACAAAAAACAAGCCCAGTCGCACCTGCGCCAGCGTCCCTGCGAACACCAGCACAAAGGCGGCCGCGAGACAAATGACGGTTAGGCGCAGCGAGGAGATGGCTCCGATCAAGCGAGTGAGGGCGGTCATCATTCAGGATTGGTGAAACGAACGGACTCCAGGAAGGCCGTGAACTTGGCCTTTTCGGCAGCCACCAGGGCGTCCGGGCCGGTGAACTTGAAAAACCAGGTGTCCGCACCGTGGCGGGTCCAGCCTGCCGTCAGGCGGGTTTGCGGCCCGGTCACATCGATCAGCGAAAGAGTTTTGGAGCCGGCCGTGAGCTTGGAAACCAGCGGCACCAGGCCGGCTGCGTCCACCGGCGGCAAGCTGACTTGCTGGCGCCAGCGGTTCACATTCTCCAGATCGCCGCCGACATCGCCGGGGAAATGCGAAACCACCAGTTCGCCCTTGCTGCCGTCCGCCGCCACCACACTCAGCGTGGCGTAGCGCATTGAGCTAGTCGATGGTGCCAGCGTCCAACCGGCCGGAACCTGCCAGGTGACACTGCCATCCGCGGCGGCTGCCGGCGGCGCAAGCGCACTGTGCGCCGGAGCTGCTGCCGGAGCCGCTGCCGGGGCGGCATCGGCGGCCGCTGGCGTCA
>JBAXBG010000060.1:0-17713 GCA_037142115.1 Verrucomicrobiota bacterium | reverse complement strand
AGACCCAAGAGCAGACCCACGCGAAGCCCCTCGACCGATGACTGCTGACCATTGACCGACCACTCCCTCATGCCCACTCCCTACCTTAACCGCGACATCTCCTGGCTCGAGTTCAACCAACGCGTGCTCAACGAAGCCCTGCGCGACGACCTGCCGCTGCTGGAGCGGCTCAAGTTCCTGGCCATCACCGCGGCCAACCTCGACGAGTTTTTCCAGGTCCGGGTCGGCGGGTTGATGGCGATGCGCCGCAGTGGGCTCAAGGCCGCCGATCCCTCCGGTTTGTCCCCGGCGCGCAATCTGGCGGCTCTGCGCCAGCGCATCCTGCGGATGACGGCCGACCAATACGCGTTGTTCAACACCACCCTGGTTCCCGCGTTGGTCAAGGCCGGCATCCAGCCTCTGCAAGTGCGCGACTTGCTGGTCGAGCAGGCTGCCCAGATGGCCGCCACCTTCGAGGATCTCATCTATCCGTTACTCACCCCGCTGGCGGTCAATGCGGGCGAGGCTCCGCCGGTGGTGCCGGCGCTGCAGGTCATCGTCGCCTGCCGCTTGCGTGACCCCGAGACGCAAGTCACGCGCCACGCCCTGATTCCCATTCCAGAGACCCTCGGGCGCCGCGTCCCCGTGGCCAGCGGAGGGGACCAGCACGCGTTTCTGCTCATCGAAGACCTGGTGGCCGCCCATGCGGGTCGCTTCTTTCCCGGGGAAGTGGTCACCTCGACCACCCTCTTCCGGGTGACGCGCAACGGCGATATTGCGGTGCAGGAGGAGGATGCCATCGACCTCGCCGGCGAAATGGAAGACGTGCTCACCGCCCGCCGCTTTGCCGACACCGTGCGGTTGGAACTCCGCTCGAACGCGCCGCGCGACCTCGCCCGCATGATTCAGGAAGTCACCGCCGCGGGCGCGGCGGAGATCTATCTGGTAGACGGGCCGCCCGGGCTTGCCTCGTTCATGGAGTTGGCGTTTCTGCCGGATTTCGAGCACCTGCGCGATGCGGACTGGCCGGGTCAGAACTCGCCTGCCATCGCCCCGGGGGCCTCGATGTTTGAAACCATCGCCGCGGGCGACCTGATGCTGTTCCATCCCTACGAATCGTTCGAACCGGTCCTCGACCTGCTCGAGGAGGCCGCGCTCGATCCCGACGTGGTGGCCATCAAACAGGTGCTCTATCGGACCGCCAAGAAGTCCCGGATCATCGACGCCCTGATCAAAGCCGCGGAAAATGGCAAGCACGTCACCGTTCTTATTGAGTTGAAGGCGCGCTTCGATGAGGCCCGCAACCTTGACCGCGCCGATGAATTGCAGCGTGCCGGCGCCCAGATCGTTTACGGCGTCAAGGGCCTCAAGACCCACGCCAAGATCTGCATGATCATCCGCCGCGAGGCCGGCCACCTGCGCCGCTATGTCCACCTGGGCACCGGCAACTACAATGAAACGACCTCGCGGCTCTACACCGACCTGTCCTACCTGACCTGCAAGCCGGAGTATGGCAATGACGCCTCGTTGTTCTTCAACGCCGTTTCGGGCAGGTCCAAGCTGCTGCGCTTCCAGCGGTTGATTCCCGCGCCCACCGCCATGAAGGCCACCTTGATCGACCTGATCACCGGCGAGGCGGAACGCGCCAAGCAAGGGCTGCCCGCCCGCATCCTCGCCAAGGTCAACTCGCTGCAGGATCCCGACATCATCAAGGCGCTCTACCAGGCGTCCAAGGCCGGCGTCGAAATCAAACTCAACGTGCGCGGCATCTGCTGCCTCAAGCCCGGTGACCCGAAATACTCGAAAAACATCGAGGTTATTTCCATCATCGACCGCTTCCTGGAGCACGCTCGCATCTTCTATTTCCATCAGGGCGGGGATTCCAAAGTCTATATCGCCTCTGCGGACTGGATGACGCGCAACCTCGAAAAACGTGTTGAACTCATGATCCCGATCGAGGAGGCGGCGATGAAACGCCGGGTGGTGCGGATCCTGGAGGCCTGCTTCCAGGACAACACCCAGGCGTCGCGCCTGTTGCCCGACGGCAGCTCCCACCGTATCGTTAGGACCAAGGGCCAGAAGGCGTTCCGCGCCCAGGAAGCCTTCTATCAGCTGGCGCGCAAGGCCGCCAAGGCCCGCGAACACGAGCGCGCCATGACCTTCGAGCCCCACGTGCCCGCGGAGTGATCCCCCGGACTGCTCGCGCCATCCTCCGCCCGCGAGTTGCCGGGCGTCGCATCCCCGGCTTGCCAGCGGCGGTATCAGACTGCCTGCCGCCGTGCGCGCACCGCTGCGGCCAGCACGTCGAGGGTGTCCAGCGTCTCATTCCAGCCGATACAGGCGTCGGTGACCGACTGGCCGTAGGTCAGGGATGCCAGATCGCCTGCGAGTTTTTGGTTTCCCTCGACGAGGTTGGACTCGATCATCACCGAGGTGATCACCCGGCAGCCCGCCGCGATTTGACCGGCCAGGTCGCGGGCGACCAATGGTTGGTTGTGAAAATCCTTGAGCGAGTTGCCGTGCGAGCAATCGACCATCACCGACTCGGTCAGGTGTTGCGCGCGCAGCATCGCGGCGGCCTTGGCGATGCTTGCCGGGTCGTAGTTGGGCCCGCTCTTGCCGCCGCGCAGGATCAGGTGGCACGATGCATTGCCGGCGGTCGAGAAAATCGCCGACACTCCCTGCTTGGTGACGGATAGAAAGTGGTGGGGGTGGGAGGCGGATTGGATCGCGTCGAGCGCGATCTGGATCGACCCGCCGGTGCCGTTCTTGAATCCCACCGGCATCGACAGCCCCGACGCCAGTTCGCGGTGAATCTGCGACTCGGTGGTGCGGGCACCGATCGCGCCCCAGGCGATCAGGTCGGCGATGTATTGCGGCGAAATCGTGTCGAGGAACTCGGTGCCGGCGGGCATTCCCATGTTGGCCAGGTTCAGCAACAAGCCGCGGGCGACCCGCAGTCCGTGATTGATGTCGAACGAATCGTCCAGATTCGGATCGTTGATCAAACCCTTCCACCCCACCGTGGTCCTCGGTTTTTCAAAATACACCCGCATCATCACTAACACGTCATCTTGCAACTGCTCTGCCACCACTTTCAACTTGGCCGCATATTCCAGCGCCGCTGCCGGGTCATGGATCGAGCACGGGCCGACCACCGCCAGCAGGCGGTCGTCCTCACCCCGCAGGATCGCATCCGCCTGCGCACGGGCGCTGGCCACGAGTTCGGACGCCGGCTCGGTGAGCGGCAGATAATAAGCCAGAACCGCCGGGGAAATAAGCGGGTTGAGGCCGGTGATTCGGAGGTCGTCGGTGCGGTGGCGCGTCACGCCGCAGAACCTGCCCGCCTGATTGCCATTCGTCAAACCGCAATGCTTCCACACCACGCCCTCACCCTCCCGGCGCGACATTCGCCGGTCCAATCGGCCATCGGCCCGCGAGCTCCAGACTCGCGCTCCACCGCGCTGGCTTAGGCCGCGCTGCCGCTAGCGAGCCTGGAGCTCGCGGGCCTAGGTGCGGGTCAAGCCATGTGCTTGACCACCGCGGCGGCGAAGGCCGAGCACTTGACTTCGGTGGCGTCGTCCATCAGCCGGGCGAAGTCATAGGTGACGGTTTTGGCGGCGATGGCACCATTGATGCCCTTGATGATGAGGTCGGCGGCTTCGGTCCAGCCGAGGTAGCGGAGCATCATTTCACCGGAGAGGATCAGGGATCCCGGGTTGACCTGGTCGAGGTTGGCGTATTTGGGCGCGGTGCCGTGGGTGGCCTCGAAAATCGCGTGGCCGGTGTCGTAGTTGATGTTGCCGCCCGGGGCGATGCCGATGCCGCCGACGCAGGCCGCGAGCGCGTCGGAGATGTAATCGCCGTTGAGGTTGAGGGTGGCCACCACGCTGTAATCGGCGGGGCGGGTCAGCAGTTGTTGGAGGAAGGCATCGGCGATGCAGTCCTTGATGATCAGGCCGGCACCGGGCTTGCCTTTGGGGATCACGCACCACGGGCCGCCATCCAGCGGGATGGCGCCGTATTCCTTTTGGGCCAGCTCATAGCCCCAGTCGCGGAACGCGCCTTCGGTGTATTTCATGATGTTGCCCTTGTGGACGAGGGTCATCGAGGGCTTGCCCGCGGCGATCGCGTAATCCAGCGCGGCGCGCACCAGGCGCTTGGTGCCGTCTTCCGAGACCGGCTTGATGCCGAAGCCCGAGCTCTTGGGGAAGCGGACTTTCTGATAGGCGGCGGGGAAGGCTTTTTTGAGGAACTTGCGGAACTCCTTGGCCTCGTCGGTGCCTTCCTTGAACTCGATGCCCGCGTAAATATCCTCGGTGTTTTCACGGAAAATCACCATGTCGGTCAGATCCGGGCGTTTCACCGGGCTGGGAACCCCGGTGAACCAGCGCACCGGTCGCAGGCACACGTAAAGATCCAGAATCTGGCGCAGCGCCACGTTGAGCGAGCGGATCCCGCCGCCCACGGGCGTGGTGAGCGGTCCCTTGATGCCGACGAGAAACTCGCGGAATGCGGTGAGGGTGTCGTCGGGCAGCCAGGCTTTGCCGAGATCCTTGACCTCGTCCTTATACATCTCGAACGAAGTTTCGCCGGCATAGACCTCAAACCATGAAATCTTGCGTTTGCCTTGGTAGGCTTGTTCCACCGCGGCATCGAACACCACCTGCGACGCTTTCCAGATGTCGGGGCCGGTGCCGTCGCCTTGGATGAAGGGAATCACCGGCTGGTTCGGCACGGTCAGCTTGCCGTTCTTGATCGTGATTTTGTCGCCGGCGGGTGGAGTCAGGTGTTCGTAGGAGGACATGGGAATGGTGGATGGACCTGCGCCAAAAGAGCGCAACACCCAGCGGGCGTCAAACCAAAGCCGATAAAACCACGAATTGTCACCTGCTACCGACTGCCGGAACGATTGTGAACAACTTGTGCAAAACCGATATTCCTCCCGAACTGGCCGATTTCCAGTCCCTTGGATGAACCGATTGTGGACCATTATGTGACAGATCCGACACCTGCTGAATGACGAATTCGCACGGGTCGCTGCCGCGTGTCATGCGAAGGTTTCAATCGGTCGTTTCCGCGAGGGCTTGTTGCAGGCTAACGACTTATGGAGTTGTTGAGTGTTTCCAACACGTTATTAAGCGCTTGTTCACAAGGTCGCAGGGTCGGCGGTGGTGGTGGGCGCGGGAGTCCGGGGTGAACTCGCGGCAGGTTCGGATTTCACTTGGAGAAGCGGGAAATGCGCGGGAATTTCCTTGTGAATAACTTGGGAGAAAACGCCCGCTGCCGCCGGGGCGGGCGATGGTCGTCACGTAGCGGGCTCACGCGCGGCGCGGCGGGACGGGGAAGACGGCGGGATCCGGGCTGGGTGCGGCCAGGACTTGGGGGATTTTTTTGGGTTGGGCGCGGCAAAGTTATGAGGTTTGGGCTTTACGGCCCGTCCGGATCGCTTCAGACACAGAACTGCTGCGCGCGGATTGACTGCGGGCACTTTTAAAAAACATTCCACAATCCCTTACAATGGACATTCAAATTGCCACCCTTTGCGACTTCGCGGCCGACTACAACGGTAAGCTCGTCATCTCCGGAACCTTCGACACCCTCGCGGCCCGCGCCGTGCCGGTCGTGCATCCGTCGTGCGCGCTGGCCATGCGTTTCTGCTTCACCCCGGAAGATGCCGGTCGCCACAAGCTCTCCATCAACATCATCAACGAGGACGGCGAATCGCTCGATCCCAACAACATGCCGATTGAACCCGAGTTCGACGTGCAACTGCCCAAGAACGTGCCGTTCCTCACCCGCAACATCGTGATGAACCTGCAGGGCCTGCGCTTCCCGGAGTCCGGCATCTACTCGATCGACATCGGCTGCGACGGCGAAATCCTGGTGCGTCTGCCGCTGCGCATCGTTCAGGTCACGCAAGGTCCGAATGGCGAAACCCAGATGGCGTGAGTTATTTTAGGAGCGTGGGCGTGCCGCCCACGCTCTTCTTTTTTCAAGAGGTCAGCGCGTCTCCCCGATCGCACGTGCCGTCGACACATCGCGGGGCGACGAAATGCAGGCAGCCGTGGGTTTCACCCCACGGTATAGGCGTTGGTCATGAGACGCGTCGCGGAGCGACGCTTGAAACCTGGCCCGCCTCGTTGGCGTCCATCCGGCTCAGGCGTCGCGCCGCGATGCGGTTTAGACACGTTTGACGATGTTGCCGGTAGCGCAGCCATATGTTAGTTTGGGGTTCCGATCACTTGCGTGAGCAAGCCGACCATCACCTGCGCGGCCTGGAGGCCGACTTGCAGCACCTGCTGGTGGTCGAGCAGGGCGGGGGAGGTGCCGGTGGCCCAGTTGGTGAGGCAGGAGAAGGCGGCGACGGGCAGGCCGAGCGAGCGGGCCTGGATGGTTTCGAGCACGGTGCTCATGCCCACGGCGTCGGCACCGAGCGTGCGCAGCATGCGGACCTCGGCCGGGGTTTCGAAATGCGGCCCGCACACGCCGGCATAGACGCCCTCGTGGAGCGGCATGTTAGACGCGGCCGCGGCGGCGCGGAATTCGGCGCGCCAGGCGGGATCGTAGGCGGCGGATAGATCGATGAAATCGGGTCCTTCCAGCGGCGAGGCGGCGGTGAGGTTCAGGTGATCGCTGAGCATCATCCAGGAGCCCGGACGGAATGCCGGATGGAGCGTGCCGGCGGCATTGGTGAGGATGAGGCGGCGCACGCCCTGCCCGGCCATCCAGCGCACGCCGGCGGTGACCACCCGCGGCGCGTGGTTTTCATAAAGATGCACGCGGCCCATCATCAGCACCACCGGGGTGCCCGCGAGCGTGCCGATGAGAAACTTGCCCGCATGGCCCGGCACCGACGAGGCCGGCAGGCCCGCATCCGCGAACGTGACCTCGCGCTGCGCCACCACCGCGTCCGCCAACGACCCCAAGCCCGACCCCAACACGATTCCGATCATGCGGCGATGCTAGACCGCTCCCCGGGGATAGCGATCAGGTTTTGATGCGAGGTTTGGAAACGATTGGGTTGCGGGGTGCCGGGCAGAATGCCCAATACTGTTGACTTAGCACCGGCTTTTTCGTTAGAGGCTCCGGGCAGAATGCCCGGGCCACCTGTGGCGCGGAGGTCGCAGTGACGACCGGCTTGAGCCCCCCTGTCCTCTTGTGTGAAAAGGCCCATGGTGTAAGGAGAGACGACATTCTTGTCGTCTCTTGATGCGGAAGAGAAGAGAGGGGGACAAGAATGTCCCCCCTCCTTCCAATGCGCAAAAAGGGACAGACCCTCCTCTGTCCCCTGTCCTCTGTCCTCTACCCCCCGGCCTGCATCAAGGCCTCGATTTCCTCCGCTTCCAGCGGGATGCCGGCCATGAGATCGAAATTGCGGTCGGGGCCGATGACCACGTCGTTTTCGAGGCGGATGCCCAGGCCTTCCTCGCGGATGTAGATGCCCGGCTCGATGGTCAACACCATGCCCGCCGCATACGGCTCGTGCGGCGGACTCACGTCGTGCACGTCGAGCCCCAGATGGTGCGAGGTGCCGTGCATGAAATATTTTTTAACCAACGGCTTGTCGGGACCCTGGGCCTTGGCGTCGCGAGCGCTGATCAGTCCCAGTCCGACCAGTTCGCGCTCCATGATCCCGATCACGGATTGCTGATAGTCGGCCGGCTTGGTGCCCGGGCGCAGGAGGTCATTGGCCGCGCGCAAAACCCGCAGCACGGCGTCATAGACCGCGCGCTGGCGCGGGGTGAACCTGCCGCTGACCGGCACGGTGCGGGTGAGGTCGGCGTTCCAACCGGCGTATTCGGCGGCCACGTCGAGCAGCACCAGCTCGCCGGCCTGGCAGATCTGGTCGTTGTCGACGTAGTGGAGCACGCAGGCGTTGGCACCGCTGCCGATGATCGGCGGGTAGGCGAAGCCGCGCGAGCCGCGGCGCAGGAATTCATGGGACAGCTCGGCCTCGATCTCCCACTCGCCGACGCCCGGGCGGATGAATCCTAACAAGCGGTGGAAGCCGGCTCCGGTGATGTCGCAGGCGTGCTGCAGCAGGCGGATTTCCTCCGCATCCTTGAGGACGCGCAGGCGGTGCAGCAGCGGGGAGAGCCGCTCGTAGCGGTGCAGCGGATAACGGCATTGGCATTCCTTGATGAAGCGCGCGTTGCGGGTTTCCACCACCACGCTGGCCCGCAGGTGCTCGTTGCTGGACAGATAGATGCGCTGCACCTGCGGCGCGCAGCGGTGCAGGAAGCCCTCGAAGGAGTGCGCCCACTCGACGCGCTGGATCCCGCTCACCGCGCGGGCGCGCTCCTTGGTGAGCTTCTGGCCCTCCCAGATGGCCAGGGTCTCGCTGGTTTCCTTGACGAACAGCACCTCGCGGTCCTGCGCTTCGGCCGCTCCGGGCATCAGCACCAGGGTCGTTTCCTCCTGGTCGACGCCGGTCAGATAGAAGAGGTCGCTGTTTTGTTTGAAGGGCAGCGTCCCGTCGGCATTGGTCGGATAGATGTCATTGGCATGGAGGACCACCATGCTGTCGGGCTTGAGCAGCCCGCGCAGGCGGTCGCGGTTGCGGCTGAATAGCCCGGCTGGAATCGGTTCGTAGCGCACAGCCCCAGTTCACGTTATCACGCGTCGTGGGGCAATCCGGATTTTGCGGGAAATCCGGACTGCCGGCATGCGCGTGGGGCCTGATCCCGGCGGTTAGGCGACCTGACGGCTCCGGGCAGAATGCCCGGGCCACGGTGGCGCGGGCATTCTGCCCGCCGCCATGTTTCCCTCACGGGCGCCTTGAGGGCGCCTACGCCAGCAGTTGTCCGAGGACGTAGGGCAGGATTCCGCCGGCGCGGTAGTAGTCGATTTCCACCGGGGTGTCGATGCGCACCAGCACCGGCACGTCGAAGGATGCTCCGCCAGCCGGGTGGACACGCAGCGTGGCATGGTCCTGCGGCTTGAGGTCGTTGGAGATGCCTATCAGATCGAAGGTGGCGTCGGCCAAGTCCTTGACCTTGTCGTAGTCGGCCTTGTCGACGAAGTTGCAGGGCAGCACGCCCATGCCGACGAGGTTGGAGCGGTGGATGCGTTCGAAGGACTTGGTGATGACGGCCTTGACTCCTAACAGCGAGGTGCCCTTGGCGGCCCAGTCGCGGCTGGAGCCCATGCCGTAGTCCTCGCCGCCGAGGATGAGGGTGGGGGTGCCGGATTTCTGATAGGTGGCGGCGGCGTCGTAGATGGCGGCCGACTGGCCGGCGATGCGGGTCACGCCGCCCTCGGTGCCGGGGACCATCAGGTTTTTGATCCGGACGTTGGCGAAGGTGCCGCGGGTCATGATCCGGTCGTTGCCGCGGCGCGAGCCGTAGGAGTTGAAGTCCGTCGGGGCGACGGAGTGGTCGGTGAGGAAGCGCCCGGCCGGGCTGTCCTGCTTGATCGCGCCGGCGGGCGAAATATGGTCGGTGGTCACTGAGTCGCCGAAGATGCCCAGCGGGCGGGCGCCGTGGATCTCCACGATGTCGCGCGGGGTGGGGGAGAAGCCGTCGAAGAACGGTGGTTCCTGGATGTAGGTGGACTGGCGGTTCCAGGCATAGACATCGCCGTGCGACGACTGGATCTCGTTCCACTTCGGGTTTTGGGTGGAAAACCCGGTGTAGAGGCGGGTGAAGACCTCGGGCTTGAGCGAGGCGCTGATGGCGGCGTCGATTTCCGCGGCACTCGGCCAGATGTCGGCCAGAAACACCGGGTGGCCGTCGGTGCCGTAGCCTAACGGTTCGGTGGCCATGTCGATGTCCACCGTGCCGGCGATGGCGAAGGCGACCACCAGCGGCGGGGACATCAGGAAGTTGGCCTTGACCGACTGGTGGACGCGGGCCTCGAAGTTGCGGTTGCCTGATAGAACGGAGGCGGCGATGATGTCCTCGGCTTTGACGACGTCCTCCACGCCTGGGTCGAGCGGACCGGAGTTGCCGATGCAGGTGGTGCAGCCATAGCCGACGGTTTGAAAGCCGAGGCGGTCGAGTTCGGCCTGCAGGCCGGTTTGATTGAGGTAATCGGTGACGACGCGCGAGCCCGGGCCGAGCGAGGTTTTCACCACCGGCTTGACGGTCAGGCCCTTGGCGTTGGCCTTTTGCGCCAGCAGGCCGGCGGCGATCATCACGCTCGGGTTGGAGGTGTTGGTGCAGCTGGTGATGGCGGCGATGAGCACCGACCCATGGCTGATAGTGTCCTTGACGGCATTTTTGCTGTCGACGGTGACTTCCCACAGCGGATAGGCCGGATTGCTGTCAGGCACGCTGACCACGCCGGCTTCCGCGCCGAAGGCCCGGTCAATGTCGGTGGTTTCGTCGGCCGGCAGGTCGAGCGGCTCGTTGGAGCCGGGGGCTGGCTGTTTGTTGTAGCCGTCGGGCGCGGGCGCGGTGAGCAGCCCGGACCACTTGGCCTTGAGCGAGTCGAGCTCGATGCGGTCCTGCGGGCGCTTGGGTCCGGCGACGCCGGGTTTCACCGCGGCCAGGTCGATGTCGACGATCTGGGAGAAATCGAGCGCGTCGCGCCCGGTGGGGATCCCCCACAGCCCTTGTGCCTGATAGTAAGCCTCCACCGTCCGGCAGAGTTCGGGCGGGCGGCCGGTGCTGTGCAGGTAGCCGGTGGTGATCTCGTCGATGCCGAAAAACCCCATGGTCGCGCCGTATTCGGGCGCCATGTTGGCGAGGGTCGCGCGGTCCGGCAGGCTCAGCGCCTTGGCCCCGGGGCCGTAGAACTCGACGAATTTGCCCACCACCCGGGTTTGGCGCAGCACCTCGGTGACGAGCAGGACGACGTCGGTGGCGGTGACTCCGGCGGCGGGCTCACCCGTGAGATAGACGCCGACGACTTCCGGGACCAGGAAGGTGACCGGCTGGCCGAGCATGCCGGCTTCCGCCTCGATGCCGCCCACGCCCCAGCCGACGACGCCCAGGCCGTTGATCATGGTGGTGTGCGAGTCGGTGCCGACCAGGGTGTCCGGATAGAAGACGCCGGCTTTTTCCAGCACGCACTTGGCCAGGAACTCGAGGTTCACCTGGTGGACGATGCCGATGCCGGGTGGGACGACCTTGAAGGTGTCGAACGCCTGTTCGCCCCACTTGAGGAATTCGTAGCGTTCGCGGTTGCGGTGGAATTCGAGGTCGAGGTTGCGGGTCAGCGCGTCGGCGCTGCCGGCGTAATCGACTTGCACCGAGTGGTCGACCACCAGGTCCACAGGCACGAGCGGCTCGATCATTTTGGCATCGCGGCCCATGGCGTGGACCGCCGAGCGCATGGCTGCCAGATCGACGAGCAGCGGCACCCCGGTGAAATCCTGGAGCACGATGCGCGCGACCACGAACGGGATTTCATAATCGCCGGGGGCGGCCGCGTTGTAGTTGGCGAGATTGATGACATCCTGGTCGGTGACTTTGAGGCCGTCGTTGTTGCGCAGCAGCGATTCGAGCACGATCCGGATCGAAACCGGCAGGCGGGCGAGATTGGGAAACCCTTGTTCGGCGAGGGCGGGCAGCGAGTGGAACTGGCCTGCGGTGCCAGTGCCGGTGGTGAAGGTGCGGAGCGTGTTCATGTGGATGCGAAGTGGGCAGCGGGATCAGGGCGTCGCGCGCGCGGCGTGACTGGCGGAGGCTAGCGGCGGCGCGGGATTTGTCAAAAGCGTTTGCGGGCGCGGGGAGCCGGCGGCGGATTTGCCCGGCCAGCCACAGCCAGCTGCATGCCATCTCCCCGATTATTGGTGCGATCGCATCCATAATCGGGGAGAGGCGGGATTTGGACAGGATCGGTCATTGCGTGGTCGGAGGAGGGGAGCTAAATAGCGGGCGTGGCAGGGATGAATGAGTTATGGGTGTTTGCGGGGGTGATCGTGCTCGGGCAGTTCAGTCCGGGACCGGACATGGTGTTGATCACGCGCACGGCGTTGCGCGAGGGTACCCAGGCGGGGGTGGAAATGGCCGGCGGGATCGCTTGCGGGCTGGCGGTGCACGCCACGATCGCGGTGGGCGGGGTGGCGGTGGTGTTCGGGCGGTTTCCGGTGCTGCAGTGGGCGCTGCGCTGGGTGGCGGCGTTCTATCTGTTATGGCTGGCCTATGGCCTGTTGCGCTCGGCGGTGGTGGCGTGGCGAAGCGGCGCGCCGCAGGTGACCGCGGTCAAGGCCAACGGCCATTCGCCATTCGTGCGCGGGGTGCTGTGCAACTTGTTCAATCCGAAAGTGCCGTTGTTTTTGGCGGCGGTGTGCGCGCCGTTCCTGGCCGGCAATCATCCTAGCGGATGGCCGTATGCCATCTGGGGCGTGGTGGTGGGGTTGGGTGTCGGCTTGTGGTCGCTGTGGGTGCTGCTGCTGCAATGGCGGCCGCTGCGCTCACGTTACGAGCGGGCCGCGGGCTGGATTGACGGCGGGTTCGGGGTCGCGCTCACGGTCCTGGCGCTGTTTCTGATGATCGGCCGGTGAGGCCGTAGGATGTTAGAAGCGCTTGGTCTTGTGCCAGGCGGAGGTGTCCGGTTGCAGGAAACACGCGAGCGGATGATCCGCGAGCGCGAGCGTGTCGATGATGCGGGCTAACAGCACCAGCGAGGCGGTGGCGTCAAACAACGCGTCATGCCAGGACTTGTCCGGGACGATGGCGCGGATCGCGGGGGTGAGGCCGTGGCAGTCGCACAGGGCGCCCAGCGCGTGGCGCTCGAGGTCGGGCCAGGCGGCGCGTGCTAACAACAGGGTGTCGATCCACGGGCCGAAGCCGTGGCCGGGGAAGGCGCGCAGGAAGCGTTTTTCGGTGCCTTTGCCGTGGGCGACGACCACCGCGCCGGCGAGGCGGTTTTTGAGTTCGGGCCACAGAGCGAGCAGGCGCGGCGCCTCGGCGAGCTGGGCGGGGCCGATGCCGTGGATTTTGCGCGCCGCCCACTGCACCGGTTGGTCGGTAAACAGATAGGAAACAAACGGATCCGCATGTCCGTCCGCCACCGACCAGGAGGCCAGCCCGACCTGCACCGGGCTGTCGGTCATGCCACGCGCCGCGCCCGCGGATTCGAAGTCGATCGCGGTGAACCGGCAGTGGCGGATGAGCGGCATCGGGGCGGACTCTGGCACCGCAGCGGGTCATGAAGCAACGCCAAACGCGCGCCGTGGCATCTGCGCCAGCGGCTACACGGTCACGATGCGCCCGGTGCGGATCGACTCGCCCTCGGCCTCGCAGATTTCCACCGCGCTGGCGCCGTCGCGGGCGGTGACGAGGGTGGGGGCTCGGCCCTCGGTGATGCACTGGATCATGTAAGCGAGTTCGCCGAGGTAGCCATCGCCGGGAGCGACGGCGATGGTGCGGGCCGTCTGGCCGTTTTCAAACAGGCGCAGGGCGTCGGCACCGCGGGTGGAGTTGAAGTCGAGGGTGGCGTTTTCAAAGACGACGGTGAACGCCATTTCAAAGCCGTGGCCGTCGCCCATGACCCAGCCGCCCTCGGCGGAAACCGCCGCGCCGCCGGCGACCTGATACTGCGCGACGACGTGGTCGATCTCGCCGCTGTATTGGGAAAACCCCTGGGCGAAAACCGCAGTGGGGCGTCCGAAGCAGAACTGGACGAAGTCCACGTCGTGGATGTGCAGATCGAGAATGGCACCGCCGGACTTGGCGCCGTCGAAGAAGTGCTCGCGCCCCCAGGCGGGCGGCTCGGACACCCGGCGGAACCGCGCGGCCAGCACCCGGCCGTAGGCGAACCCGTCGATGGCCTGTTTGAGCCAGGCATACTCGGGCCAGAACCGGATGCACATGGCCGGCATGAAGAAGCCCTTGGCGGTGGCGGCGGCCTGCTCGATCTCGCGGGCGGCGGCGGCGGTGCGGGCCAGGGGTTTCTCACAGATGAGGTGCTTGCCGGCCCGCAGCGCGGCGATGGCGAGCTTGGGGTGGGCCAGGGTCGGCACGCAGAGGTCGATCAGGTCGATGGTGGGATCGTCTAACAACTCGTCGAGGCTGGCGGTGGCTTTGACCTGGGTCATGTCGAAGGTCAGGCTGTCATCGCTGCCGAGGTTGCCGCCGGGCGCGGCGAGCACGCCGTCGACGGGCAGGCGGCTGGCGTCGCAGAGAGCGGCGATGCGGGCATTGGGGATCTGGCGGTAGGCTTTGAGGTGGGTGATGCCCATGAAACCCAGTCCGACGACGGCGACGTTGATGGTGCTCATAAGGAGGAAGCGGGTTTGACTAGCAGGTTGGTGACGAATTGGAGGCCGGCGGCGAGGTCGGTGGCGCGCTGGCTGCCGGCCTCGCGCTCGAAGCAGAAGTGGCCGGGAAATCCGATCTCGGCCATGGTGCTGAAGAACGCGGGCCAGTCGACCTGGCCGGAGCCGAGCGGGACCTCCTCGCCCCAGGTGCCGGCCACCACCGGTGCCGTGGCGTCCTTGAGGTGGCAGGATTGGACGCGCCGGCCGATGGTGCGGAGGGCGGTGACGGGGTCGCCGTTGTGATAGAGCAGCATGTTGGCCGGGTCGAAATTCACCGCGACGTTGGGCTCGGCGAGGTGGTCGAGGAAGGCCACCAGCGAGCCGGCGCTTTCCTGGCCGGTTTCACAACACAGAGTCAGGCCGTGGTCGGCAAACAGCCGCGCCACCTGCCGCATCCGCCCGATCATCGTGTCGAACGTGGGATCGACCGGTTCATGCGGCAGGAACCCGGCGTGGGTCATCACGATTTTCATGCCGAGCTGGCAGGCGTTTCTAACGGTTTCCTGGAGGTGGTCCCAGTTGGCGGGCCAGGTGGCGTCGGGCACCAGCCCGCCGGTGCGGCGGATGGATTCGAGCGTGGAGTAGTCCTCGCCCGCGGTGCGGAACATCCCGGAAACCACCGCCATGCCCGCGTCCGCCAACTCCTCCGGCAGCGAGCGCCAGGCGGCGGCCTGCTCGCGCAGCGGATCGAGGTCGAGCTGAATGCGCTTGAGTCCCAGGGCGTGGACCTGACGGACCAGATCGGATGGATCGGTGGGTTGCAACGACCAGCTGCACACGGCCAGGCGCGCGAGGACGGATTGGGTTTGTGGTGACATATCCAGGGGTCCCATCACTTCACCGGAATCGAATCGTAGATCTGCTCGAGCGAGAGCAGGGTGAAGGCGGTGACGAGGACCGGGTTGGATTCCATCCAGCGGCCGTTGTCGTTGATCCACGAGCCGTTTTCGCGCTGGGTGGCGAGGAGTTTGCCGGCGAGGTCATTGCGCCAGTCGACCTCCTTGCCGCCCTCGAGCTTGAGCAGGTTGATGTTGGCGGCGGTGAGGGCCTTGGACATCGTCTGATAGTAATAATAGACGCCCTGCGGGCCCATGCCGGGGTTTTCGTCGAGGGTGTAGTTTTTGCCGAGCCATTCCTTGACCGCGACGACGCGCGGGTCATCGGCGCTGACTTTGGCGTAGATGAACGAGAGCAGTCCGGCGTAGGACATCGAGCCGTAGGAGCGCAGGGTGGTGCGGCCATCCGGGGTTTTTTCCTCGCCGGCCTTGGAGGCGAACGGGGAGTAGGCGAAGCCGCCCTTGTTCTTGGTGTCGTTGGAGGCCCAGGGCTGGTCGTTGGATCCTTCGAGGTTTTGGCAGCGCGAGAGAAAGGTGATGGCGGCCTTCCAGTCGAGGTCGGGTTGCTCGCCGTAGTTGCCGTCGGCGACGACTTTCTGGGAGAGGGCGAGGGCCTCGATCGCGAAATAGGTGTTGGACAGGTCGGAGTGGTCCTTGTCCGAGCCGTAGCCGATGCCGCCGGCGTTGGCCGGGTCGGTTTCCTTGCGGTGGTCGCGGTCCCACTGGTTGTTGATGAGGTGCTTGCGGGCCTTGACCACGGCGGGCTCGAAGCTTTTGCGGTTGGCGGCCATCAGGGCGGTGACGGAGATGGCGGTGTTATAAACCGAGAGGCCGCGGTTGTAGATGCCGCCGTCGTCCTTTTGCTGGGCCAGCAGCCAGGTGTAGCCTTTTTCCAGGGATTCGGGCCACGCGGCCGAGCGGTCGCGGTTGGGATCGCGGACCGCGGCGGTGAGGGCGAGCGCGGTGAAGGCGGGCAGTTCGCCGTCGTCCCAGTGGCCGGCGGGTTTCTGTTGGGTTTTGAGCCAGCCGTTGCCGCGGGCGATGGCCTGGCGGATTTCCTGGCGCAGGGATTCGTAGCGGTCGGGGTTTTCCGGGGCGGCGGTGGCAAGGGCTGCGCCGAGCAGGATGAGAGGAGCCAGCGATTTCATGGTTGGGATGGAGTGAGTGGTTTCGAGTGGGGCGTGATGATGAGGGTGACGGGCGTGTCCGCGGGCGGCACTCGTTTGGGGTAGGCGCACCAGACGTTGTCGTCGTTGTCGGGGCCGGGGAAATTGATCATGGCGGACTGGTCGATCATGATGGCGGCGAGGTCGCCGGTCATTTCCGGGAGGTATTGGCCGTCACTGATTTCCGAGCCGGTGTAAAGCCACGGGCCGGCGGCCATGGCGGTGGTTTTGACCACGTGTTGGATCCACTCGTTGACCGGGATGCGGCGGGTGGTGCCGTGGTCGTCCCATTCCACGTCGATGTCGATGCGGGCCGCGGCTTTTACCGAGGCGGGCACGAGCGGGTGTTGTTCAGTCATTTCGCCCTTGGCATCGAGCAGATAGAAGAGTTCCGGCGACGCGGGGAAGCGCAGCAGGGTGAACGCCAGATTCAGATGGGTGGGGGAGATTTCGGTGACGAAGAGCGACTCATGGGTTTTGCCCTGAGGCATGACAATCAGATACTCGAGCGCCCGTTCGGCTGTCCGGTTGACCTTGGCCGGGAAGCGGATTTCACGGCTGCGTTGATCGAGGGTGACCGCGCCGATCCGATAGTGGAAGTCGTCGAGCTTGTGGACGGGGGAGGTGGCGGGAGCGGGAGCCGGGTTGGGAGCGGCGGGTGGTCCGTTCTGGGCGGGAGCCAGCGAGGTGATGGCGGCAAAGACGATGGCGAGGCGGCAAATCATGGGGAAAGGGGTTGCGCGCAGGCGGCACCTGCGGGAAAAACGTGTGAAGTCCCGCAAATCTTAGGCGCTGGAACCAATCAGTCGTGTTTGGCGGGCGGGAGGTTGAGGCGGGAGCCAAGATCCTGCCAGCAGGCGCGGGTGATCTGGCCGGCCACCCATTCTAACGGCTCGGCCGCGCCCTCGGTGGGGGCGGGCGGGGTGTGGACGGGTGCCGGTGCCAACTGGTCGTGGATCAGCGCATAGAGGGTTTTGAGGAGGTCGTCGCGCAGGGTTGGGGTTGAGGCGGGTGTGCAGCTGTGCACGGCGGTGGTGGAGGATTTTTTGGTGCGGCCGGAGATCCACAGATCAATGGCGGCGGGGTTGGTGGTTTGGCTGCGCTTGGAGGAGGTGGTGACGGAGGAGGTGACTTTGAGGATTCCGGCCGAAGCGTGTTCCAAGTCGCTGGCGATTTTCTCCAAGCACGTGGTGACCGCGTTGAGGGATTTTTTGCGGGCCGCGGCATGCAGGGTAATGGCGAGGGCGGCGGTGCGATCCGTGTTCCAAGCCGGCAGGGTGGGGCGCAGGCGCCGGATGGCGGCGCTGGCCAGATGCCGCTGACGGTCGTCCGCCGGAACTGTGTCGAGCACTCGTTCCCATGCCAGCAGGGCGCGTTGGGGGGCACCTTTGGCCTCAAGTAATCCCGCCAATTCCACCAGATGGGCCGCGCCTTTGGGTGCGCGGTCACGGTATTCCAGCAGGGTTGGCGGGAGCTTGAGGTTGCCGAGTTCGATGGCGGGTGGGGGCGGTGCCATGGGC
>JBAXBG010000059.1:0-17726 GCA_037142115.1 Verrucomicrobiota bacterium | reverse complement strand
GGATTGCGTCCCGACCTCGCGCAGGCAATCGCCGAGCTGCATCCGAAATTCATCCGTTTCCCCGGCGGTTGCGTGGCCCACGGCATGGGTCTCCACAACATTTACCGGTGGAAGGACACCATCGGCCCGGTCGAACAGCGCCGCGGCCAGAAAAACTTTTGGAACTACTATCAGAGCGTCGGCCTGGGCTACTTTGAATATTTCCAATTCTGTGAGGACATCGGCGCCAGGCCGGTGCCGATTCTGGCGGCCGGGGTGAGCTGCCCGCACTCGGATCAGAAGCGCGGCAAGGGACAACAATCCATCCCGCTGGCGGACATGCCAGCATACATCCAGGATATCCACGATCTGATCGAGTGGGCCAATGGCCCGGCGACCACCCGGTGGGGCGCGCAACGCGCGCAGGCCGGGCATCCCGCGCCGTTCGGCTTGAAATACCTCGGCATCGGCAACGAGGACGCCATCTCGCCGGAGTTCAAGGAGCGCTTCAAGATGATTCAGGATGCGATTGAGCAACAACACCCGGAGATCACCGTGATCGGCACGGCCGGCTCCCAACCGGAGGGTGCGGACTTCGATCAGGGGTGGCAATTCGCCCGCGGGATCCACACCCCGATGGTCGATGAGCACTACTACCGGCCGCCGCAATGGTTTTTCGACAACCTGAACCGATACGACCGTTATGACCGCAAGGGACCCAAAGTCTATGCCGGCGAATACGCCGCGCAGGAATCCAATCACGTGAACACCCTGCGCACCGCGCTGGCCGAGGCCGCCTACATGACCGCTCTCGAACGCAACGGCGACGTCGTGCAGCTGTCGTCATACGCGCCATTGCTGGCCAAGCAGGGGCACACCCAGTGGCGGCCCGACATGATCTACTTCGACAACACCCGCATCCTGCTATCCGCGAATTACCACGTCCAGCAGATGTTCGGGCAAAACCATGGCGACATCTACCTGCCGGTGACCGTCGCCGCGGACGCGACCATGCTGGCGGCGTCCTGTGTGAGGAACTCGCAAAGCGGCGAGGTCATTCTGAAGCTGGTGAATGGATCCGCCGTGGCGGTGACGGCGAAGGTGGATCTATCTGACATCGGCAAGCTGGACCCCGCCGCCACGCTGACGGTTTTGTCGGGCGAGCCCGACGCCCACAACACGTTTGAGAACCCCGCCGCAGTTGCGCCGCGCTGCGAACCGATCACGGTGTCGGGCACGTTCGCCTGCGAACTCCCCGCCAACTCGCTGTGCCTGATCCGCATGAACACCCGGCATTGATCCCACAAAGGAAAATGACAAACGACGGAGCGGATCTTTTTACCCTAAATAGGAAAATAAAATCAGGAAATGCGGCTTTTTTTACCACTGATGGCACTGATTTTAACTGAAAGAATTAAATTTGTAATAGCTGATATAACGCTAACCTTTTGGGTGAGCGCGCATGCCCTCGTAACTTCCTAATCATCAGTATAATCAGTGCAATCAGTGGTTCTCATTTTCTTTTCTAGCACCAGAACCCTGCACTCGTTAGGAGTGGCATGCAGAGTAACATTGGCGGCATCATGGAGCTCGGGCTTCAGCCCGGCGAGTCCGGGCGGGCTGAAGCCCGCGCTCCGTAGCCAAACGGCCAAGTGGGTCGGGAGGTTGACTCGTCTCGGGTCACGCAATGCACAAAATACACCACCCACCATGATACACCACCTCACCCGCGCCCTCGCTGGCCTCGCGTGCCTCGCGTGCCTCGCTGGCATATCCATTTCCCAAGGCGCTGACAACCCGCCGGAACCCAGCACCAAGGTGGAGATCCGCGGCGGAGTGGTCCAGGGGTTCACACATCCGGGCATCGGGCTCACCCGGGAGATGCTGGCCAACGCCCGCGCCCAGGTGCTGGCCAAGCGCGACCCGTGGTATTCCGGCTTCAGGAAACTCGCCGCCCATCCCGGTTCTGCGGAGGTGGTTTCCTGCGGCATCCAGAGCGCCAAGGACCCGTCCCAGCCGGACTCGGACACGTTTGACAGCCGTGGGATGGTGGCGCGCCTCAAACACGACGCGGACAAGGCCTACCGGCAGGCGCTCATGTATTACTTCACCGGTAAGGAAGCCCACCGCGCCAATGCCATGCACATCATCCGGGTCTGGTCGAAACTCGACCCGAAGAAGTTCAAGAGCTTCGCCGAGGACCACATCCACGCGTCCTATCCGGTGCAGGATCTGATCATGGCGGCGGAACTGATCCGCTACACCAGCGCGCCGAACGCCGGGTTGCAGTGGACCGTCAAGGACACCGAGGCTTTCACCCATCATTTTGTGGTTCCCGCGGTGGCCACGTTTTTCAACCACAACGGCTGGTTCATGAACCAGAACGGCTACCCGCTCACCGCGGCAATGGCCGGCGACATCTTCACCAACGACCGCCCAAACTACCAGAAGCGCGTCGAGTGGTTCACCGTCAACAAGGACGCGCCTAACAAGGGCTGGAGCTCCTCGATCCTGCACCTCGCCCGGCGCGTCGACACCAACGCGATCACCGGGGAAAAGGTGCAAGAACCGGTGGTCCAGCTCATGGAAATGGGCCGTGACCAGGCCCACGCCGGCGACGACGTGGAGATTTTCATGAACACCGCGCGCATGATCAACGCGCAAGGCACCAGGGTGGACCCCGCCACCGGCACGATCTCCACCAAAAACGACGCGCTCGGCCCCTATGAATTCCTCAACGAGCGGATTCTCGCGGCCGCCGACCAGTTCTGCCGGTTCATGTTAGGGTATGACACGCCGTGGGTTCCCGCCGCCTACGACATCGCCCCGGATGGATCCACCCGCGCGATCTACCCGCGCATCGCCGACAACTACCGCGGCCGCATCCGCGGGTTTGATTTCTGGGACGCGTATTTTCATCAGGCCTGGCGCCGGGGCGTCGACATGGCGAAGAACTATCCGTATTACCACGAGGCGTTCTCCAAGCGGATCGTCAACTCCGACTTCGATTGGATCTCCATCCCTGGCAATGTGAGCGGCGAGGGTGCCAGGGTCCCTCAAACCGTGATGGAGCCCGAGGTGGTCGAAATCGAGCAGCGCTCGACCCGCTTCGACTCCAACGCCGCCGTCGTCACGGAATCCGACGTTTCGTTTGTCAGAGTGAAACCAACCGCCAGCGGAACCCGCATCGCCATCCTCAGTTGCGACACCGACCGCAAAACCCTCTGGCTGCGCATCCGCACCAACGGCGTGGCCACCCTCGACATGTCCGGATTCTCCCAACCGTGGCTGCTGCCCGACACCCGCGGCGAATGGCGGCTGGTCGCCTACACGATGGGCGAGCTCGAGCGCTTCGGCGACATCGTTTACTTCATCGTCAAGGGTGCCCCGCCAACCCAGGTGGATCTCGACCAGCTCGTGCGCAAGCCCGACGCCAAGCTGCATGCACCCGAATACCGTTCCGGCCGCGGCGAGCTGCGGGTGGTCGCCTACGTCGGGGCCCCGGTACAGCTCGACTTTGCCGCCACCGGCAACGAGGTCCGTGTCACCAGCCTGGACATGCCCAAGGATGCGGCATTGAACTCTCTAACCGGACTCTTCCAATGGCATCCGCCACAGGCCGGCGAATTCGAGTTCGTGGTGATGGCCGCCGAGCATGAATCCATCACCCCCAGGCGCGTGCGCATCACCGTCACCGCCGACCCCAAGCAGGCCGTCGAGCGCATCGCCGACGCCCACGACCCGGCCGTCGCTTATGTCGCGGCCGGCTTGCAGCGGTGCAAGGAACTCTATGACGACGCGCACCAGTCGCTCAACGGCCCGGACGACCAGGCGTTCTATCCGAAACTGGCGGCCCTGCAGGCGGCCTTCGACCGGCTCGAACCGCTCACGCCACGCCTGCGGGACGGCAGCATGGATTTTCCGAAAGTCGTCGTCTCCTCGAATATCGGCGCGCAGATCGCCCTGCTCACGGATGGCAATGACGACACCTTCCCGGTCTATTTTCTGGCCAAGGATCTGAATTACATTTTCGACTTCGGCGCGGGATTCCAATTCTCGGCCAGCGCCTTCGCGCTGGAAGGCCGCCTGAACTTTGAAAACCGTGCCCAGGATACGGCGTTCTTCGGCTCGGACGATTCCCAGCACTGGACCCAGCTCACCCCGGAGATCACCCAACTGCCGATCGAAATGACACGTGTGGCAGTGTCTCCACCGCAGCTGGACGCGCGCTTCCGCTTCCTCAAGATCGCCAAGACCAGCAGAAAGTCCGCCGGCTTGTTCGAGCCCGCCGAACTGCGGATCTATGGCCAGCGGCACGAGAAAAATCAAATCAAGGACAATTAGCGTGCTCCTTGACGACTTTGTGCAGCCGACCTGAAATACTTGACCGATTGGCCATGGAGCGCGGGCTTCAGCCCGCCGAGTCCGGGCGGGCTGAAGCCCGCGCTCCGTAGCCAAGTAGCCAAGTTAGTCAGAACGTTTACCATGGAAAGCGTTGGCGGCTGATGAGTTTTTGACAGAGTGGCCGTAGCCTCAACCCGTCCTGCATATTCACCCAATCATGATCCTTTCCCGCCTGTTTGGATCCGCAATCACGACCCAGCTCTCCATGACCCATTCGTTCATTCGATTCATCCGCTGCCTTTCAACCTGTGGCATCCTAAGCGCCTCGTGGCTGGTGGCGGCGGAGGTCCCGAGCCAGCGACTGGCCGTCAACCTCAACCGGGAATGGGCGTTCACGCCAGGGGATGTCAAAGGCGCGGAAGCGCCCGGCTTCGATGATCGCAGCTGGTCGGCGGTCGGCTTGCCGCATTCCTTCAGTTTGCCCTACTTCGCCGGCACGGACTTTTACACCGGCTACGGTTGGTATCGCAAAACGCTGAGCCTGCCGGACGCGGCACAAGGCAAGCGGCTGTTTCTGGAATTCGACGGAGTGTTTCAGGTCGCCGAGGTTTTTGTCAACGGCAAGCGGGTGGGGGAGCATCAGGGTGGCTACACGGGGTTCTCCTTTGACATCACCGCGGCGGCCATGCCGGGCAAGAACGTGGTGGCGGTGCGGGTCAACAATCTGTGGAACGCCCGGCTCGCGCCCCGCGCCGGCGAACATGTCTTCAGCGGCGGAATCTATCGGAACGTGCGGCTCGTGGCCACCGCTCCGCTGCACGTCGCCTGGTATGGCACGTTTGTCACCACCCCTCAGGTTTCCAAGGAATCCGCCACGGTGAATGTGAAAACCGAGATCGTGAACGATTCCGGCGCGGCCAAGGTCGCGACGCTCAGGACGACCGTGCTCGATGCCGCCGGCCAGCCGGTGAGCGTGATGGAATCCAGGCAAGCCGTGCCGCCGGGCGCGACTTTCACCTTCGACCAAACCAGCAAGCCGATCGGCCACCCCAAGCTCTGGCATCCGGACCATCCGGAGCTTTATGCGGTCCAAACCACGGTGTTAGACGGGCTGGATGCGGCCGATGAGCTCACCTCGCCGCTCGCCTTCCGCTGGTTCAAGTGGACGGCGGACCAAGGGTTTTTTCTCAATGGCGAGCACCTCTATATCTACGGCGCGAACGTCCATCAGGACCACGCCGGTTGGGGCGACGCCGTCACCGACGCCGGCTTCGAGCGCGACGTGAAAATGGTCAAGGACGCCGGTTTCAACTTCATCCGCGGTTCGCACTATCCGCACGCCCCCGCGTTTGCCGCGGCTTGCGACCGGCTGGGCGTCATGCTCTGGTCGGAAAATGCCTTCTGGGCGATTGGCGGCTTCCGGCCTGACGGTTATTGGAATTCAGGTTCCTATCCGCCGGCCAGCGAGGACCAGCCGGGCTTCGAGGCCAGCGTCAAACAACAACTGCGCGAGATGATCCGCGTCCACCGCAACCATCCGTCCATCGTCGCCTGGAGCATGGGCAATGAGACGTTCTTCACCGACAAATCCACCATCCCCAGGGTGAAGTCCTTCCTCGCGGAACTCGTCGCCGCTACCCACCTCCTCGACCCCACCCGCCCGGCGGCCGTCGGGGGATCACAGCGGCCGCTCGACGAGAATCGCATCGATAAGGTGGGTGACCTCGCCGGCTACAATGGCGACGGCGCCCTGATCGCCGCCTTTCAAAACCCCGGCGTGCCTAACATCGTCTCGGAATACGGCAGCACCACCGCGACACGCCCCGGTATCTACCAGCCGGGCTGGGACCAGCTTGCCAGCGACCAGGGCAAGCCGGTCCATCCGTGGCGCAGCGGCCAGGTCATCTGGTGCATGTTCGACCACGGGTCACTGGCTGGTGCCAATTTGGGGCGCATGGGCATCGTGGATTATTTCCGCATCCCCAAGCGCGCCTGGTATTGGTATCGCAACGAATACCGGCACATCGCTCCGCCCGAGTGGCCGGCCGCCGGAACGCCCGCGCAGCTGCGCCTCGAAGCGGATCCGATGACCCTGAAGGTGGTGGATGGCACCGCCGACACCCACTTGCAGGTCACGGTCCTCGATGGCGCAGGCAAGGAACTGTCTAACAGCATGCCCGTCACCCTTGAACTGGTGTCCGGCCCCGGCGAGTTCCCAACCGGCCCGTCGATCACCTTCGATCCGAAATCCGACATCGCGATTCTTGATGGCAAAGCGGCGATCGAATTCCGTTCCTACCACGGCGGCGCATCGGTGATCCGCGCCACCTCCCCCGGCCTGCCTCCTGCGCAAATCACCATCGTTTCTATGGGCGAACCGCGCTGGACCCAGGGCGTCACCCCAACGGTCAAACCACGTCCCTACGCGCGCTTTGTCAAGGGACAGGCTGCCAGTCCCGTGGCACTGACCCTGGGATTGGCGACCGACCGCCCCACCAAGGCCAGCAGCAGCGCGGTCAATTTCTCATCGGCCCATGTGAACGACGGCAAAGCCGCCACCGTCTGGCAGGCGGCCCGCGGCGATCCCGCGCCGTGGATCCGCGTGGACCTCGAAAACACCTACTCGATCAACCGCGTGCGACTCACGTTTCCCGACACCGGCAACTACCGCTACACCATCGCCGTCTCATCCAATGGCAACGACTGGACGCCCGTGGTCGGCCAGGCACAAAACGAACTCACCGAGCGGGTCCGCACCGCCACCGGCAACTTCGGCAGTGCGATCCGCTTTTTGCGGGTGAGCTTTGTCGGTTGGCCGCAGGGGCAAGCCGCCGCGCTCGCCGAACTGGAAGTGGGAGGCGGGGGCGATGTGAAGTTCAACCCCGGCCAGTTGGGAGGCACCATCATCGGCACGCCCGGCTCGTGGCAAAACAACCCGGTGGCCACCAAAGAAGCCGCGATGGATGGCCGCCCGGACACGTTTTTCGACGCGCCGGATAGTGGCGTTGCTTGGGTGGGCCTGGATTTCGGCCGCAGCGCGCGGCTCGCCAGGATCCGCTTCCGGCCGCGCCTCGAATTATCTGACCGGATGCTCGGCGGCCAATTCCAAATCGCCAACCAGGCGGATTTCAGCGATGCCACCACCGTGTTCACCATCGCCACGCCACCTGCACAAGGTCACATGACCGAACAGCCGATCGCCAACGCGAAGCCGTGCCGTTATGTGCGCTACCTGGCACCCAAATCAAGCAGCGGCAATGTCGCCGAAATTGAATTCTACGGCCAATAACGATGATTACGCCAACCCGGCGGATTCCTGCAAACCATCGCCTCACCGGGCAAATCGTCAAACAAGTCCGTACCCGGACTCCGTTCCACCCGGCATGAACGAGCTTTACCTTCTGATCATCATGATTTATGCAACCTCGCCAGTGATCCGCGAGGTCTTGAGACCAATTCAGCTTGGTAACTTGGGTGCGGGCGGTTTCTTCCAGAATGCCCGAGGACCAGATTGGGGAGTATAGGCGAGGGCGCTCGGCAAGACGCAGAAACAGGTCACACACTCCGTGATTGGCCAACACGCATGCATCGAGAACGACCCTGTAATTTGCCCTCCTCATTCGCCGGTATAGCCTGTTTCGTCCAACCCAGCGGCCTGTAGGGTGAATGCCTCATCCTTCGGCAACATGACGATGGCCCGGCGCCCCCTGATGGATCGGAGCACATGAATCAGCATGTCGAACACGGGTTGTGGCAACTCCTCGGTTTCGACGCTGACGGTGAACAATGGCGGACCTCAACGCTCAGCGACGTCCCGCGTTTCTGCGCTCGACACGATACCGTTACCCTGGTATTCGACAAGTCAATCCGCGCCACCACGGACTGAACCACTTGATGGAACCCGACCCAACTCCTGCCCGCCTGAGCCTGCGTGATATCGGCAAACAACTCGGGGTGAGCCACGTCACCGTGTCGCTGGCCCTGCGCGACAATCCGCGCATTTCCAAGGCGATGCGCGAGAAAATCCAGCAACTGGCGCTCGAGCTAGGCTACAAACCGGACCCAATGCTCACGGCGCTGTCGCAATACCGGCGCAGCAAGGCGACCACCCCGATCTCGGCGGTTATTGCCTGGATCAATGCCTGGAATCCAGCCAAAAAACTCCGCAGCTACAAGGAGTTTGACATGTATTGGATTGGCGCCAGCAAGGCTGCCGCCAAGTTCGGCTATCGTTTGGAGGAATTTCAACTCGACGAGGATTACTCCACGGAGCGGTTGCACCAGATTCTAACGGCCCGCGGGATCAGGGGCATCCTCCTGCCGCCGCAACGGCCCCACCCCGACTGGGGCTCGTTTCCCTGGGAGCAATACTCGGTGGTGCGCTTCGGGCGTTCGTTAAAAAACCCGGCTACCCACGTGGTCACCGCAGACCAGGTCGCCAACACGATGGTCGCCTTTCAGAAAATCCGCGAACGCGGCTATCAGCGCATCGGATTTGTCACCCATGAGATCAACAGCCTGGAGCGTGGCCACCTGTTTGAGGCGGGCTTCCTGATGGCCCAGCGCACTGTGCCGGCAAAACAGCGCCTGCCGATCTGCGTGATCGGCGAAGGCCCGCGCACCGGCCGTGCCGAGGCCGTTACCGCCTGGCGCAAACGACACCATCCCGATGCTATCTTCACCGATACCGGCGACATGCCCGACATCCTCAAACGCGCCGGGATCCGCGTCCCCCGCGATGTTGCGCTGGCTGTCACCACCCTGCTCGACAGCAGCGCCAACGCCGGCATCGACCAGCACCCGGAGGAAATCGGCCGGGTCGGGTTTCTCATGCTCAACTCGCTCATCAACGACGGTGCACGCGGCATCCCGCCGATCTTCCGTCAAAACCTCGTCGAGGGCGCGTGGGTCGACGGCTCGATGCTGCCGAACAAGGGGGTCAAATAGGAATGGGATATTATACGGAACTAACGAGGTCACCGCGTTAAAGTGCCGGTCCTCGGAGGACTCGGAATGAGGTTCTTGCTGCGGCGCTAACCTAGCCACTATGGACTGCGGTGAAGCGCGAGCTTCACCGCTTTGGGTGGCCGCTCCGATTCCGCGCCAACGCCACACTGATTGATTACGGTACCCCCAGTATTCCTGCATGGTGATTGATAGCGGCTACATGTTTGTTAGTGACAGCGCAAAGCGGCGATGACTCGCCGCAGTCCAAGAGAAGTCCAAGGACATGCCGCAGCGTCCCGGTTTGTCGGACGTTGGCATCTCCCCGGCATGCGCTCTCGTCGAGAGCGCACCACCTTGGATTACCCACCTGACGTGGGTCTCATCCAGGCACGCAGCTCAGCCCTGCGGTTGCATCACGCCGTCCCGCTCGTCGTGGAGGATCAACGGCCGGGTTTTTCAAGCAAAAGCACGACCGTGGAAAGCGGAGCCACCCGGATTTCATGGTTCAGGTTCAGGGTTTTGCCGGACACGAGCTCCCGGGCCTGGGCATGGCCGCTTGGCGCGGGCAGTGTGAAGGTCTGGTTCTCGGTGGTGTTGACCGCGAAGAGGTAGTCGCCGTAGCGCAGGTGATAGAACGAGGCCTTGCCGACAAACGGTCCCCAGTCGCCATAGACGGGCAGTTTGGCGTCAGCGGGGCGCTTGGCAATGGGGAGTTGCTCGCCCGCCCACGCCTGATGGATCACCTCATCGGGCGGCGGAAAGCCGCCGCTGCGCAGGAAGTCGATGTGGTCGGGGCGGGTCCAGAACTGGCCGGTGGCGTTGACCTCGAACTTTGCGAGAACGGTGGCGATGCGCATCATGCGGGGTTCGACTTCCAGGATGCGGGTGGCGCCGCTGACACCGCGTTCCTGGCGGTAGTAGAAGTTCACGAACAGGCGGGTGGCGCCGTGTTTCAGGGCGATGACGGCGTTTTCCTCGTCGGCGAAGACGAAGTCGGGCTGGCCGTCGCCGGTCGGGATCCGATAGGAACTTTTTGGCAGCGCCTTGACCGTCGCGTATTCGTCGATGTTGCGCATCATGCCGAGGGTTTCCTTGTCCTGGGCGCGCTGGGCAAGCCGCGGGTAATACTGGTTGTCCTCCAGGCACTGCTGGGTGGCACCGACCGAGGCGGGGTCCTTGGCGAAGGCGGCGATGTCCATCCACCATAATTCGCTGACGTCGGACGCGGCATAGGCGGCGTTGGCCTTGGGGAAGTGGGCGGTGCGCCCGTCGATCTCGCTGGTGAGCTTCATGGTGCGATAGCCGTCGGCGTCCACGCTCGGGTAGCGGAAGAAGAGTCGCTTGGTTTGAATGTCGATGAGTTGGGCTAACAGCTTCGGGTCGCCGGTGAGCTCGGCCATGTTGCGGAGGAACTTGAGGATGGTTTCGCCATAGGTGCCGACCCAGCCGAGTTCGCGGGAGACGCCCTTGCGGGAGACGACGCGGTAGTCGGTGCCGAAGGGTTTTTCGCTGCCTCCGTCGGGCAGGTCGTTGCCGAGCCATGGCAGCAGGCCGGCGGATTCGTAGAGGTAGCGGCGGGACTGCTCCTCGGTGAGGGCGCGCTCAGGGGCGATGACGGCGAGGCCGCGGTTGGCGGTGTAGATGCCGAAGTCCACGATCATGGACTGGTTGGTGAAAGAGCGACGACCGAGGGTGCGGTTCCAGTCCACGCTGGCGCGCAGAAAGCGGGCCCAGGCGTCGCGGCGGGTGAGTCGCATCTTGGTGCCGCTGAGCGCGGGCGGGGTGTGGGTGGCGTCCTTGTTGATGTCGGAGCGATGGGTGCCCGGCACAAATGGCAGCTCGACGGGAACCTCGATTTCTTCGTCGAGTGCTTTGAGGAGCAGGGGATCGGGGCCGACGCGGGCGATGGCCTCGCCGAGCGGGCCGGCACCTGACCATTGGGAACCGATCCAGCCGGGGCCGGTGAAGGCGTCGCCAGCGCGGACGAGTGCGGCGAGGGTCGCGGGGTTCTGATAGGCGACGGTCCACGGCGTGTGGTAGGCCTCGGCGAGGAGTTGCAGGTTTCCGCCGTTGCCCTTGGCGTTGGCGGCTGGCGCGGACGTGTCGGCGAGGATCCGGGCGAGGCGCGAGTTGACCGTCTCCTTCATCCGGGCGAGCAGGTCATCGACCGGGCCGGCGGGGCGGATGTTGCGGGCGGGCAACGCGCCTGGGTTCTCGGCGGCGGGCGGGGTAAAGCGGGTCGAGGTGTGGGTGTAAACCCGGTAGAGGCCGCGGCTCGGCGCGTTGAGATCTTTCTGCTTCTGCTTGAAAAACTGTCCGTAGGGCCACATCGGTCCGATGACCCCGAGCTTGAGGTTCACTGTGGTTTTGCCGCGCGTGTGGGCCAGCGGGAGCGCGACGGTCTGATAGACGAAGCGCCCGGCGTAGAGCGGGTCGTCGTCGATCTGGTTGAGCACGTCGTGATCGCCTTCGTGGCGGTAGCCGACCTGCATGCCGTCGAGATAGAGGAGCAGGCGTCCGTGGCCGGCGCCGCGGTCGGAGCCCCAGAGCTTCACGGTGACGTGGTTCTGGTTCGCGGGATCGACGTTGAGGAAGAAGCTGACCGAGCCACCGTTGTAGGAGACGGGCTTTTGCGCCAGGAGTTGGCGGGCCGGTTCGGCGAGGCCGCCCGTGATCACCTCGCTGGCAACCTGCGTGAGCGCGTGGCGGCGCTCGGATGCGGGGTCGCCCAGAATGAGCGTGTCGAGAACGTCACCGGCGGCCGCTTGCGCGAGGCATGGACGGACGACGGTGAACACGCACAGCAACGCGAGGCCGAGAGATGTCAATTGGGTGGGCATGCAGGCTGTATTGTTCGAGAGGGCGGAATCACGGCGCGCCGACCACGCTCCACTCGAAGAGCGAGATGTCGGAGCCGGGGACGTCCGACGGGAAAACAAGCCGAATGTAGCGTGCGGAACCGCTCTTTTCTATCAGGATGGGCGAGCCGGTGACCGCCGGGTCGGTGTGGTCCGCCAGCGGGCTCCACGCCTTGCCGTCGGATGACGTCTCAACGGCAAACCGATAGGGTTTCCACGCGTATTCAGGGCGGATGAGCTGGCGGGAGAATGATTTGATCGAACCGAGGTCGATCTGGAGCCAGGCACCCTGCGCATTGCGGTCGGCGGCCCAGCGGGTGGCGTAGTTGGCATCTATGGCAAACGCGGGCGCTCTATGCGCAGACTCCTGGCTGGAGGCGGTGACGGTCGCACCGAATGCGAGGCTGCGGGCTTCGGCCCGGCCATGCACGAGGGCGGGGCCGGCGTGGGTGGGCACGACCTTGGCAATGCGGCCGTCCGCGGTGATTTTCAACTCGTCCACACAGGTCTGGCGGCCGATGAACTTCGGATCGAAGGGAATGCTGTGCCGGTGATAGAGGATGTAGTCCTTTGTTCCCTCGCGGAACACGGCGTGGTGGCCGGGGCTGATGACATCGGCGGCCTTGTCCGTGACGAGCACGGGGCTGTTGTCCGGTTCGGTGAATGGGCCGAATGGAGTGTCACCGACCGAATAGTGAACTTGATAAGTGTCCTTGATGGTCACGCCATCGGAATACATGAGAAAGTATTTGCCGTGACGCTTCACCATGAAGGGGGCCTCGAAGTAGTGTGTCGGTGTGACGTCCTTCGGTTCGTCTGCGAATTTCCTGAAGTCCGCGCCAAGGCGGGCGGCCCAGCAGCGGCCGTTTTTCCAACCCAGCCCGGAGCCCCAGTAAATGTAAACCGCTTGGTCGTCGTCCACGAAGAGTTCGGCGTCGATCATGTGGAAGCCGGGCTTGTAGTTCTTGGGAATGAAAGGTTGGTCACCGAGCACGTTCTCCCAAGGGCCGAGCGGGCGTTTGGCGACGCCGAGCCAGACCTCATTTCCAACCGAAACGGCCATCAGGAAGCGACCGTCCGGTAGAGCGACCACCGAGGGTGCCCAGACACCCGCGGAGCCGGAAGTGCCGCTGGTGCAGGCGGCCTTGGTGGGCCAGTTCAAAGCGCGATAAATCCAGTTTTTATAATCGGGCGATTCCCAACAGCCCAGGCTCTTGTCGCCCCATGGATCGAGAGTGGCATAGATGTAGTGCTTGCCTCCGGACGTCACGAGCGACGGATCCGCGTAGTAGCCCGGGAGAATCGGGTTGGCGGCCTGCGGTTGTTGGCCGGTCGGAGGATCGGCGGCGAAGACGGAGGAAGTCGAGAGCATGAACAAGACGGCTAGAGAGTTTCGCATGAGTCTGATGGTTACGGCAGGTGGGCAATATGGAATGACGATCCGCGCGACTCCTGTGGTTCAATCACGAAGGCGAAGGAGTAATCCCGCCTGGCCGTCATGGATAGCGCAGCCGCCAAAGGCCTGTCGTCGCCGGGTAGAGTGGTTCCAAAGTCATGACCAAGTATTCTCTGAATGGTTCGGTGCTTAGTTAGGTCAACGAGCTGGAAACGGGCCGCCTGCGCCATGCCCCGCGTCATTCACCCCACCGGTTGCATGATGCCGCAACGTTCATCGTGGAGGATCGCCGTGTCGAGGCCGTCGAGAACCAGCACCCCCTGCAGCGACGAGATCCGGGTGGCGTCGCTCCAACTCCAGACGATTTCCCCGGCCGTGTCGAACTCCAACAACTGGATGCCGGAATCCCCGAAGCCCTCGCCGTGGCCTTGCCAGTTGGCCATCACGATGTGGCCGTTAGCCAGCAGTTGGAACATGGCGTAGAAAAACGGTTTCACCGCCGCGGGGACTTGGTCCTTGGCCCCGAACTTGCGGACGACTCCTCCCGCCGGATCGAGCTCGACCATGAACGCGCCGTAACCGGCCGAAACCAGCAGGTTGCCGCCGGGCAGGCGCAGGGATTTCCACGCATGATAGAACCCCTCGACCGGATACTCGCGCAGGTAGTTGCCGTCGCGGTCGCCCTCGCGAATTTGCTCGTTGCAGGACATCAGATAGGTCCCCTGCGCCGTCTGGCGGATCAGCCGGACATAGTCGCCCGGATACACCGCGCGGCGGATCTCGACAAGGTTAGAGTCAAGCTCGAGCACCACCACGCCCGCCACCCCGGCAATATCCACCCCGGCGACCAGCGTGTGTCCGTCCGGCTGGCGGCGCACCGCGGTGACGCCCTCGTAGGCGGTGAATTCAGCCACCACCCGGCCGTCGCGCAGATCGAACTCACTCCAGCCATGATGATGGCCGATGAGCACCCGGCCATTGCCAACCAGTTGCATGTCGCGCGCCTGCGGGTGGCCGATGGGCACGACCCAATCCTGCGTCGCGTCGGACTCGTTGACGTGCAGCAGCGTCGCGAGCCCCTCGTCGATGGCGAGAAAGCGGTGCTTGATGCTAGATGGGAGTCGTGACATGGCGTGCGGGTGGATGAGTCAATGAGCCTCAGGCAGGATCCTCGCCACGCCGGTGGCGACGTCGAGCGACCAGTCCTGCGGTTCGGGCAGCCACAGCTTGCCGCCGCCGATTTCCACTGGCATCCAGAGGTAGCTCGATTCCCACTGGCAGTCTGGGTTCCAGACATCGCCCATATAAATGACGGTGGTTTGCTCGCGGCCCTGGACTTTGAGCAGCATCGTGGACTGCGAACCATAGGTGTTGGTCTCGGGCGGGGCAATGTCCCGGAACTCCGACCACGGCCCGGCGAGCGAGGCGGCCGTGGCATATTTGTTAGGGTTGGGCGCCCAGCCGGTCAGCGCCGAGCCGAGCACGTAATACAGCCCGTCGAATTTCACGATCGCCCCGCCCTCGATGCCCGCGGCGATGAACGACATGTCCCCGGCCACGCTCAGGTAGTCATCGGCCAGCCGGGCGATGTGGAACCCCTGGTTGGCACGGTCCTCGAAAATCAGATAGGCCGTGCCGTCGTCATCAATGAACTGGCCGAGGTCGCGACTCTCACAACCCAGCGGCCGGAACGAGGTGAGAAACTCATAGTCGCCATCCACCGTGTCGCACACCGCGATGCCGATGCGCGCGATGCTGTAGCGCGACTTGTGGTCCGGGGTGATCCGGCCGTCGACGTGCATATACATTACGAATTTGCCGGTGGCCGCGTTGTGAAAAACCTTGGGCCGCTCCAGCACCCATTCGTCGCCGAAGTTAGCCGGGTCGGCCAGGTTGACCACCTGGTTGCGGAACGTCCAGTTGACCAGATCGCGCGAGGCATAGCAGGCGACCTGGCGCTTGCCGGGGTCGTTGTCGCGGCCGCGGTCCTCGCCGAACCAGTAATAGGTGTCCAGCAGCTTGATGATGCCGCCGCCGTGCGCCTGAATGTGACGGCTGCGGTCGTCGAGCCATGGAACACGGGGGCGGAGGATGGTGGATGGAGTCATTTATTGGAGCTGGCTTCACTTGTCGCCGGCGACCACCACGCCACCCACCAACTGGCGGGCGAGGATCAGCGCGTCGGCGCGGACTTCATATTCGGACGGGTACAGCACCTTGGTGCCCGCGGGCACGCTGGTGGTGTCTCGCGACCGGAGGATGAGTTGCCGGGCGAAGGCGGCGTTCTTCTGGTCCCCGGCGGATCCGGACGCCAGCAGCGTCTCCGCCTTTTCCAGTACCAGGTCCTGCTGCATGGTGAAAATGGCCGCCATGGTTGCTAGCGGGCACACGTCGATCTGCGTCCGGTCCACCCCGCCGAGCAGCAGCTCGGCGGCGAGCAAGTTCTCGAAGTTGTATTTGTAGTTGAACGGATAGATGATGTGAGGAGACGCCTTGGTGGTTGGCGGCCACTGGCCGTCCGAATTGTAGGAATTCGTCAGATGGAACCACACGCGTTCCAACACTTCCTGCGGCAAGGAAGCCTCCACTTCCTTGAGCTTGTTGCGCACGAGTTGCTGCCATGGCCGCAGCAACAGCGCCATCGGCGTGTTGGCCCAGTTCGACGCCTGGCCGCCGTGCCACGACATGTTGTCGTTGAAGTCAATCGGATCCTCGAGCGCGGGAAGCTGGTTGCAGGCATGGTCGAAGGTGGTGAACTCGCCGAGTTCGCGCACTGCGTTGACCATCGCGACGAGTTTCTCGCGCGCATCCGGCATGCGTTCGAAAATCTGGTCGGGATTGTTGCAATACTTCAGGTTATACCACGCGTTGGTGCCGACGTATTCGGCGTCATCGGCATAGATGAGCATCGCGCCCTCCGGTTCACCAGGGAGTTGTTGGGAAAACTTCCTGATGAGTTCGATATAATTGGCCAACGAGTGGCCGGGGTGGCTCATGAAGTAGCGCACGCCGAAGACCGCCACCCGGTCGGTGCGCAAAAAGACGCGCAGGGTGTCCGGTGCCATGCCCGCGAGGTTCTTGAACGGGAAATGCAGCGCACTCTCGGTGCCGGGAAGATCGTATTTGAAGTCGAAGTTATAGAACTGCGAATTGTCGATTTTCTCGACGTCGTAGATCTCGGGACGCAGCGGTTGTCCGTCAGCTCCGAGCGAGCGGCTGTATTGCTCGAACTCCTGCAGCAGGTTGCGGTACCCGTTATCAGCCACCTGATTCTTGACGTAGTCGCGCCAGCCGCACTCGGGGTTCCAAAAGCTGCGCGGCTGGAAACCGAGGTATTTCTGATAAACATCGTTGGCGAACTTGATCGACCAACGGCCGTCCTCCTCCGGGAAGTTCGGCAGCATCGGATGGGCATACGGCGACCCCATGAACTCACACTGTCCGCTCGCGATGGCGGCCTTGAGTTTCTCCAACACGTCAGGGGTTTTGAGAGCCATCTGCTCGATGGTGTAACCGGAAGCCTCAAAAACATAGGCATCGCCCGGCAGATCCTCGCGATAGGTGTCGAAAATCAACTCATAGCTGTTGCGGATGACGAACTCATAACGTCGTTCCGGAAGATAGGCGTAGTTGAGGTTGGCGTGATAGATGGTGATGTATTTCATGTGTTGTAAATCTTGCGCAATTCCAACCGGATGATCGTCCGGCATTGGCCACCATGGCCCGGGCCCTCACCACCAGGTGACGGGCATGGCCAGCTCGCGGGCGAGGCCTTCCATGAAGTAGTAGTCGCCCCAGCTGGTGTAGGCGGAGCGGGCCCGGCCGACGCCGTCGCCCACTTCGGCAAACTTGAGCAGGCCGCGGCAGTTCGGATTTTTATCCAAATAATCCTCTGAGCACAGCCGCGCGAGCAGCGCGTCCTTGAGGGCGATCATGCCATCATCCGCCGCGTCAAGCGCCTGCAGTTCCTGCAGGGCGCAGATGGCCACGGCCGCCGCCGACGAGTCGCGCAGCGGTTCCTCCCCGTCAAGCAGGCGGAAATCCCAGATCGGAACGATTTCCTCATCAAGCAGCGAGATGAACTTGCGCGTGACACGCAGCGCGGCGTCGAGATAGCGCGCGTCGCCGGTATGGCGGTAGCCGATGGCAAACCCATACATCGCCCAGGTGGTGCCGCGCGCCCAGTGCGAGTCCACGCTGCG
>JBAXBG010000058.1:0-17939 GCA_037142115.1 Verrucomicrobiota bacterium | reverse complement strand
TGTCCCCCCTCCGCATGATCGTCCTATCAGCCTAAGGAGCCGCGACATTCTTGTCCCCCTCCAGAGCTTCAAGACGTGAGGCGCTGTGGGGGACAAGAATGTCCCCCCTCCGCATGATCGTCCTATCAGCCTAAGGAGCCGCGACATTCTTGTCGCGTCTTGAGGCGCGGGAGGCGCTGTGGGGCATCACCTGAATCCCGGAGGGATTGCAGAAATCAGCCCGGGGTTGAGGCCGCGAGGCGGCTGAATACACCGGGATCCGGACCATGCGCCATTCGACCTCGGCAGAGGTCGCAGCACGTGTCACATCGTTGCCAAGTCCCCCGTTGAAACCAGCCACTTCTCGCCACTCTTAGCCGACTTTCAGGCTTTCGGCTCTAACACAAAGAGGTGCCGGATGCAGAATTGGGACCAGGTTTCGAGGCGCTCGAACAATGGCCCATTGAGTTCGCTCAGGGCCGTGAATCCCAACTCCAGGAGCGCGTCTTCCCGGGACGCCACCGCCTCGGATTGCAAGTCGATGAGATGAACCACGCCCAGGTGGACCTGCCCCACCGGGTTGGAATCATCGTTGAGCAAGGCGATGATGCGATGCTGATGGTCTTCGGGCAGATCCAGCTCCTCCTCGATTTCGCGGGTGACGGCCGCGTGATACGCCTGCGGCCCGGTTTTGCCGCCGCCCGTGTCCACCGGGTTGACGTGGCCGCCCACGCCCACCGAGAGTTTCGCGTGCAAGCGGCTCTCGCCGCCCGATTTGCCCCGCGTGTAATGCAGCACCCGCTCGCCACAGCGGAACACGCAATAAGGGATCAATTGCTTGTGGCTGGGATCATTCTCCGCCTCGGCGCGGTCCATGAAAAAATGGTTCGCCGGATCCAGCAATTTCGCCAGCGCCGAGTCCAAATCCGCGGTCCGGATCCCCTCGAAGGCCCCGATTTCATCCACCAGCGCGCGCGGCACCACCAACACCTGCTCTCCTGCATACTTCGACATGCGCGCAGCATAGTGGTTCATCCACATCCGCCAAGCCTTCATCGCCTGTCCCCGACTCGAATGGCGCTAACTTTAGGCAAATCGGGGACGAACCGGGGTGCTTGAGAGTCCGCCTGAAGGTGGGTCTACCTGCGCTGGAAGCGACGTTCTCAGGGATGCATGTAGCACCGACTTCAGGCGGACTCTTCGGTCCATGAAGTGAGCACAAGCTTTCCCGCCCAGGTCGGCCATCCGCCGATCTTCATCGCGCCGCCTGCGCGCGCCGCCAACCGCGCCACGCGTGAATGAAAAACGCGGCCGCGAAGGCAAACATGAACACCGAAAAAAACTGCCCCTTGGTCAGGCTGCCAACCATCGCGGCATCGGGCTCGCGGAACTGTTCGCCGAAAATCCGGAACGCGGCATACAGCGCGAAAAACATTGCGGTCAGCAGGCCGTCCGGGGATTTCGGGCAGCGCGTCCGCACCACCCACAGGATCACGAACAACAACAGCCCTTCCAACATCCCCTCGTAGATCTGCGAGGGGTGGCGCTCCGGAAGAAAGTTGCCCAACGTCTCGGACACCCGCGGGTTGTCGCGGGCGGCGGCGATCAGGGTATTGAGCGACTCCGCATCGGCGAGTTTGGGCTCCACGCGGGTGCAGGCCTGCCAGGCGGCGCTTTGCACTTCCGCGGGTTGTTCGGCCAGCGACAGCGGGAACTTCATCGCCCAAGCCACGCCCTCGCAGACGCGACCGTAGAGTTCGCCGTTGATGAAGTTGGCCGCCCGCCCGAAAAAAATCCCCAGCGGGGCCACCACGCACAGCCCGTCACCCAGCCCGGTCCAGGTGACCTGGTGCTTTTTGGCATAGAACCAGGTGAAGATGAACAGTCCGAGAATCCCGCCGTGGCTGGCCATACCGCCCTCCCATACCCGCAGCACCAGCAGCGGATCGTGCGCCAGTCCCGCCCATCCGACTTTTGGCAGTTGATAAAACAGGATGTAACCCATCCGCCCGCCAAGAAACACCCCGAACAAGGCCGAAGCCGCGATAAAATCGCCGATTTGATCGGGCTTGAGCACATACAACCCGCGTTTGGCCAGGTTCCTGAGCAGGAAAAACCCGGCCACGAAGGCCATCAGATAGGCCAGTCCATACCACCGCAGCGCCAGCCCGCCGTAGATTGGCAAAGCCACCGGATTCAAATTATGCACGTAAGTCGCAAACACGCGCGCAGCTCACACCATCCCGGCCAGCTCCGCAAGCGGTGATCCGGGGGCCTCCAGGTATCAGCGGCCGGATGGCGCGGGCTGCCGGCCAAAAACAACAGCACATCGGTCTTGGTCACGCTTGTAAAAACGCCCGGACCACCACCCCGAAGCCGGCCTCCGCGGGCAGCGGTTCATCGGCCGGCCCCATCAGATCGCCGACCACCACCGCTTCCATGTAGTCGGTCGAGGGCTCGCGCGCTTTGAAGCGGCTGCCGAAATACAGCGTCACCCCGTCCGGCAGGACGCTTGTTCTCGATTGACCCGCGCCCGTGGCGAGCCAAACTCGCCGCCATGCCGAGCAAAAATGATCTGCTGGATCTCCAATTCATCGAAGCACGCCACAAGCTCATCGATCTGGCCGCCTTCCTCGATCGCATCGACCGCCACCCCGGCCGCGCCGACTTCCGCCTGGCGGCCCTGCACCACGCCCTGCCGATCCTGCTGGCCGAGCGACCGGACCGCGCCCGCGCCGTGCTCGAAGCCTTGTCCGACCCGACGACCGATCCGATCCCCCAAGCCACCACCCAAGGCGCCTGCGGGGCGTGGGAGCAAAGCAGAAAGCATACAGCAGAAAGCTGAACCGGCATCGCGCTTCTTCTCTGTTATGATTTCAACTTTCCGCTTTCTGCTTTCTGCTTTACCCATCATCCCATGCGCTACATCGAGCCCCACGCCCACATGGTCAGCCGGACCACCGACGACTATCAGAAACTCGCGCTCGCCGGCTGCGAGGCGGTGTGCGAGCCCGCGTTCTGGGCCGGCTTCGACCGCGGCTCGGCGGCGGGTTTCCACGACTACTTCCGCCAGCTCACCGAATACGAGCCGCAGCGCGCGGCCAAGTTCGGCATCAGGCATTATTGCTGGCTGTGCATCAACCCGAAGGAGGCCGACGACCCCGGCTTCGCCCGCGAGGTGATGAGCCTCATCCCGCAGTTCCTGGCCTGCCCGACGGTGTTAGGCATCGGCGAGATAGGACTCAACAAGAACACGCGCAACGAACTGGTCATCTTCGAGGAGCACGTCCAGCTCGCCCTCGACCACGACCTGCCGATCCTGATCCACACCCCCCATCTCGAGGACAAGCTCAAGGGCACACGCCTGATGCTCGACGCGCTCGCCAACTTCTCGCGCCTCGAGCGCGCCCAAGTCATCATCGACCACGTCGAGGAACACACGGTGGCCCAGGTGCTCGAGGCCGGCTACTGGGCCGGCATGACGCTCTATCCGAACAGCAAGTGCTCGCTGGACCGCGCCATCGACATCCTCGAAATCCACGGCCCCGACCGGCTGTGGCTCAACTCCGCCTGCGATTGGGGGGTCTCCGACCCGCTGGCCGTGCCCAAGTGCGCGCTCCAGATGAAAGCCCGCCGCCACCATGCGGCGGCCATCGAGCGCCTCATCTATCAAAACCCGCGCGACTTCCTCAGCCAGTCGCCGCGATTCGTCCTTGGGGCACCATGATGCCCAAGTATCCCGCCAATGAAAGGTGGCGCGCTCTCGATGAGAGCGCACGCCAAGGTGCCGCCAATGTCCGCTAGACTTCCCGCTCTCCCGCCATGTTCCAGCGGCCTCATCGAGGCCGCGCCACCTGCCCGCGAGTAGGATCCCAGGGAAAACCGCCTCAGCAAGTCCGCGCGCCCCCGCCCCTGCCATGAACTTTGACTCCAGTCACCTCGCCTACTGCACCAACATCCACCCGGCGGAAACCTGGGCGGAGACCCGCTCCATGCTCCAAACCGAGGTGCTGGCGGTGCGCGACCGGCTGCGGGCGCAGGGAGTGCTCGGACCCGATGCCCCGTTTGCCATCGGCCTGCGGCTGTCGGCGGTGGCGGCCACTGAGTTGTTAGCAGGCTGCCAGCTGGACGGTTTCCGCGCCTGGCTGGAGGAAACCAACACCTATGTGTTCACCATCAACGGTTTTCCTTACGGCAGCTTCCACGGCACGCGGGTCAAGGAGCGGGTGTTCCAGCCGGATTGGACCCAGCGCGCGCGCCTCGACTACACCCAGGACCTGTTCCGCATATTGGCAGCCATCGCCCGCCCCGGCACCGGCGCGTCGGTGTCGTCGCTGCCCGGCTCGCATAAGTCGTTTACCGCCGACGAATCCCTGATCCGTGCCAACCTGCTTGAACTGGCACGCTGGCTCGACGAGTTGGCGGCGGAAACCGGCCATGATTTTCACCTCGGACTCGAACCCGAGCCGCTCGGTCATTTCGAAAACACGGCCGAAACCCTCGCGTTTTTCACCCGGCTGCACGCGGATTCCGCCGATTCCGAGATCCTGCGCCGCCGCATCGGCCTCAACTACGACGCCTGCCACTTCGCCCTCGAATACGAGGACGCCCGCGCGTCACTCGACGCCCTAACCGCGGCAGGCATCCGGATTTCAAAAATCCATCTCTCCAGCGCGCTGGCCTTCGATCCGCAGGATCCAACCGCCCTGCACGCGATCCGCGCCTTTGAAGAACCGGTGTATTTCCATCAGGTGTTGGTGTGCGACGCGGCCGGCGCCCTCACCCGGTTTGTCGATCTGCCGGATTTTCTGGCGGCCGGAGTCCCTGCCGGTGCCGCCGAGGCCCGCGTCCATTATCACATCCCGCTCGATGCCGAGCCCGCTGCACCGCTGCGCTCGACGCGCGACCATGCCCGCGACGTCCTGGGCTGGTGCCATGACCAGCCACACGCCTGCCGGCATTACGAGATCGAAACCTACACCTGGGGCGTCCTGCCCGCATCGCTGCAGCGGCCGGTGGCGGAGCAAATCGCCGGCGAATACGCCTGGGTGCTGGCTCAAAGCCCGTGATTGCCAAAGCCGCGATTCCGGTATTGGCTGCGGCCATGTCCGACATCAAAATCACCATCCACACCACCGCAGGCGACATCGATGCCACGCTCTACGCATCGAAAGCCCCGCTGACCTGCGCCAATTTCCTCAACCTCTCCCGCCGCGGGTATTATAACAACATCGCGTTCCACCGCGTGATCGAAGGCTTCATGCTGCAAGGCGGCGATCCCACCGAAAGCGGCCGCGGCGGCCCGGGCTACAAGTTCGCCGACGAATTCCACCCCGACCTGCGCCACCGCGCGCCGGGCGTATTTTCGATGGCCAATGCCGGCCCCGGCACCAACGGCTCGCAGTTTTTCATCACCACCACGGCCACCCCGTTCCTCGACAACCGCCACTCGGTCTTCGGTCAGGTAACCAACGGCATGGATGTGGTGGAAAAAGTCACCGGCAAAAACAACACCGGCGAACGCGGCTGCAAATTCAACGGCGTCGGTGACAAAATCACCTCCGTCACCATCCACGACGACACCACCGCGCTCTTCGAGGCCCGCAAGACGGATCTCGAACATTGGAACTCGATCCTGGACCGCTGAGCGGACGCTGAGGGCTGAATTGCCTACCTCTTTCTTGCCATCCGCCTCGACATGGCCCGGAAACCCGCCATCGTGGCGCGTCACCCATCATCACGCCCATGTCCGAATTCCTCGTCATTCCCCGCGCCGACCACGACGCCCTGGTTGCCCACGCTTATCAAGCCCGCGGCTACACCGCCACCGAAGCCGCCGAAGGTGCCAAGCTCTGCGCCGAAGCCGCCCGCCACGGGATCCGCACCCACCACGCGCTCAAGGCCCTGCACCTCGACCACCTGTTTGGCTCGGCCACCGGCGGCTGCGTGCCGGGTGCGGAGATCGAAGTGCTGCCGACCCGCTTCCCCGCCAGTGAACGCTGGAACGCCCACAAAAAACTCGGCCAGTCGGTGGCCTATCGGGCGATCGACCGCGCGATTGAACTGGCCGACCAATACGGCATCGCCCAGATCGCCGTGGACAACGCGTTCCACTACCTGTGGGGCGGCGGTTATGTGATGGAGGCCGCGGAGCGCGGCTATTATGCTTACACCAACTGCACCTCGGCCCTCGCCGAGGTCGTGCCCTACGGTGGCAAATTCCCCACCCTCGGCACCAACCCGCACTCGTGGGGCATTCCTAGCAGCGAGGCGAATGGTTTCCCGATCGTGATGGACTGGGCGACCTCGACGGTGGCAATGGGCCGGGTCCAAACGCTCAAGCGCGAAGGCAAATCGCTGCCGCCGGGTGCCGCCGTCGATGCTCACGGCCATCCCACGACTGATCCCGACCAGGTTTCCGCGCTGCTGCCCTTCGGCGGCCACAAGGGTTATGGCATGTGCCTGCTCAACGAGATTTTCGGCGCGCTCATCGGCGGCTCACTGCCGACCCTGCGCGGACGCCAGCCACTCGCCCCGGGTGAAAAAAACACCCCGGTGTTCTATTTCCAGGTGATCCACCCGGATGCTCTGTCCGGCGGCAACTTCGCCTGCGGCCGCAGCCAAATCGAAAACCTCAAGGCGGTGCTCCACGACATCCTCGGCCACGGCAACGTCGGCGCGATGCTCCCGGGCCAAATCGAGGCGGGTGCCCGCAAGCGTTCAGATGCCGCCGGCGGCCTGCTGTTCACTCCGGCGGAAGTCGCCGAATTCAACGAGATCGCCGCCGAGCTCGGCCTGCCCGTCTGGGACTCAACGAAACTCAAGAAGGCATGAATCCCATAGGGGGGCTGGACGTCCCGCCCAGCCCGATGGCAGGGACGCTGCGGACCTGCTCATCAGGGCTCCAACGGCTCGGCAGGATTGTTCTGACGCTGATGCTGTTAGGCGGCATTCCGCTCGGCCTGCTCGCCGCTTGCCAGTCAAAACTCCTGTATTTCCCCCGCTCCTATCCGCCCGGTGCCAGCGCCCGCTGGGCCAGCCAAGCCCCCGGCCAAGCGGTGGATTTCCACACCTCGCAAGGCCACCAGCGCGCGTTCCTGCAAGGCCGACTGCACGCCCCGCGCAATCTGTGGCTGGTCTGCGCCGGCAACGGTTCGCTGGCCCTCGATTGGTCCGACTGGATCGCCAGCCATGGCCCGCCCGAGGATGCCTGGTTGTTAGTGGATTTCCCGGGTTACGGCGATTGTGACGGCGCACCCAATCCGCAACACATCCGCGAAAGTTTCGCCGCCGTCGTGCCGCTGGCATGCCGCTCCATTGGCTGGCCCGCCCACCCGGATTCGAGTCGGTTGCGGTTTTTTGGCCACAGCCTGGGCAGCGCTGCCTGTTTGCTCGGTGCCTCGGAATTCCAAATCCAGCGCGGGGTGCTGCTGGCACCGTTCACCAGCACCATGGACATGACCCGCGTGGTCACCGGCATGCCGTTAGGGTGGCTGGTGTGGCACCGCTTCGACAATGCGGCGCGCCTCGCCGAGCTGGCTGCCCGCGGCCCGGGAAAGGTCATCATTCTGCACGGCACGGCCGACGAGGTGATCCCGGTCGCCATGAGCCAGGCGCTGGCCGCCCGACAACCTGCCCTCATCCAGCTCCGGCAAGTCCCGGGAGGACGCCACAACACGATTCAAACCGAGCACGCGGAAGAGCTGGCGACCGCGCTCCACGAAGCCGGGGCCAGGTAGCGCGTGGTGGTGGCCCGCCGCGCCCACTCTCCCCGCCGCAGGCACAATCATCGGCGGCCCGAGCCGGGCCGCCCTACCTGCACGGAGGTTACCGCCGGCCGCGGCTCGGGTTGCGGCGCTGATCGCCGGCCCGGCCTCTGCCGTTAGACGGCTTGGGCGCGTGATGACCGCCGGACTTGCCGCGGCCATGGCGCGCCGCAAGCTCCTCGATGTGCCACGCGTGATCGTCCCAACGGGGAATCGACATGCGGATGATTTTTTCAATCTCGCGGAGGTATTCGAGCTCCTCCTCCGAGCAGAACGAAACCGCGCGACCTTCCGCGCCGGCGCGCGCCGTGCGCCCGATGCGGTGGACATACGCCTCCGGCTCGTTAGGCAGGTCATAGTTGACCACCAGCCCGATGGCGCGCACGTCCACGCCGCGCGCGGCCACATCGGTGGCGACGAGCACCGGCGTGAGCCCCTTCTTGAAACGGTCGAGCGCCTTCTCGCGCTGCGCCTGGCTCTTGTTGCCGTGGATCGCATCGGCACCAAAACCCGCGGCGCACAGACTCTTGGCCAGTTTGTTCGCACCGTGCTTGGTGCGGCTGAAGACGATGGTGAGCTTCTGGTCCTTGGCGGCGGCTTGGCCGCGCAGCAATTGCTCGAGCAGCGGCCGCTTGTCCTCGCGGCTCAAAAAGCACACCTGCTGGTCGATTTTCTCGGCAGTGGTGGTTTCGGGCGCGATGCTGACGTGCGCCGGTTCGCGCAAGATGGTGTGGGCGAGCTCGACGATGTTAGGGGCCAGCGTGGCCGAGAAAAACAACGACTGGCGGCGCGCCGGCAACATCGCCACGATCCGCTTCACGTCGCGCAGAAAACCCATGTCGAGCATCCGGTCGACTTCATCGAGCACGAAAAACTCGACCTGTGAGAGGTCGATGCAGCGCTGGTCGATCAGGTCGAGCAAGCGACCCGGAGTGGCCACCAGCACATCCACGCCGCCGCGCATCGCGTTGACTTGCGGCACCTGTCCAACTCCGCCGTAAACCAGCGTCTGGCGGAACCGGACATACTCGCCGTAGGTGGAAAAACTCTTGCCAACCTGGCCGGCGAGCTCGCGGGTGGGAGCCAGCACCAAGGTGCGGCAGCAGCGCGGGCGCACCTGCTGCGGCCGTTCATGCAGCGCCTGAAGAATCGGCAGGGCGAAGCCCGCGGTCTTACCGGTGCCGGTCTGGGCGCAGCCTAGCAGGTCGCGACCTGCCAGCAGCAAGGGGATCGCCTGCGCCTGGATCGGCGTGGGCACGGTGTAGTTCAGCTCGCGCAAAACGCGTTGCAGGGGCGCGGCCAATGGCAACGCCTCGAATTCAGTCGGGGTCATGTGTTCAAATTGCCAGCACCCTCCGGGGATCCGGCGGCTGGCGGTGCGATGAGAGATTTCTGAGCAACCTCAAACAATCCATCTCATCGATGCAGACCGGACAAGGGCGAAGCCTTACAAACGGCCACGCATCGCACCGAACTCGGCGCGCCGGGTTCTATGACCGCAATTCGCTCGCTGGCAAGCCTTATTTTGCGAATTCTTCGACAACCACCATATTCCACCTGAAGTCCCAAACCACAACCTTCCCCGATTATTGATGCGGCCGCATCAATAATCGGGGAAGAGGTGTTGGCAGTCCCGGCACTTGCGCGCCGCGGTGATAGAATTCCGTCAGTGGCGGATCAGGCGGCATATGGGCAGCCCGCGGCGCGGGCGAGTCTGAAGCTCGCGGGCCGGCCGCATTCCGGCTTGCCCAGTGGCGGGAATCCCCGCACCCTGCGCGCCCATGTCCGCCGCTAAGCAACACACCCTGGCCGGTCCAGCCACACTCGAAGGCACCTCGCTCCACACCGGGCAGAAGGTTTCGCTCACGCTCAAGCCCGCCCCGGAAGGCCACGGGTTCAAGTTCCGCCGGGTCGATCTGCCCGACCAGCCGTTCATCAGCGCCGACGTGGAAAAAGTGCAAACCGTCGAGCGCGCCACCACCCTGGCGGAAGGCTCGGTGAAAGTGCACACCGTCGAGCACGTGCTGTCGGCCCTGATCGGCATGGGCGTGGACAACGCGCTCATCGAGATGGATGCCAACGAGCCGCCGATCGGCGACGGGTCGTCGCGCCCGTTCGTGGAGATGATTCAAAAGGTCGGCGTGGTCGGCCAAGCCGCGCCGCGCCGGGTGTGGGAAATCCGCGAACCGATCCATCAGGAAACCCCCGACGGCACGATCATCACCATCGTGCCGTGCAAGACGTTCAAAGTCTCGGTCACCAACGTCGGCCCCGAAGGCCGCTTCACCCAGTATTTCTCCACCGAGGTCACGCCCGAGATCTACGCCCGGGAAATCTGTGCGGCCCGCACCTTTGTCTATTACGAGGACGTCAAGCCGTTGCTGGAAAAAGGCCTGATCAAGGGCGGCTCGCTGGAAAGCGCCGTGGTCATCCGCGGCAACGAGATCATGTCCAAGGAGGCCATGCGCTTCACCAACGAGTTCGCCCGCCACAAGGCGCTCGACCTCATCGGCGACCTGATCCTCGCCGGGGTGCGCATCCACGGCCACGTCATCGCGGTGAAACCCGGCCATGGACCCAACACCAAGATGGCGGCCACCCTCAAGACCGAATACCTGCGGATGCGCTCGATGGTGCCCGCCGCGGTCAGCATCCCGGATGCCGAGAGCGTGCTCGACATCAACGAGGTGATGAAAATCCTGCCCCACCGCTATCCGTTTTTGATGGTCGACCGGATCGTCGATTGCCTGGGCGACAACAAGTGCATCGGGGTCAAGAATGTCACCATCAACGAGCCGTATTTTGCCGGCCACTTCCCCGGCCACCCGATCATGCCGGGCGTGCTGCAGCTCGAGGCGATGGCCCAGGTGTCCTCGGTGCTGATGCTGCGCAAGCCGGAGAACACCGGCAAAATCGGCTATTTCATGAGCGCCGACAACGTCAAGTGGCGCCGTCCGGTGCTGCCGGGTGACACCCTGTTCATCGAAAGCGACATCATGCGCATCCGCGGCTCGATCGGCCAAACCCGCTGCCGCTGCCTGGTCAACGGCGACGTCGTCTCCGAAGCCGAGCTCAAGTTCCTGCTGCTCGACCGTTAGATTAACATGCTCGCCTTTTCCACCTGCTGGAACAACCACCGCCACGCCGAGGGCGAGGCGATGATCGAGGAAATTGTCGGGCTCGGATTCTCCCACATCGAGCTCTCGCACGGCATGACCATCGCCAAGCTGCCCGGGATCCGCAAAGCGTTCCAGCGCGGGCGGTTCACCTGCGCCGGCGTGCACAACTTCTTCCCGTCGCCGGTGGAGGTGCTCATCGACGCGCCCGACGCGTATCAGTTCACCTCCCACCGGCCGGCGGACCGGCAGCGGGCGCTGGCCATGACGCTGCGCACCCTGGAAGTCGCCGCCGAGTTCGGCGCGCGCTATCTGGTGCTGCACATGGGATCGGTGCCGCTGAACCCGAAGCGTTGGACCCAGGCGCTCACCGCGCGGGTGGCTGAAGGTGGCGGCCACAGCCCGGACTTCATCAAGACCAAACTCGCGTTCATCCGCAAGCGCGAGAAGATCGCCCCCCTGTACTATCAGCGCGCCCTCGAGGCGCTCACCACCATCGCCGAGCAAGCCGCCGCCGCCGGCGTGATACTGGCCATCGAATCGCGCTCGCGCTTCGAGGACATGCCCACCGAGCGCGAGATGCTCGCGCTCCAGGCGCACTTCGCCGACAACCCGTGGGTCGGCTACTGGCACGATTTCGGCCACGTCCAGCTCAAGCACAACCTCGGCCTGCTCGATCACACCGAATGGCTGGAACAAATCGCGCCCCATCTCATCGGCGGCCACGTCCACGACGTCGAGTGGCCCGCGCGCGACCACCGGGTCCCCTTCAGCGGCACCCTCGATTACGCCACCCTGCTCAAGTTCTTCCCGCCCGGCTGCCCGCTGGTCTGGGAGTTGAGCTCCACCCGCGAGGCCGCCGAGATCCGTCAGGCGCTGGCCCGCTGGCAGCGCGAGTTTCCGGAGCGGGTGTGAACTCCGGGATCAAAGCGGCGTTGTGGATTCAAAGAGTCCGTCTGAAGGCGGGACTACTTACCTCCCCATCAACGCCGATTCCAGCGTAGGTAGTCCCGCCTTCAGGCGGACTCTTCAAATCATCCTCCCGGCAGCGATGATTTATGCCGTTTCCAGCCTTGCATCAGCGGAGAGAATATTGATGGTTCAACTCGCATGAGCCGTTTAGAAGGAAAAGTATTAGTGGCACAAGGTGGCGGACCCACCCATGTGATCAACCAAAGTGTAGTTGGCGTGGCCCTTGAGGCCCGCAAATTCAGTCAGGTGACCTCCGTTTACGGGGCGGTCCATGGCGTGCGTGGCATCATTGATGAAAACTTTGTCGATCTGACCCGCGAGACCACCCACAACCTCGAACAAGTGGCCGACACCCCGTCGTCCGGGCTGCTGTCGACCCGCGACAAGCCCGACGAGGAATACTGCGCACGCATGTTCACCGTGATGCAGGCCCACGGAATCCGCTACTTCTTCTACGTCGGCGGCAACGACTCGTCGGACACCGTGCGCATCGTCAATGAGCAGGCCAAGGCCGCCAACTACGAGCTGCGCGCCATCCATATTCCCAAGACCATCGACAACGACCTGGAAGAAAACGACCACTGCCCGGGGTTCGGCTCGGCCGCCCGCTACGTGGCCCAGGCATTCACCGGGGCCAACCTCGACAACCGCGCGCTCAAAGGCGTTTACCTGGGAGTGATCATGGGCCGCCACGCCGGCTTCCTGACCGCCGCCGCCGCCATGGCCCGCAAATACACTGACGACGGCCCGCACCTTGTCTATCTGCCGGAACGCGCCTTCGACACCGACAAGTTCCTCGCCGACGTGGACCGCGTCTATTCCCAATACGGCCTGTGCACCATCGCCGTCTCCGAAGGGATCTCCGATGCCCACGGCACCGCGATGATCACCAAGCTCATGGGCGTGGAGGAACGCGACGATCACGGCAATGTCCAACTCTCCGGCACCGGCGCGCTGGGCGACCTGCTCTCACAGGCGCTCAAGAAAGGCCTCGGCCTCAAGCGCGTCCGGTCCGATACTTTCGGCTACCTCCAGCGCTCCTTCATCGGCTGCCGCTCGGATCGCGATGCCCGGGAAGCCCGCGAGGTCGGCGAAAAAGCCGTGCAATTCGCGATGTGGGACAATGTCGACGGATCGGTGGTCATCCGCCGCCCGGTGCTCAACTACAGCGTGGATTACGAACTGGTGCCCATCGAACGGGTCGCCGGCAAGACCCGTCACATGCCCGACCACTTCATCAATGAAGCCGGCAATGGGGTGACCGAGGATTTCTGCAACTACTGCCGCCCGCTGCTCGGCTCGAATTTCCCGGAGGCTCACCGACTGCGCGCGCCGGTCGTCCCGAAGATCCTGCACAAATAGGCCTGCCGGGGATTCTAAAGGGTGGGCGCTCCTCGATGGACGGATGCCTCCCAAATCATTGGCTCACCATGGCCATCGGCGGACGGATTCCGCCGCTCCTTGGGCACCCGGGTTTTTCCGCTGTATTCAGCGCCCTGTCTGTGGCTAGACTCCGCCATGTCGAGGGAGCGTGAGCCGGACGAAATCAAAATCTACTTTTTGCCGAACCTGATGACGGCCTGCAACCTCGCGTGCGGATTCTTCGCGGTGTTGATGATTTACAAGGGCATCATCGAAGTGCAGGTGGAAACCGCCGACCTTGGTCCGCTGTCCCCCAAGCGCTACTACGAAATCTCGCGCGACTACTACGAATACGCCATCCTGCTGATCTTCGGATCCTGCTTGTTCGACCTGCTCGACGGCCGCCTGGCGCGTCTGGGCGGCAAGGATTCCGCCTTCGGGCGGGAGTTCGATTCGCTCGCCGACATCATCTCGTTCGGCATGGCCCCGGCGCTACTGCTGTCGCGCGCGGTCCTGTTTCCGCTGCCCAAGAACATCGGCTGGGCCATCGCCCTGATCTACCTGATCTGCGGCGCCATGCGCCTCGCCAAATTCAACTGCCTCGCCGCGCTGCCGAAAAAACCCGGCGATTCCGCCGATTTCCGCGGCCTGCCGATCCCCATGGCGGCGGGTTTCATCGCCTCGCTCACCTTTCTGCTCATCGACCTCTACCAAAACGACCATGAACTCGGGGTCTGGAAATTCGTCCTGGCCGGCGCGATGCTGGGCATTTCCCTGCTGATGATCAGTGACATCCGCTATCCCAGCTTCAAGAAAGTCGGCTGGCGCACCCGCGGCACCCTCGGCGCCATCATCATCACCGTGCTGCTGCTCTACATCACCGTGCAGTTCCGCTACGTGATGCCGGTGGTGCTGTTCAGCCTCTATCTGCTCTACGGCATGATCCGCCCCTGGATCTCCCAGCAAATGCGCAAGGAAATCGAAGTGGAGGCCCACAGCGACGAGGATCCGGAGCCGCCCGCGCCTGATACCAGCTCGGAGGAATAAAGCCCGGACGCTATTTTTCTGTTGCGCTTTCCACGGGCTAACCGAAAATCCCTCACCTTTCACGTGATCCATGCTCCCCCCTGACCCCGAATCCAGCTTCATTTCCCACGCCCCGGGCGGCTGGCCGGGGGAGTCCGAGACCCACTGGGATGATTACAAGTGGCAACTCCGCCACCGGGTCGACACCCTTAGCGAGCTCGAAGCGCGCCTCGACCTGACCGACGAGGAGCGCGCCGGGGTGCTGCTCGCCGGCACCAAGCTGGCGATGTCGATCACCCCGCATTTTTTCAACCTGATCGAGCGCGACAACCCGGACTGCCCGATCCGTCGCCAGGTCATTCCGCGCATCGAGGAGGGCTGGAACGCTCCGGAAGAACACGCCGACCCCTGCGGCGAGGACACCCACATGCCCGTGCCGGGTCTGGTCCACCGCTACCCCGACCGGGTGCTGTTCCTCGTTACCGACCGCTGCGCGTCGTATTGCCGTTACTGCACGCGTTCGCGCATGGTTTCGGGTGTCGGCGAGCAGCAACTGGAAACCCAGTGGGAAGCGGCCTTCCGCTACCTGGAAAAAACCCCGCAGGTCCGCGACGTGCTGCTCTCGGGCGGCGATCCCTTGCTCTTTTCAGACGAGCGCCTGGATCGGATCCTCACCCGCTTGCGGGCGATCCCGCACATCGAGTTCATCCGCATAGGCACGCGCATCCCGATTTTTCTGCCGCAGCGGATCACCCCTGAACTGTGCGCGATGTTGCACAAGCACCACCCGCTTTTTATTTCCATCCACACCAACCACCCGCGCGAACTCACCTCCGAAGTGCGCGACGCGCTCGGCCGCCTCGCCGACGCCGGCATCCCTCTGGGCAACCAAAGCGTGCTGCTGCGGGGCGTCAACGACTCGCTGGCCATCCAACAGACGCTCGTCCACAAGCTGCTGAGGTGCCGCGTCCGGCCGTATTACCTCTATCAGTGCGACCTCATCAACGGTTCGTCCCACCTCCGCACCGCCGTGGCCGATGGCGTCGCCATCATCGAGGGCCTCCGCGGCCACACCACCGGCTACGCCATCCCGCAGTTCGTCATCGACGCCCCCGGCGGCGGCGGCAAAATCCCGATCAACCCGAACTACCTGATCGACAGCGCCCCCGGCCAGGTCACCCTGCGCAATTTCGAGGGCAAGGTCTTCGAGTATCCGGACCCCACCCCGATGCCCGCGGCCGAGCTGGAACAACTCCGGCACCAGGCGTTGGGGCAAACTCTTAGCTGACGCGCAGCAGGGCAGGATTCGGACCGCGAGTCTCCAGACTCGCCAGCCCATCAACCAAAAGCCTTGAGGAAGCCGACCTCGATGGCAAGCGGTTCGGAGGCGTTGGTTTCGAGCGTGCGGCGCAGCGCGTCGAGGGCCTCCATGCGCTTGAGCAGGCAGGCTTCGCTTTGGCCCTCGACCACGCCGCGCAGTGCCGGCGCGGAATCCGGAAAATCCAGCCCCCCGGCCTGGACTTTCAGGCGGAGCAAATCGGCCAACCAGGCCATCAGCACATCAAACAAGCGGTTGCGGGCGTCGAGATACTCGGCCTCGGCGGCGGCCTTGTGAAAATCCTCGCGCCCCTTGAGCCAGGTGCCGTCGGTCGCATCCCGGTAGGCGGCGATCTCCTCCTTTTCGGCGGCCTTGGCGGCGGCATCGGCCGCCTCGCGCGAGCGCGCCAGGAACGAGGCGAAGGTGGCTTTCAAATGCAGGGCGGCCACCGGCGTTCCAAACCCGCGGGTGGCGGCGCGATTGAGCGCGGCGACCAACTCGCCGCCGCCCTCGGCCAGCAGCGGCCGCCCGCCTAACAACGGAAGCCGCACGCAGCGCGACAGGATGGTGGGAAGCAACCGCTGCGGGTTGGCCGTGAGCAGCAGCAGCAACGTGTGGTTAGGCGGCTCCTCCAGGGTCTTGAGAAAGGCGTTGGCCGCCTGGTCGTTGAGGCGGTCTGCTTCGGTGATCACACCGACCTTGCACGCCCCGCCGGGAGCGGCGAGATGAAGCGTGTGTTCGAGGTTGCGGATCTCCTCCACCCCGATGCGCCGCGATTTCATCCGCGGGCGGATGACGCGCACCCAACCGCTTTCCAATTCATCCAATGGCGGGGTAGCCACCACCACCGGTTCGCCAAACAAATCGAAGCCGCCGCCTTGGGCTGTGCCGCTGACGAGTTGGATGATTTGGGCGGCCAGGCGTTCCTTGCCCGCGCCATGGGCGCCGCTGATGAGAAACGCGTGCGCCAGGCGGCCACGCCCGCGTGCGGAGGAAATCAACTCGAATGCCCGGTCTGCCGAATACGCCATGCGCGCTCATCGTCGCCAGATCCCCCGGCGAGGCAACCCGAAAACCGGGGACCGTGCACTGCGAATGCAGACTGGACAGGCGGCGAACGGCCTAGCACCGTCCGGACATGGACAGCAGCACAGGGTTTGGCCCGCGGGGCGGAAAAGCGCAAGTCGAAGAAAGTTTGGATTTCACTCCGAAATTCGATTCCAACGGGCTGATTCCGGCCTTGGCAATGGACGCGGTCACCCGCGAGCCGTTGATGCTCGCTTATATGAACGCGGAATCCTTGCGCCGGACCCTCAAAATCGGCGAAGCGGTTTACTGGTCGCGCTCGCGCCAGGAATTCTGGCACAAGGGGGCCACTTCCGGCCACACCCAGCGAATCGTGGAAATCCGAGCCGACTGCGACCAGGACGCCCTCATTTTGCTCGTCGAGCAGATCGGGGCCGGCGCCTGCCACACCGGACGGGGCTCGTGTTTCTATCGAAAAGTTGTCACCACCGAGGACGGCGGCGGGGCAACCCTCGAATGGATCGGCCCCGGCAAGGCGTTCGATCCGGCCGCGGTTTATGGAAAACCATGAGCTCGGTGCAATTTCGCGGTTGCAATTCGCCGATTGATCCGCTAGCTCTCCGCCCCGCGCGTCAGGGCACCCCGCCATCGCTGCGCCATCCACCCACTTTCCGCCAAGGAGGACCTCATGAACATCATTGATAAAATCGAACAAGAGCAGTTGAAGCCAGACGTCACCCCATTCAATGTGGGAGACTCCGTAAAAGTCCATTGTCGCGTGGTGGAAGGCGGCAAGGAACGCATCCAGATTTTCGAAGGCCTGTGCATTGCACGCCACGGCGCCGGCATCAACGCGGCCTTCACGGTGCGCAAAATTTCCTACGGTGAAGGTGTCGAGCGCGTGTTCGGGGTGCACACCCCGCGCATCGCCAAGATCGAAGTGGTCAACCGTGGCAAGGTACGCCGCGCCAAGTTGCACTACTTGCGCCAGCGCGTCGGCAAGCGTGCCCTGCTGGTCAAGCCCGCCAACTCGACCCGCTAACCCCGGATTTTTCCTACAACGCCCCACCCGCTCGCCGGGCGGGGCGTTTTTTGTTGGGGTCGATCCGCCGTTTACGCTTTCCGATGGCGGGTGCGCGCGCCAATTTGACGGCCGTGCGTGTGCCGATTCCATGGGTCCTGTTGCTTGCCATTGCCGTGCTCGGCGGTGGCTGGTGGTATGGAACCCGCAGCGCCAATTTCCTGACGCCGCCCAACGAATTGAAATTGGCCCTCATCCGCCAAGCCGTCGAATCGTCGATCCCTCAGGCGGATTATCCGGACGACGCACTCACGGCACCCGCGGTGGTTGAGAACCCCGCGCCACCCCCGCCC
>JBAXBG010000057.1:0-18134 GCA_037142115.1 Verrucomicrobiota bacterium | reverse complement strand
AACGCGGAGGCGCGGAGGTCGCTGAGAGAGACGCGGAGGTGATTTCAGGAGTCCAAATGGAAGTGTTCATTGATTCGTTGATCGGTTGCGCCTTGGCGGCAGATTGAGCGAAACGCGGAGGCGCGGAGGTCGCTGAGAGAGACGCGGAGGTGATTTCAGGAGTCCACCAGGAGCCGACCCGGCATGTTGCCTCGCGGGTTGGCTGGACCCTGGTTCCGCTCGATCTCAGCGATTTCCTCCGCGACCACTGCGCCTCCGCGTTTCGCTTCTCTCTGCGCCATCGCAAATTGGCGCTTGGCAGGGCGCGTGGGTGGCCTACACCAAGGGCATGGTGCTCGGCGTTCTAGGTTCAGGATCAGGATCCAACATGCAGGCGATTCTCGACGCGATCGACGCGGGGACGCTCGACGCGCGCATCGCGCTGGTGCTCTCGGACCATCCCGATGCGGTCATCCTCGAGCGGGCGAAGAAGCGCGGGATCGCCACCGGAGTGATCGACTGCGGCGGGTTCCGGACGAAATTCCCGGCCGAGGCGCAGGCGGAAACCGCCGCCCGGCTGTTAGCCGCGGGGGTGGAGCTGGTGTGCCTGGCGGGATTTCTGCGGCTGGTGAAGCGGCCGCTGCTGGATGCCTTCCCCGACCGCATCCTCAACATCCACCCTGCCCTGCTGCCGGCATTTCCCGGCTTGGCCTCGTGGCAACAAGCGCTCGACGCGGGCGTGGCCGAGACCGGCTGCACCGTGCACTTCGTCGATGAGGGGATGGACACCGGGCCGGTCGTTTTGCAGGAGCGCGTGCCGGTTCTGGCGGGCGACACGGCGGCGGCGCTGCATGCCCGGATCCAAGTCGCGGAACACCGGCTCTACCCTGCCGCCATTGCCCGGGTGGCGGAGCGGATGAAGGCGCGCGGCTAACCTGCGCCGGGCCTCATGATTCGCCTTGCGGCGGCGCGGCTGGCCCGCATTCTATCCGCATGAAATCACCCAGCGCCGCGATCCTGGCGACCGTTCTCTGGCTGGCGGGCGCCCACGGCGGGCGGGCTGCCGAGCAATCGTTAGACGCCGCCACCCGGTGCCTGCCCCTGGCGGGCGAGTGGGGTTTCGCGCTCGACCCGCAGGATACCGGCATGGGCGAGCAATGGTTCGGGCGCGGGCTGGCGGAGCGCATCGAGTTGCCCGGCACCGTCGCGCAGAATGCCAAAGGCCCGCGCACCGCAGCGAATGACGCGGTGAAACAGCTCAGCTCCGAGTATGCCTACGAGGGGGTCGCGTGGTATCAACGGACGGTGGACGTTCCCGCAGCCTGGCGCGGCTGCGCGGTGGAATTGTTTCTGGAGCGCGGCAAACCCACCACCGCCTGGCTGGACGGCGAGTGCCTGGGCGGGAACAACGCGCTGGGAGTGGCGCAGGTCTATCCAATCCACGCCCTGGTGCCGGGGCCGCACCGACTGACGGTGCGCGTCGACAGCAAGACCCGGCCCGGCGGCGTCGGCGGCCACATGCTCACCACCAGCACCCAGACCAACTGGAACGGGCTGCTAGGCGATTTGCATCTGGCAGCGCACGATCCGGTGTGGATCCGGCAGGCCCGGGTGGTCGCCAACGTCCAACAGCAATCCGCGACCATCACGCTGGCCATCGGCAACACCAGCGGCGTGGCACGGCACGGCAGTGTCGCCCTGCGCGTGACCCCGTTCAACGTGCCCGAGGCGCAGGACCGCCCCCCGCTCGCCGCCAACCAAGCCATCACCGCCCCGCCGGGCGACTCGACCGTGAGCGTCACCCTGCCGCTGGGAGCGGACGCGTTGTTGTGGGACGAGTTTCATCCGGCGCTTTACCGCCTGCAGGCGGACCTGGTCACCGAAGCGCGCGACGGCCAAGTTTGCCGAGACACGGTCCGGGACGAGTTCGGGCTGCGGGAGTTCACCAGCCGCGGCGGGCAGTTTGTCATCAACGGCCGCACCCTGATGCTGCGCGGCAAGCACGACGCGCTGGTCTTTCCGTTTACAGGTCATGTGGCGATGGACCTGGCCGAGTGGCTGAGGGTGTTCACGACGGCCAAATCCTACGGGATCAACCACTATCGGTTTCACTCGTGCACCCCGCCGCAAGCCGCCTTCCAAGCCGCCGACCGGGTGGGCATCTATCTGCAGCCGGAGTTATACCGCAACGGCGGCGGCTACGGCGACGTGGCGGCGGACGAATACAGCCTGGCCGAGGGCAAGCGCATCCTGGCCGCCTACGGCAACCATCCCTCGTTCGTCATGTTCGCGCTGGGTAACGAGATCGGTGCCGGGCGCGAGGCCCGCGCCCAGGCGGTGGCCGCGCTGCGCGCGATCGACCCGACGCGGCTCTACGCCCAGGGATCCAACAACGAATTCGGCCGGCCGACGCTGGCGGCGGGCGATGATTACTGGACCACCGCGCGCACGCTCCAGGATTCCGCGGAGCACGCGGTGCGCGGCTCGTTCGCCCACGCCGACATGCCGTTAGGGCATATCCAGCGGCTGCGCCCGGCCACCACCTACGATTACCGCGGCGCGCTGGCGGGCGTGCCGGTGCCGGTCATCGGCCACGAAGTCGGCCAGTTCGAGGTTTTCCCGGATTTCCGCGAGATCCCGAAATACACCGGCGTGCAAAAGCCATGGAACTTCCAGACGTTCCGCAAGCGCGTGGACGCGGCGGGCATGCTCGACCAGGCCGACGCGATGGTGGCGGCCTCGGGCGCGCTGGTGGTGAGGTGTTACCGCGAGGAGATCGAGACCAGCCTGCGCACGCCGGGGTTTGGCGGCTTCCAACTGCTGGACCTGCAGGATTACCCCGGCCAAGGCACCGCACTGGTGGGCATCCTCAACGCCTTCATGGACAGCAAAGGCTTGATCACCGCCGAGGCCTGGCGACGGTTCTGCGGGCCGGTGGTGCCTCTGGCGCGCATGGACAGCTACACCTGGACCGCCTCGCAAACCTTCACCGCGCAAATCGAGGTGGCCCAATATGGACCCGACCCACTCCCGGCACGGGCGGTGACCTGGACGTTAGACGATGCCCGCGGCCGGACGCTGCGCCAGGGCACGCTGCCGCCGCGCGACTACCCGCAGGGCGGGCTGGTCCCGGCCGCCGTCCTAACCCTTCCGCTGGCGGACCTGCCGGTCCCGGCGCGATACAACCTGCGGCTCAAGCTGGGCGGCACGCCCTATCAGAACGATTACCCGCTGTGGGTCTATCCGGACGTGGCGGACACCAGCGCGCCGCCGGCGGTCGCGATCCGCGAGGCCTGGGACGACGGCACCCGGGAACTGCTGGCGGCGGGCGGGACGGTGGTGCTGCTGCCGCCCGTGGCCTCGCTGCCCGGCGTGGACGGCTGCTTCGCGCCGGATTTCTGGAGTTATCCGATGTTCCGCAGCATCTGCGAGGGCGGCAAAAAACCCGTGGCTCCCGGCACGCTGGGGCTGCTCATCGATTCCGGCCATCCGGCGCTGGCGGACTTTCCCAGCGACACCCACAGCGACTGGCAATGGTGGGATCTGGTGACGGGCAGCCGGGCGTTGGTGCTGGATGGAACCCCCGCCGCCTATCGGCCGATCGTGCAGGGCATCGACAACGTCGAGCGCAACCACAAGCTTGGCTACCTGTTCGAGGCCAGGGTGGGACCGGGCACCCTGCTCGCCTGCTCGCTGGACCTGCTCCACAAGCAGTCCAGCCCGGTGGCCCGCCAGATGCTCGCCAGCCTGCTGCGCCACGCGCGCTCCGGGATCTCACCCAAGACCACGCTCCCGCTGGCGACGCTCAACGCCATCTTCGCCCCGCCTAACATGCAGCGCCGGCAAAACCCGGATGGCTCCTACTCGGAATTCTTCAAGCGCTAGCAATCCCATGGATCGGAAAAGGGAGCGCCGAACGGTGAACCTACATGGGGAAATAAGTCACAACTCCAATCTCGCCCACCTAAAAGGTGAACCCGTTAACTGATGCCTCGATTGAATTCTTTAATTCTTTCAGTGAAATCAGTGAAAAATCAGTACAATCAGTGGTTTAAAATGGCAGGAACTCCGTTTTTCATTATCCCTTATAGGGTGAAGGAACCCAGGAGCAGAAGCGGCTATTCCGGCAGTCGGAGCTTCTTGCCGAGGTGGCGCGGGCGGGTGTTGAGGAAGTTCACGTCGAGCCACATTTTCACCCGCGCGCCGACCTCGCGCAGCTTGGTTTTGAGGCCGTCGTGGGTTTCGACGTCGCGGGCGGCGAAGCCGTAGGCTTGGATGCCATTGGCCTGGGCGAGGTAAATCGCGCGCTCGTCCTGGAACCGCTGGCTGATGAACAAAATCGAGTCCGCGCCGAAAATCTCCTTGGCGCGCACCACCGAGTCGAGGGTGCGCAAGCCGGCAAAGTCGCAGACGATCCGGTTGGCCGGGATCCCGCGCTCGATGAGCGCCTGCTTCATTTTGTTAGGCTCGTTGTAGTAGCGCGAGCTGTTGTCGCCGGAGACGATCAGCGTTTCGATCTTACCGGCCTGCCAGACCTCGACGGCGGCATCGATGCGGTAGCGGAAATACAGGTTCTCGCGGCCGCCGGCCCGGGCGCTGGTGCCCAACACCAGCCCGACCTTGGTCTTGGGCACGTTGCCCACCTGGGAGAAGATCCGGCCGCGCGCCGACCAGATTGCGGTGACGTTGGCATAGACCACCACCGCCGCCAGGCCCAGCGCCAGCGCCAACACCGCCAGGCTCAACCACTTCAGGGCGCGCCGCCAGTTGGATCGGACGGCGGGTTTCACGGCACGCGGGTGGTCGGAGGTTCTGGCCGGGACCGCCGCCATGGCCACAACGAGCGCAACGATCCGGCGGGGCTGTCGGCTGGCGGCAGTGCGGGCGCGATCACGCGCAGGCGGTGCGCGGTTTCCGCGAAGCGGACCTGCGTGAACCGCCCGAGCCACTCACCATCCACTTCCACGGGCACCTCGCGGTCGCCCGTGACCGTGAGCGCTTCGGTCTGGAAATACGTCGTCGAGTCCAACAGGTCGATGCCGCCGCAGGCCAGCCCGCGCAGCGAATCGAGCACCAGTCGATACCCCGCCTCCTTGTAAACGAGCACCTCGAGCTTGGAATCGCGGTTGTCGGCGTGGCGGAAAAACTTGAACGGGCCGCCATAGAGCGAGCCGTTGCCGGTGATGACGGCCACGCCCATCTCGCGGCGGCCGTCGGCGCACACCACCTCCAGCGTCGGCGGGCGCTCGCCGAGCACCTGCACCGCGGCTAGCAGATAGGCCAGCGGGCCCAGCCGCTTCTTGGATTGCCAGCTGGTCTGCTCGATGACCTGGGCGTCGAAGCCGACGCCGGCCATCTGCACGAACGGCGCGCCGTTGGCCTCGAACAGGTCGACCTCGCGCACCGTGCCGCGCTCGATGACGGCGAACGCCCGCTCTAACGAACCGGCCGGGATCGCCAGCTCGCGGGCGAAGACATTCATGGTGCCGACGGGCAGAATCCCCAGCGCGGTGGTGGATCCGGCGAGGCCGTTGACCACCTCGTTGAGTGTGCCGTCGCCGCCGGCGGCGATGACCACCGGCTCGCCGCGGGCGGCGAAGCGGGCCGCCAGCTCGCGGGCCTCGCCGGCGTGGTGAGTCGGATGGACGGCGAAGCGGTGGGCGTGCTCGAGCAGAAACCGGCGCACACGATCGCTCTTCTGGCTGCGGGCCTGAGGATTGAAAATGAGCGGATACCGGCGCGGTGTCTCCATAACCGATTGTTCACCGATGGAGGGGCGCTCGGCAATCCGATTCCTCCCGCAAGGCCGCGACCACCTGCGCCACGGGCAGTCCCATCACGTTGTCGGCGCAGCCGCGGATGCCGCCGATGATGCGTTCGCCGTGTTCCTGGATGCCGTAGGCACCCGCCTTGTCGAGCGGATCGACCAGGGCGAAATACGCGTGAATGGCGGCATCGTCTAGCATCCGGAAAGTCACCTCGGAAATATCGTGAAACACCTTGTGGCTGCCACCGGGGAAAATCAGGCAGACCCCGGTGCAGACCTGGTGGGTGCGCCCCGACAAGCGGCGCAGCATGCGGTGCGCCTCCGCCAGGTCCGCCGGTTTGCCCAGCGGTTCGCCATCGAGAAACACCAGCGTGTCCGAACCGATCACCGTGGCATCCGGGCGCAACGCCGCCACCGCCGCCGCCTTGAGCGTGGCATTCCATTGGCACAACGCCGCGGGCTCCATCGCCGGATCGTGGATCTCCTCCGCCGGCGACACGATCACCTCGAACACCACCCCGGCCCGCGCCAGCAAGTCACGGCGGCGGGGCGAGGCGGAGGCAAGCACGATGGGCATGGCGTTGACATGCCCCGGATTGACCCGCCGCGCAAGCCGGGACCTCGAATGAGGGGGCGCGAACGGCTCGGGATTGCGTCAGCGCCGATTGGCCCTGACCTGGCCGGCGGACCGAATGTCCGCGCTCATCGGCAGATGACCGCATCTAGCGGCGCGACGCCGCCATCACGGACTGCCGCGGGACGCGGCAGCCACGGATCAGCAAGGTTGCGGTAGCCTTCAGCGCCCTGAGCGCGGGTCAGGGGGCTTTCCACTCCGGGAACTCGGTTTTGAGTTGCTGGCGGTATTGGTCGGCCTCGGTTTTGTCGCCCTGTTGGTCGAGGGCGGTGACGAGTTTGGAGAGGGCGAGCGGTTTGAGGTCCTTGTCCTCGTGGAACTTGACGACAATCAGATACTGGGCGGCGGCCTTCTTGGGATCGTTGGCCTTGAGGTCGAGGTTGCCCAGCAGGATGCGCAGGCCGGCGCTGGTGCGGCCCTGGGGGCGCAGGGCGAGCGCGTCATCGGCCGCCTTGCGCGATTCCGCGGGACGGTCGAGGGCTAACAGCGCCCGCCCGAGGTCGAGCATGCCATCGGCTTTCCAGGCCGGGTTGTCCTCGACCGCCAGGACGTTGGTGGCGGCGGTGAGGGCACCGGCGGCGTCGGCGGTCTCGAGGCGGGCTTTGGCGAGGTAGCGCCAGACTTCCTTGGGGGTGGCGCGGGGCTCGTCGGGGCTGGCGATGAGGGTGAGGCATTTCACCGTCAACGGACAGTCGCCGGAATTGAACGCCTGCAGGCCGGCCCATTGGAGGATTTGTTCGGGGATGTCGGCGGCGTATTTGCCGTCGATGGCGAGGTTGATTTCCGCGGCCAGTTTGGTGGCATCCTGCGAGGCGAAGTAGCCGAGGGCGAGCAGGATGCCGGCATGCTTGCGGTAGGCATCCGGGCGCAGGGCGCGGGCCGCGTCGAGATAGGCGATGGCGTCCTTGGCGGCGTTGGTTTTGACCAACCCCCATCCGATCCAGTAGTTGGCCTCGGCCTGCAGGTTGTCGCTGAGATTGGCGACGTTTTGCAGCAGCCCCTGATAGCGGGCGATCATGTCGGGGATGTTGCTTTCAGCGCGGCGCAGGCGCGCGGATTCGAGCCAGGCGAAGGACGCGAGATCGGCGGGCGCGCCCGGGGCGGTGAGATGATCGAAATCGGCAATGGCCTTCTGCGGCTCATCGCTCGCGGCATAGGCTTTGGCGCGCTGGCCATAGGCCGAGGGCCCCCGCGAGTCATCCGGATAACGGGTGATGAAGTCACTGAACGAGCGGATCGCGCCGCGCGGGTCACCGGCGAGGGCCAGGCACCAGCCGCGCTGATAGAGAAGCCCCGGGCGGTTCTTCTCGCCCACCGCGCGGGCGTCGATCTGGTTGTAAATCTTGGCGGCGGCGGCGACCTCCTTGTTGGACAGGAGGGTTTCCGCCTTCATCATCAGGGCGGTGTGGATCCGGGAATCCGCGGGCCGGGACTTCTGATAGAGCTGGAGGAACGCGTCCACCTGGTCGGGCAGGTGGCGGCCTTCGATTTGGAAGAAGCACAGCAGGCGGTAGTAGGAGGCGTGGAAGGCGAGGTCGGTCTCGGGTTTGACGAGTTGTTCGACCTCGCGGAACAAGCCGAGGGCCTCGGCGGGTTGCTGGAGGCGCATGAAGGCGCGGGCGGCGAACATCAGGCGCGCGGCGCCGGTGGTGCCCTCGGCTTTGAGCGGGCTGGCGCGGAACACCGCGATGACCTGCTTGTAGTCCTTGTTGGCGAACAGGTTGCCCATCAGCGCGCACTGGGCGTCGGCTCGGAAATCCTCCATCCCCGGGGTGCGCAGAATCAAATTGAGATAGCGGTCCGAGAGCTCGGTCTGGTCGAGCTTGGTGGCGGTGAGCGCGGCGTGCAGTGCCGCCTCGCCGCGGACTTTGGCGGCGGCGGGGGTGGCGACCACTTCCTCGAACTGGGCGAGGGCCTCGGGCAGCTTGCCCGCGCTGACCGCCAGATGGCCGAGGGCGACCTTGGCTTGCGGGGCGAACAAGCCGCCGGCCGGGTCGTCGATGACTTTTTTGAACGAGCCGACGGCCTCGCGGTCGCGGCCGAGGAGGCGGTAGCAATTGCCGGCGAAGAACAGTCCGCGCGGGCGTTCCTCGGGTTTTGAGGCGTTGGCGGCATAGCGCTCGAACATCGGCGCGGCGAAGGCGTATTCGGCCTTGTTGTAGTGGTCGGCGGCGAGGGTGTAGGCGGCGGCGGCGGCCCACTTGCCCTTGCCGTAACGGTTCAACAAGGTGCTGAAGCAGCGCTTGCCATCATCGATCTGGCCGGCCTGATAGTAGCTGTTGCCCAGGTACCACCACACCAGTTCGGCGTTCGGGTGGTTGGGGAACGAGGTCAGGTATTCGGCGAAGATCTGCGCCGCGCGCTGATAGTAGTCGAGGCGGTTGGCCAGATCGGTGCTGGCCTGGGCGGCGTCGTAGAGGTTCTTGCCGCGCAGGAAAAAGTCATTGGTGGCGTCGGGAGCGAGCGCCGGGTTCACCACCTCGGCCCGCGGCGTCTGGGCGGCAGCGGAGCAGGCAAGGAGCAGGCAGGCGAACAGGCGTTTCAAGATGGGTGGAGCGTTGGGAGCCAGGCGGATCACTTGGCGGGAGCGGGATGCTGGGTGGCGAAGGAGATATTCCAGATCCCCGCCTTCTGGCAGGTGTCGATGACTTCGACGATGCGTTGATAGGCGACCGAGCCGTCGCCCCGGATGCGCACCGGCTGGTTTTTGAATTGGCGCGAGATCGCGGCCAGCTTGCTGTGGAGTTGGGGCAAATCGACGGTGACGCCCTCGACGCGGATCGTGCCATCAGGCAGCACGTTGATGATGATTTCGCCGCGCTGGCGGTCGGGTTCGGCGCCTTCCTGGGCGGTGGGCACCGAGACGTTGAGTTCGGTTTCGGAGCGGCTGAACTGCCAGCTGATGATGAAGAAGCTCAGCAGCAGCAGCAGGATGTCGATCATCGGTGCCAACTGCATGGCAACGGGCGGCGCTTGACGGCTGGCGAATTTCATCTGGCTGCGGGGTTAGATCCCTTGAATATCCGCGCGCTCCGCGCCCAGGTGCAACGGGACGGGCATCCCGTAATCGTCGCGAGTCCGCTCGGCCGGCGCGGACGGGACCTGCAGGCCCTGCCGTTCCAATTGGCCGTGCAGCACGGCCACCAGGTGGGTGGCGGCGGCCTCCAGCTCGCCGATGTATTTTTGAACCCGGCCGCGGAAGAACGAATAAAACGTCAGCGCCACGATGCTCACGGCCAGGCCGCAGGCGGTGGCGATCAGGGCCTCGGACACCCCTTGGGCCAGTCCCATCTGCCGGACCCCCTGGACTTCGCCGGTGGAAATCTCGATGAACGCCTTGATCATGCCGATCACCGTGCCTAACAGCCCGATCATCGGCGCGAGCGAACCGATGTCGGCCAGGTAGGTGATGCGCGAGGTGAGCAGGCTGGCCTGGCGGGAGCCTTCGGTCTGGGCGGCCTCGCGGACGTTCTCAAACGGGATCGAGGGATTTCCGGCCAGAAACTCGATGGTTTTCTGGGTGATGCGCGCCATGCACTCGTTGCGGCGCTGGCTGTAGGCGATCAGTCCGAGGTAGTCGCGTTTGCGGATCATCGCCTCCGCGGCATTCATGAACCGGTCGCTGACGATCACATTGCGGCGGATGGTCAGCAGGAACAGGAAGATCAGGATCACCATGACGACCGACATCAGGCCCAGCGGAAAGATCATCAGCCCGCCCTTGGCGAGCACCTCCAGGAAATTGATTTGCTTGGAAACGGGCTCGGCACCTGCCGCCGCGGTGGCGACGGCGGCGGAGGCCACGGAGGCGGATAGCATAAACCCCACAGCGGAAAAATGGCGGCACTTCATGAACGTGGGTGGGATACTAGTCAGCTTGCGGCCCAACGCAAGCACGGGCAATGGCCGGATTGATACGACCGCCCAACCCGGAATATTTCACCGGGAGCCATCGCTCACCGTGAAGGTGAGGCGACCTGGCGGCTCGGGCCGATGAGAGCAGCAAACGCATCGCCAACCTGTCCCTTAGTGAAGAGGGCCTCAGATCCCGGAGCGTTCCTTCATGCTGCCACCACCGGTGCTCAGGAAGCGGTAATAGACCTCCATCATCAGGGTGCACAGACAGGTGCGGTAGACCTTGTCGCCCACGTAGGACGATGCGACGGCCCGAATATCCTTGGCCCCGCCACCGCAGACTTTCCAGGAGCCGTCAGTGTCCTGGTTGTTGAGCAACTGGTCGCGGAACATGTTGTTGTATTGCTTCCACTGATCGCCGCCGCGCTGCATCATGGCTTGGGACTCGTAATAGTGGCCGTAGAGGTCGCAGAAACGGGTGTTGTATTCCAACTTGGAGTTGGCGAGAACGTATTTGGCGGCCTTGTGCACTTCCGCCCCGCCCCGGCCCCACATCTGGTTGCAGAGCATGCCCACCCCGGTGAGGGTGAAATATTCACCGGTGCCACCCGGGTTCGGGCCGGAATAGCCGAAGCCGCCGCTGGCGTTCTGGCAGGTGCCCAGATACTTGAGGCCCTTGGCGATGCAAGGAAGCATGCCGCGATAGGTGATCCCAGTGTGGCTGCACGCCTTGAGCGACTGGATTTGCCAGCCCACCACTGAAACGTCGGTGTGGCCCGTTTTCTTCTTCACATAAGCATAGGCCCAACCGCCATTGTCGTTTTGGTTGTCGATGATGAACTGGCCGGCCTTTTCGGTAACTTCGCGCAGGTTGGGCACCTCATGCTTGAGTTCCTTGCAGAAGGTGTAGGCCTCGGCCAGGGCGTAAGTGGCGATGCCGTGCTCGTAGGACCAGGAAACCACGGTGAAATTCGAGGCCATCTTGCCGTTGTTTTTCATCCCGAGGTTCACCAGATAGACGATGCCGCGCTGGACGGTGTCGCCGAACTCCTCGGAGGCCGGGGTTTCGCAGTGGCCAAAATACGCCAGCAGCGCCAAGCCGGTCATGGCGGCCTTTTGGCTACCCCAGGAGCCATCGGCGGCCTGATTGGCCTTGAGCCAGCGCAGACCCTTGACCACGGCTTCCTCACACGCGGGGGTGCCGCCGTTTTCCTTGAGGCGCTGGAGGCGGTCGTCCTTGGAACAGCGCTTGCCCATGGTTTCGGGGATCAACCCGAACAGCTTGATGTTGCTGCCGTTGCCGATGCCCTCGGCACCAAAACCCTTCTTGCCCGCGCCTTCCAGACCGCCGGCCATGCCGCCGCCGGTCAGCGCGCTCAGGGCCGACATCTGGCCGAACGAGTCGCCCGGATCGGGAATCGAATACTGCGATTTGGCACCTTCGGCAAAGACCCGTTTGACGTTGGTCGACGGGGTGATTTGGGCCCGCTTCTTTTGCTGGATCTTTTGCGCGCTGCGGTCGCCGCCGCCACCGCCACCGGGCAGGAAATCGATTTTCTTTTCGGGGATGCGGGTGACTTGGAAAATCCAGACCGCCCCGATGAGCAGGATGACCACATGAATCAGGACAGCGAAAGCCAGGGCACTACCGCCCATTTTCGACCAAATCCCGAAGCGGCGTTTCTTGGGCGCTACGTGCCCCTCCGGATGTTCATGATTGTGCGCGTCGTCCATGGAAGGATTAGTTAGATTGGGGGCCGCCACTACTCGGGTGATACGGCCTGGAAAGTGACATTGGCGATTTTCGCGCGGGACAGCGCGTCGAGCACATCCACCACCCGCTCGTATTTGGCTTGTTCGTTGGCGTAGATGGTCACCAGCACCTCGGCCTTGGCCGCCTCGCTGCTTTCGCGCAGCTGGTTGAGATTGCCGGCCAACTCGGGCAGCAACTTGCCCTGCTCGGACGTGATGTCGGTGGTGTCGAGCGGATCTTCGTTGAGATAGACCTGGCCGTCATCCTCGATGCGGATGGCGATTTCATCCGGGGTCACGGTGGCCTCGGCGGTTTCGACCGTGCCTGGCAGTTTGGTATTGTGGGCGTTCTCCACTTTGACCGCACCCGCCAACACCATGAAAAACAGCATGATGACGAACACGACGTCAACCATCGGCGCGATCTGGAAGCCCAAATTGACCTCGGCGCTTTGCTTGTGTTTGTTGCGTTTGCTCATCGGGGATTACTTATTGGAGGCCGCAAACGAGATGTCGGAGATGCCACTTTCAGCCACCGAGTTCAAGACCTTCTGGATCTCGACGGCCGGCAGGAGACGGTCGCCGCGGATCACGGCGCGCACCTTCTCGTCCTTGGTGCGGCGATCGGTGAATCGCGGCACCAGATCCGACAGATTGTCATAGACGTGGTCATCGACTTTGACATGCGCTTTGCCCAGCGCAACGTCCCAGGCCACGTTGATGGCGATCTCGTGTTTGGTCATTTCGGGATCGCGCTTCTTGGCATTGGGTGAGACCGGCAGCACGATGTTCTGGTCCACCTTCAAAATTTCGGCGGTCGTGATGCTCATGAAGAAAATGAGCAAGACGAGCAACACGTCGATCATCGGAGCGATCTGAAACTCCGGTTCGCCGCTTTCCGTTCCTCCTCCGCCGCTGGCCATGGATTTAAAGGTGTAGGGTTAAAAGGTGGGTGCGCCCGGCCGATCAGGCTTGGGCAGGGGCGGCTTCCGCGGCTTCGGCGGTTCCGGTGATCCAGTTGGGCAGAGCGGCGTAGGTTTCTTCCTGGCCGACGTCGGCATCCTTGAGGTATTCGTAGGGCGCGTTGCGGAACAGGCTTTCCGCCTCTTCCTGCAGGTGATGGATCCCGCCCTGAAGCTTGTTGCGCAGGAAATAGAAACCCATGAACGCGGGAATGGCGATGAACAGACCGGAGGCGGTGGCGATGAGCACCTCGCCGATGTGGCCGGCCAGCGCGCCGGTGTCACCAATGCCGGTGGATCCGAGGCTGGCGAACGCACCGCGCATCCCGGAAACCGTACCCAGCAGCCCGACCATCGGCGAGCAAACCCCGATAACCGACAAATAGTTGATCCGGGTCTGGAGCGTCGAGTTGATCTTGTCCACTCCCGACAACAGCGCTTCCTCGGTGGCATCCTTGCCGTAACCAACCGAGCCCAGCGCCGACTGCACCACCTGCGCGAACGGACTGGTGGCGGCCTTCATCGCTTGATAGGCCCCGACATAATCGCCTGCCAGGAACGCTTCGCGGGCACCCTGCACGTCCGCGTCCGGGGTCATTTTCTTGCTGTTGGTGCGGAACCAGATGTCAAGGGCCAGCCACACCGTGGCAATCGAGAACACCCCGATGGGATACATGCACCAGCCACCTTCTTGAAGGACCTGGATGAAGGTTTTTTTGATCACTTTGGGCGCAGCGCCAGCGGCGGCCTCGGCCGCGAAAGCGATCGTCGGAAGAAACAGATACGCGGCCATGGCAGCCGTATGGATGGTTTTTTTCATGGTGTGGTCGTGGCGGTGGTTAGGAACAGAGATACGCGGTTATTTGAGACTATCAAGGCGCTTGTGGGCTTCATCCACGAGAATCGTGCCGGGGGCGTCACGGATCGCGGTATTGAGCAATACCATGGCTTGGTCGCGCCGCCCGTTGAGCAATTCCTTGGCTTCGTCGCGCCGCCCGAGCGCGTTGATCAATTCCGCCGCCTGGATCTCGGCGGCGGCATTGAGCACCATGCCGCCGGTGGGCACCACGCACGGGATCGTGAGGTAAGCCTCCAAGGCCTCCGGATTGCGCTTTTCCTGCTTGCACAGGTTGCCGCAGAAATAGCACGCGTAGGCCCGCACATCCGCCGGCAGCGTGTCGATGGTGAGATCGCGCAGCGCGACCAGGCGGTCTTCCGCCTTGACCGAGGCTGGCAGAAGCAAGGCTTTGCCCAGCGTGACGAAGGAATCGATGCCTTGCGCGGGGGTGGCATCTGAAATCTCCTTGCCCAGAGCGGCGCAAACCCCGGCATCACCATTGACGGCGCAGGCCACCAGCAGCGCCCGCGCGGCTTCCAGCCACAACGTGCCGGAAATTTTCGCCGAGGCCCGGTGCTCGGCCACGATCGGCTCGAGCAGTTTCTGAGCCTCCTTGGTCTGGCCCATGAGCAGCAGGGCGACCCCTTGATTCAATCCGGGCGGCTTGTCGCCATAGACGTGATCCGCCGATTGCAGCGGGAAAATTTGTCCGACCAAGTAGCCATCGCCCGCGGTTTTCACCACCAGTTTGTCGCCCTGCAGCGCGAGCGCGCTCAGCGGAATCGTGCGCCCCCCCTGGAACACCACCTGCGGGACATTATCCGCCACAGACAAGGCCATCGACGAAGCGGCAAGCAGGCATGCCAGCCGGACGGAACGGGAAATGGAATGGGAATGCGCCATGGTCGGGGATTATTTGACCAGCCCCGCAGCCTTCTTCGCCAACAGGGTGTTCTTGAGTTTGGGGTGAATGCTGAGCGCCTTGAGGTTTTCGTTGGCGAGGTCTGACTCGCCCATCTTCTTGGCGGTTTCGTAGGCCTCCCAATACGCTTCCGCGCAGATCTCGGGTTGCGCCTGATAGGCGATGTAAACCCGCTGATAGTATGCGTAGGCCTTCTTGAGGAATTCCACGCCGTCAGCACCGGTCGCCTTGGCGGCCTGCTTGCGGTAGACCTGCGCTAACAGCAGGTAGGCCTTGCCGGCGGTCTCGCCACGGAACATCTTGTCTCCGACAATCTGGAGCGCGAGCTTCTCGGCCGGCTCGAGGCGGTTGAGTTCGACCAGGGACTCCAATTTGCCGAGGGTGGTTTCCTTGAACTTGGACATCCCGGTGTTGTTATCCAGGGCGTCGTCAAAAATCTTGAGCGCCACCTCGTATTGCTTGCGGGCGAGGGCGACGAAGCCGAGGCCGACCGGGCCGGCGTCGGAAAACGTCGAATCATGATAGCGGTCGCACAGCCGCTTGAACATGACCTCGGCACCATCCAGATCCCCGGTGTTGATCAGGATGTCGCCGCTCACCGATAACAGCGCGGGGCTGAGGCCGGTCGGATCCTTGGCGTTGGTGGTGGCAATCCCCTTCAGATAAAGATTGGAACGGTCGTTGCGCTTGAGCAACTGGGCGAGGCGGGCGCGGGCGAAGTAGGTCCGCGCGGAGGTGGTCGCGTTTTCCTTGCCGGCTGAAATCTTGGTGAGGACCGCCACCAGTTGTTTGTCAACCGCGTCGATATCAACGTCCTTGGCCTTCTTTTTGGGCACCAGGGTTTTGACCAGCTCGTCGATCAGGAATTCCACCTGGTCGCTGGCCGGATTGGCGAAGCGGTCGCCCATCGCGGTCGCTAACATCGCCGCGGCTTCGGCACCCTTGCCCTCGCGGGTGTACATCCGCGCCACCCACGAGGCGGAGATCAGCGCCAGCGGACTGTCCGGCCGGCTCTTCATGAACTCGGCGTGCATCGCCGCGATCTCCGACCACGCCTGCCGTTTCTGCATGATGGCGGTGGCGGAATCCAGCGCGTATTGCATCACATCATCCGGGCTGGCCGTCAGCACCGCCTTCTTGTAGGCGGCCAGGGCCCCGTCCTCGTTGGCCAGCGCTTCCTTGGCTTTGGCGTTCTGGTCGCCCTGCTCGTTGAGCTTCTTCTTCTTGTAGGTGTCGGCTAACAGGCAGAGCATCGACCCGTTGGCGGAATCGTCGGGGTGCTCGCTCAGGAAGGCCCCCAGTTCGCGGATGATCTTGGCGCTCTGGTCCTCATCCTTGTCATTGAAGTCGATGAACGACAGCCGGTAGCGCATGTCGCCGGCGTATTGGCCGTCGGGGAACTTGCTGAGATAATCCTTACACGAGGCCAGCGTTTCCTTATACTTGCCGGTCATGAAATTCGACATGGCGGTGTAGTAGAGCGCCTTCTCGACCAGCTCGCTGTTCGGAAAGTCCTTGAGGAAGCGGACAAAAATCGGCGAGGATTCCTTGAAGTTGCGCTCCATGAAGAACGCCAGTCCTTGGAAGAAGACGTAGCGTTCCAAGCTCTCGGAATGGGGAAACTGGGTTTCGAGACCGCGGTAAAACGCCCCGACTTCCTTCCAGTCGCCGCTGGACGCGATCACCTCGCCGGTCAGGGTGGCGACTTTCTCCAAATTCTCGGACTTGGGATATTTGCGCATGAACGACTCACCCTTCTCCTTGATCTCGGGGAGGTTCTGCAGCTTGTTGAGGATCACGATCTCGGCGTAGGCGGCGAATTCCGCGTCGGACGTCGCCGCGTATTTGGTGCGGATCACCCGGAAACACACCAGCGCCTCCTCCGACCGATCCAAAAAGAACAGACAGCGACCCCGGCGCATCAACAGCGCGGCGTCCAAATCCGCTTTGTCCTCGACCGCCTTGAGGGCGGTGGTGGCCAGCTCGATGGCCGGTTTCAGCCCTGCCAGCAGCCCCGCCGCACTCGAATGCTTGTCGATCGGCTTGTTCTGCTCCGAGGCCACGGTGGCTTCAAGCAGCTTCTGGTCCCGGCGCATCGACTCCAGCGCGCTGGACTGGGTTTCCACAATCTGACTGCGCGGCGGCACCGCCCGATAGATGATGAGCGCGGTATCGTACGACTTGGCGGCCACCAACTCGTCGCCGCGCGCAATGATCTGGTTGGCGAACCAAGCCAGCGCGTCGCGCACCCCGGATTGGCGCGATAGCCCGTCCAAATACACGGACAGATCGTCAAGTTTGCCGGTGTCGGCGAGCAGGCCGATGGCCTCGACGGCGGCCGTCGTCTGTTGCGGAGTGCGGACATCCGAGCCCATCAGGCTGCGGAACACCACCAACGCCTCATCATGTTTGCCCAGCTCGGTATAGACCTGGCCGAGTCGCAGGCCCGCCTCGGAGCGGTATTTGGGGTCCATCGCGGCGGTCTTGAGCGCCTCGATGGCCTGCTGCTTCTTCTCCGGCGTCCCCTGGGCGATGCAGGCACTGCCGACTCCCAGATGACACCGCGAGGTGTATTCGCCTTTCGGATAGCGCTTGATGCACTCGGTGAAGGCCGCCTCGGCGGCGGTATTCTCGTTGCCTAGCAGATTTCCGAGACCCACGTTGAAATACAGGATTTCCAGGGCGGGGTCTTTTTTTGCCGGCCCCAACACGGTGAGCAACTCGTGCAGTTTGGCCACCGCGGTGGCGTATTCCTTGGTCGTGAACGCCTTCTCCGCATCCTCCAACAAGCGGTTCTGCGCCGCCAGCGACAGCTGCACCGGCGGCGCGGCCGGGGCCGCTGGCGCGCCTGGCGGTGCCGCGGGCTTGGCGGGTGGCGTCGGCGCAGCAGGCGGTGCCTGGGCACCCGCAGGGGTGACTAGCGTGACAAGAAGAATGGAAGCTGCGCAAACCGCAGTGGCTAGAGTGGGCTTTGACAACATAACGTTGGCTTGCCGGAAGCAATCATCCGCCGCGCAACCCTGTCAAGTGAGTTTCCTTCGATTCCTCTAAGATTTTTGGATTTGCGGAGTCCTTGCAAAGGCGTGCGATGTCTGTGGGCTGCCGCGATGCCACGGCCCCCGACCGGAACGCCCCGCCCTGCGCTCCAAACTCAAATCCGCGCGCCCATGGCCCCCGCCAGCGTGGTGGCCGATCAGGCCAAATCATTGCCCGCAAACCCGCCCGGGCATGGCGCCCTGCGCTGAAGCTGCTAGCATCATCCCGGTGGCTTTTTTCACCCATCCTCCTGATATTCTTGACAGCCGCGCCCAAATCAGGCTTTTTGCCGCCCGCGCCTTGCGCAACGCACCCGTAGCTCAATTGGATAGAGCGTCTGACTACGAATCAGAAGGTTGGGGATTCGAGTTCCTCCGGGTGTACCACTC
>JBAXBG010000056.1:0-18355 GCA_037142115.1 Verrucomicrobiota bacterium | reverse complement strand
CGGGTCGAGATGAAAGGCACCGCCGCTCACTCGAAATCAAAGGTGGTGCGGCGCGCGGTGTGGAGGCGGAAGCGCCCGCCGCTGGCCTTCCTCGCTCATGTATGAGAGCAGGCGTGGGTTGACCCTCGGTGATGAAGAGACTGGACGAGCGCGAAGCGAACGGGCAGCTTTCACCGCGCCAGACGGCATTTAAACTCTCGGATACCATCCCAGCACTTCCTGATTGACAACCCACCTAAAAACTGTTCAAAAGAACTCCTGAATTCGCACCTTCCAACCTTCGTCGATTTCTTTGCTGGCAGCGGCCTTGTCACCCAGGGTGCCAAGCACGCTTGCGTGCCTGTCTGGTCGAACGACATCTGCCTGAAAAGGAGCGAATTTGCCATCGAATGAAAGCCATTCCTCAACGTGATCGCCTGATGCTGGCAGGCATGTTCCTTTCAAAGTTTGATCGGGAGGGTCTGCTGCATTTGGGGTTTGCCAGTTTTTCAGAGGCTTTCAACGCGATGGGGTATGCCTTGGCAGGAAAGCCGGCCTCAATCAAAAACTACATGCAGGAATTCGACCCGCTCTTTCCTAACAGTAGAAAAGGTTGGCATAAACGTCCGCTTCGCGATCACTGTCGCAAGGCTTTCGAGCGCTTTGGCCAAATTCCCTTGGTCGAATTCTACCACTTATTGACGCCTTTGCTGCTACCCTCGGCCCTGCCGCTACCCGATGGCATGGAAGAAATCGCCATGCTCGACGATGACAACCTCGCAAACGAGAGCTTCTCAAGGCGTTTGATTACAGGCGCGGCCGCAGAGGGTTTCTTTGAGTCGGCATTCCCCAAGCTGGCAGAGTTTGCCGACCATACATTGACGAACGTCACTCGTTTCGGATGTGGATTCGATTTTCGAGTCATGTCTGCCAATTCTGAACCGTTTCTTGCGGTCGAAGTCAAAGGAATGGCCAATGCCACGGGAGATATCATGATGACGAGCAAGGAATATCGGGTCGCGAAATATCTACAGAACAGGTATTTTCTCTGTGTGGTAAGCAATTTCATCGAAAGTCCAATCCTGTCGATTTTTCAGAATCCAGTTCAAAAAGGCATAGAACTCGTCAAGCGTGAACGGGTACAATCGATGGTCACATGGCACGCACGCATATCAGCCTGAACCCAGTTTCTAGCAACCATAGCAATATGCCACTACTCCCACATGATCCGTCGCGCGTGGTCGCAACTGATGGCTATTTGGACCCGGATTTGACCAATGGCCTGAGGGCTGATTCCGCCCGGAATGCAATGCTTCACTTTACCCATGAGAGAGGCCTTGATTACGATGAATCGGCATCTGCCGTCGATCTATTGACAGACTTGCTGCATCATCTTCACTCTCGCGGTGAGGATCCAATTGCGGCTTTAGATCGGGCGCGAAACCATTTCATGGCCGAAGCATCCCACAATACCTAGCCCTCTTTGTTGAAAGCGCGGGCGCCGCTGCCTCTCAGCACGCGCGGAAACCGGGCGGTCTTTTTCGGGGAAGGCTTTTTTACCTTCGCTAACTTCCTCGCTCATGTTGTGAGACCGACCCGAGTTTGAAGATCGACGTCGCCTGATTGCAAAGGACAGAGAGCGTGCGGTGCTCAGTCATCCTAAAGAGGAAAATAGAACCGCAGATGGACGCGGATTAACGCAGATAATCAAAGAGTTGTGTCTATATAATATCTCATCTACAGGGTTAGATTGGAATTCCGCTCAAACCTCTTAAAACCAATGTTCATCAGCGTCCATCTGCGGTTTGAATTTTCTTTCTAGGGTCATCTGTTCTCTGTCATCACTCGAAATCAAAGGTGGTGCGGCGCGGGGTGAGGAGGCGGAAGCGCCCGCCGCTGGCGCGGCGCAGCGGATCGAAGACGTGATCCATGCCGGTGGACTTGATCGCGAGGACCTCGGCCATGAGTTGGCCGAGGCGGCCTTTGGGGAAGCCGCGCTCCTTGAACCAGCCGAGGTATTCGTCGGGCAGATCCATGATCGGCACGCCGCCCGGCGGATACGCCTGGATCCCATATTTGCCGAACGGCATCCGGGTCCGGCCGATTTCCAGCAGCAAATTGCGGAAATCCTCGCGGTCGATGGCAGTGAAGTCGGGCATGATGGGAATTCCGCAGCCTTACCCCTGTGGGCCGGTTTGGAAAGCCTTGGATTCGGGCAGGCGGTCCCCTCCCAGTGAAAGAAAAGGCTGAGGATTGCGTAAATGCGTGGATGCGGGCTGAAGCCCGCGCTCCTTGAATTCCCTTGCCACATGTCCCATCTATCAAGACGTCAGTTGCTCAAAGGCTCACTGGTTGCGGCAACGGCCGCCGGCATCCCGCGCCTGGCCCGGGCGGCGGACGCGCCGCCGCGTCTGGCGCGTCTTCCGCGAGTGGCGGGGCCGTTTGTGAACATCTACAAGCCAGAGGCGGATGTCTACACGCTGCCGACGGTTAGCACGTCGGACGGCCACATCACCTACACGCAAGGCGCGCGCTATCCGGACTGGCGGACCAATGATCACACGTTCATCAAGGGAGCCGACAACCGTTGGCATTGTTTTGGCATCACCAAACCGTGGACGGCCGGCGACAACGGTCATGGCGGCGAGGGCCTGTGCTTCCACGCCGTCGCCCCGGAAGGCTCGTTCGCCCAGGCCTGCACGTTTCAAGCATGGCGCGACCTACCGAAACTCGCGGTCGGCGACTGCGGCTGGGCACCCGCGGCGGTGAAAATCGGCCACGAGTATTCGCTGATCGGCTCCCACCTCGGGCGGGCCACCTCCCAGGATTTGCTGGCCTGGACCGACCAGGGCAAGCTCACGGCCAAAGGCGACGGCCGCGATCCGTATCTCATGCGCTGGGACGACACCTGGTATCTGCTGCGCTGTGCCGGCAACGGGATCAGCCTGGTCACCTCGACGGATTTTCTCAACTGGACGGACCCGGTGATCATCTACCAACCCGCCCGGGCGAGCTATCAGACCGAATCGCCGGTCATGATCCCCCACGACGGCCGGTTCTATCTGTTTTGGACCCTCTGGGACACCGCCGACAAGACGACCTCCGGCTACTGTCCGCGGTCGTATGTGCATTGTTCGGAGACGCCGCTGGACTTTCGGAACAAGCCGGTGCTGGCGGAATTCACCGTGCACGCGCCGGAGATCATCCAGGACGAGGGCGGGCAATGGTTCATCTCCAGCACCGACCACCCCCATCGCGGAGTGAGCGTCGCCCCGTTGGTGTGGGAATAGGCAATGGACCGCCCGCCACCGCGCGTGAGTGGGAGCGTCAACCCTTGAGGAAAAAGCCGCGTTGTTTGGCCGAGATCGGCAGGATGAGTTCCTCCATGACCATCAGCATGTCTTCCCAGAGCGGGCGTCTGATGGCGAAGGTTTCATCACTTTGCAGCAGGTAACTCGGATGGTAGGTGACGCGCACCGGGATGCCCTCGAACTGATGCCACGCGCCGCGCATGCCCGCCAACGAACCGGTCAGTCCGAGCAAGCCCTCGGCGGCGGTGGATCCCAGCGCGATGATGCAAGCCGGGCGGACCGTGTCGATCTCGGCGCGGATGAAGGGCAGGCAGGCCGCGATTTCCTCCGGGCTGGGTTTTCGGTTGTTGGTGGTCTGGCGCGGCGTCGCGGGGCGGAACTTGACGATATTGGAAAGGTAAACATCCTGCCGGCTGAGTCCCATGGTTTGCAGAATACCGTCGAGTTTCTGGCCGGCCGGGCCGACGAAGGGCTCGCCTTGCTTTTCCTCCTCGTGGCCGGGGGCTTCGCCCACCAGCATCAGGCGCGCGTCGGGATTGCCCGCCGCGAAGACCAGGGTCTCGCGCAGCGTGCCCAGCGCCCGGGCCGGTGCCCAGTTGGCCGCCTGCTGGCGCAGGGCGCTGAGACGCTCGGTCTTGGAGGTCCCAGCGACGGTGAGCGCGGGTAGAACGACAGGCGGGGCTGCGGCTTGAACCAGTGGCTCGGCTTGAACCAGTGGCTCGGCGGCGGATTCCCGCGGGGGGGCCACCCGGCCGCCCGCTTGCGCGCGCCGGAACAACTCGCGCAGCCCGTCACGCGCCCCGTCGTCGAGGTAAATATGGCTCACGCCACGGGCCTGTTCGGCGGCGAGGAAATCAATCACGGCATCGGCGGGACGAATCACGCGGCGACGCTAGCGGGTCCGCCGCCGCGGTGCAACTGCCGGATGCGCCTATGCACGGAATGCCTCTGTCCTCTGTCCTCTGCCTTTTGCGGTTGCCATCGGGCGGCGGGAATCCAGGCTGCCAGCAGGCACGGCCGGCCACTTCCGGCGCGCGCGCCAGCCTCCATCCATAACCACCCGCATGCATTCCTACACCGTAGCCGAAGTCGCCGCGACCCTTGATCATGCGGTGCTCAAGCCCGAATTCACCGCCGCCGAGGTCGCAAGTCACGCCCGGATGTGCCTCGCCCGCGGCGTGAAAAGCATCTGCGTCCGGCCCTGCGACGTGGCGCTGGCCGCGCAGTGCCTTGCGGGCAGCACGGTGCTGGTGTCGACGGTCATCGGCTTTCCGCATGGCCATCACCGACCGGAGGTCAAGGCCCTGGAGGCGTCGTGGGCCATCACCGACGGCGCGCGCGAACTCGACATGGTCATGAACCTCGGCCAGTTCCTCTCCGGCGAGCACGACCGCGTCCGCCGCGACATCGCCGCGGTGGTGGCCGTGGCCAAGCCGCATGGCGTGCTGGTCAAAGTCATCCTGGAAAGCGGGATGCTCACTCTCGATCAGGTCGCCCAAGCCTGCCTTCTGGCGGAGGCTGCCGGTGCCGATTTCGTGAAAACCTCAACCGGGTTCGGCCCCGGCGGAGCCACCCCCGAGGCCGTTGCCGTGATGCTCAAGACCGTCGGCGGTCGCCTCGGCGTGAAAGCGTCCGGCGGCATCAGGGATTGGCCGAGCGCCGTGGGCTATCTCGCGCAGGGGGCCAACCGCCTGGGTGTCGGCGCGACGGAAGCGATCCTGGAGGGCGGCATGGCCGAGGGCGGCTATTAGCGACGGCGGGGAACTGTCACCGTGATTGGGCTGGCGCGGGCGGGATTTCGAGGGCGGGATATTGGCGGGCGGCGGCCAACTGTTTCCAAGTGGCCTCGCCATAGACGCCGGCCTTGGAGAAATCAAAGGCCTTGAAGCCGATGAGCTCCTGCGCCGGGTTCTTGCGCGGCAGGTGGAAGTCGCGCTTGCCGGCATTGGCGAATTTCGGGTCGGCAACGACCGAGCCCGCGTCCTGGCCCGACTTCTGCCAGTCCTCAAACGAGCGACCGGCGAAATCGATGGGCTTGCCCTCGGTCTGCCAGTAAAGGTTGTGGGACAGGACCAGGTTCTTGTCCTGCCACTGGCCGTCTAACAACTTCCCGGCATCCCACAGGATGATGTTGCGCTCGAAGGTGAACGAGAGGTGCTTTTCGACGCGGGTGCGTTGCAGCTGGTTGACGCTGGCGAAGGCGAAGATGTTGTTGCGGATGATGTTGTCCTTGCCGTAGTGCTGATGGAAGCCGCCGTTCTTGGTGTTATAAACCAGGTTGTCTTCCATCAGGATGCCGGTGCTGCCCTCGTCGGTATAGAGGCCCCAGCCGCCATAGCTGGAGGCATAGATGTCGTGGCAGACATTGTGGCTCACGGTGGTGCCCTCGGACGCGCCCAGCGTGTAAACCGCGCCCATGTCGCTGAGCGCGCCGTCGCCGATGTGGTGGATGTGGTTGAACTCGATCTGGTTGTGCTTGGCCTGGCTGTGGGCATACCCCCAGACCCAGCCGGCCGAGACGCCGGTGTAGCGGAACCCGCCGATGTCGTTATGGGTCACCTGGTTGTCGCCGCTGTGGCCGATCCAGACGCCGATGGCTCCGGCGAACAGATGCCCGCCGGACTGGATGATGTTGTTGTCCACGATGCAGTGACCGGTGCGCTCGGCCGCGGGCGGGCTCGCGTCCTTGCCCTGGCCGATGCGCACGCCGCCGGCCCCGAGGTCGTGGAGCCGCGAGTGGACCACGCGGCAGTCGAGGCAGGCGTTGCGGAACCACACACCGTAAAGGCCGGTGTGGGCGATCTCACAGCTTTCGAACAACAGCTTGCGCGCGCCGTCGGCCTGGATGACCGCCTCGATGGCGAATGCCGCTTGGTGGTCGCCCTGGCCGTTAGGCGGCAGGGTGTAGCCGGCGTATTCAAAGCGCAGGCCCCTGAACGTGAGGTTCTCGACGGGCTTGGCGGCACTGCCGGTGAAGCGCAGGAACTGGCCGGCCACCGGGGCGATCACCTGCGCCTGGGCCAGGTCCTCGCCGGGCAGCGGGATGTAGGACAGCGCACCATCGCGCGCCAGGAACCATTCGCCGGGCTCGTCGAGGGCGGCGCGGAAATTCTCCAGGTGATAGCGCGGCGGATTGGTCCATTTGAAAAACGGCCAGGGCGCGTCGGCGGTGGCGAGCAGCAGGTTCAGGTCCTTGTCGGCCGCGGCGATGCGGTGGCGCGACACCTCCCAGGCGTGATAGACCACGGCGGTCACGTCGGACAACTGCTCCTTGGGCAGCTGGAACACCGCAGCCAGATCGTCGCCGCTGCCGGTGATGGCGCGCCTGGTCCAGTCCGCCTCCTGCCCAGTGGCGGGGTCCAGGCCGCGCGCGACCGGGCGCGGCATGTAGTGATAGAATTTGTTAGGCGTGCGGGCGCGCGTGGCGCGCGTGCCATTGACCCAGAGTTGCTCGAAGTACCAGGTGCCGGCCTTGACCTCCGGCACCACCGTGGACCAGACGCCGCCGGCCGCCGGCTTCCAACCGGTGATGGCCCGCCCGCCGGTGAGCACCGGCTTGGCACCAGGCGCGGCCTCGTAGGTTACCGGTGCCGCCGCGGTGCCGCCGTCGCCGGGGCCGAAGTCCACCGGCGCACTGAGCGGATAGATTCCGTCGGCCAGCCGGACCCGCACCGGCCGGGTCAGCGCGCCAGCCTCCTTGAGCTTGCGCACCGCGTCGCGGGCCCCGGCCAGCGTCGCCAGCGGGCCGTCGGACCGGTTCACCACCGGCGCGGCCGAATGCCCGGACCAGGCGTCGTTGCCGTTGGGCGCGACGTGCAGGACGATTTGGTCGGCGGCAGGCGCGGTGGCGGTGAGGGCGATGAATGCGAGCGCGGCCATGGGCCAGCGCAGAAAGAACAACGGTTTCATGGGTGGATGCACCTACGCGCTTGCAAAGCCGGGTTCTTTCAGCCGCGTTAGGATCGAGGTCAAAATGCTACCGGAAACCGGGCGGCCTCGCCACGCTCTATTGGGCGCTCCATGGGGACGGCAATCTGCTGGAAATGGGGTCAGTGTAGAATGGTGCTAACTTTAGGCTGCTTTGGGACGGAAGAGTCCGCCTGAAGGCGGGACTACCTACGCTGGAATCAGCGTTCATGGGGAGGTATGTAGTACCGCCTTTAGGCGGAATCTGCTGTCCTCCATGCTCCCTAAAAACCGTTAGACCAGACTCCTCCCCCCTTGTCTAGCTGGATTTTTGTTGGATTGGCCCGCGTTACATGCCGCTTCCCAGCATGGTCTGGTTCATGATCAAGTGGGCCATCGCCGCCATTCCCGCCTTCGCTATTTTGTTCCTCATTGGCTTCTTTCTGACCCTGGTCTTCGGCTTCCTCGGTGCCGGATTCCTCCACCGCTTCCGCTGAGGCTACTGGCCTTGGCGCGGCTGCCGACCAAGCGGCAGCGCCGCGCACCGGCAGCGCCAGGGCGGCGAGTCTGGAGCTCGCGCTCCGACCCTCGGTCCGGGATTGCACGCTCTGACGCGCACGGCCGGCCAGCCTGCTCCGACCCGGCACCCGCTCCGCACGGTCGCCTCGATGTGCCAAAAGCGGAAACGAATAGGTTTTTTTCGCGTAGGTTTTTTTATTTGATTTCACTGCCAAACCCTGCAATTTGTGCAGGCCTTCAGCACCCATAACAACACCAAATCCTTGAAAACCACTCACCGTAATAGATTTCAGCTAGCAGCGCTGGTGTTCGCGGCGATGACCGCCAGCGCGTCAGCCGCCCTCAGTGTCTACCTCTCCGCCAACGACATTCAGTCGGCGGAGACCAGCGGCTTTGCCAGTGGCACCACGTTCCTGACAGAAACCTTCAATGGCTCGACCCCGGCTTTGGGCAACGTCAACGGCTACGTCAGCCCCACGGTGGGCACTTACACCAGCGCCGGGGCCGGCAGCGCGGTGCAGAACAATGACATCTACGGGGGGTATAGCGGAGGCAAATACCTCGGGATAGCCACCGGCTACAGCGCCACCCTGACCTTGACCACGCCGGCGGCGTATTTCGGGCTGTATTTCACCGCCGGCGATGCCCGCAACAGCTTTCAGATCCAAAGCGGCGGAGTCACCCTGCTCACCTTCAACACCGCGGAATTGATCAAGCTGCTGCCCAACACCTCGGGAGGCAGGATCACCGCCATTGATGGTCATGTTTACAACACCCAGGACTACTACGGTCAGCCGGTCAGCGGGTCCAACTCCTCCGAGCCCTACGGCTACATTCACATCGTCGCCTCGGAAGGCACCACGTTCGACAAGATCGTGCTCAGCCAATCCTCCGGCGGCACGGCCGTGTTCGAGAGCGACAACCACAGCATCCGCATTGATGCGCCGGCGATTCCAGGATCCCTGGTCAACGTCAGCGGCGCGGTGCCGGAGCCTGCCACGGGCTGGCTGTCGGTGGCGTGCCTCGGCCTGCTGGCCAGCCGGCGCAAGCGTGCGCGGCGCGCCCCGGCGGCCTAACGTGTCAGCCGGTTCTGGCGGGAAATGATCAGGGTGGTGGCCACCCCGCAACCCAGGATGATCCCGGCCAGGATGATGCCGCAGAAGTTTTCGGTGCCGATCTCATCGGTCGGTTCGGCGTATTTGGCGGTGACGGCGGGAGTGGCGGCCGCCCATGGCAGCGGTTGCTGGAGCGCATGGAAGACGATTTTGCGTTCCTTGTTGCGGTAGTCGTTGCGGAAGGTTTCCGCCTCGCGGACCAGCAGGTCAATGCGTTCATTGACGAAGAACTCGGACGCCGGCAGGGCCGCGGGATCATTGTCCGGCCAGACCTTCATCGTTTCCACCTCAATGCGGGTGCCGGAGGTGGCGATCCGCCGGATGCGCGCGACGAGCTCGGCTGCCGTCTCCTTGTTCGACGCACCAGCCGCCAGCAGGCGCCGGAGTCCTTCCTTGGCCAACTCGAAGCGGTCCTGGTCCTCCGCATCCATCGGTTGATCCAGATGGCGCACCCGGTCGATCCGGCGCTGGAGGCGGAGTCGCTCGACCTCGAAGGGGTTGCGCATCGCCTGGGCCACCAGGATGGCCTCGTAGGCGTAGCGCAGGGGCATCACCGCGGCGGGCACCGGCACGCCACCGCGCTCGCGGATGTTGGTGGCGTTTTGGAACAGGCCGCGGTTCATTTCCCGATAGGGCACCAGCGCGCCGGCCAGCAGCATTTGGGGAACGAGCAGCAGCGGCACCGAGGTCAGGGCGGCGCGCTCGGTTTTGACGATCGAGGAAATCACCAGCGCCATGGCGGTGCCGGTCCAGGCGGTGAGCGTCAGCCACAGCCAATGATAGAAAAGCATCCCGTCGATATCCAGGAAGTAGTTGCCCACAATCAGATAGGTCAGGCACTGCACCGCCGCCACCAACCCCAGAGCGGAAAACTTGGCGGTGACGTAGGAGGCGGCGCCCGGCTGGCAGTTGCGTTCGCGGCGCAGGATCGGGCGGTCGCGCAGCACTTCGGTGGCGGAGTTGGTGAGGCCGAGGAACATCGCCACGGTGGTGCTCAGAAACAGATAGGCCGGGATGTGCAGCGCGGTGGAGAACTCGTAGGCGCCGTGCGGCGACGAGCGCAGGGTGTTGGCGATCAGGGCCGCCAACAGCGGCGCCTCCAGGCAGGTGCTGTAGAAGGTGCCGCGGGTGCGGAGTTTGGACAGCAGCGAGCGCAGAAAGTGGGTGGCGAACACCGCGATGACCGCATGCAGCCGCCGCACGGGCATCGGCGGCAGGGGCAGATGTTCCTCGGCCTTGGGCTCAACCAGGCGCGAAACCGGGCCGCCACCGGACTGCAACGAGCGCATCAGATCGGCACTTTCGAAGCGTTCCTGCCAGAATGACGAGGGGAAGCGGCGGGCGGCACCGGTATTGGAGCCGCCGCCGATCACGCTGAGCGGGGTTTCCAGCACATCGAAGACGAAGTCGGCACCGAGCGGGGATTTGGCGGTGACCGACGGGTGGGCGATTCCGAGTTGCTCGCAGGCGTCGCGGAAGTAGCCGACCATGCCGGCGGGTGTCCCGAAATAGGCCAGGCGGCCGCCGCCGTCTAGCAGCAGCACCTTGTCAAACAGGCGCAGCACCGGTGCCCCCGGGCGATGCAGCGAGGCGATGACGATTTTTTCACGGGCCAGCGAGCGCAGGGTTTCGGCGACGTGTTCGGAATCCTTGGAGGACAGGCCCGAGATCGGCTCATCGAACAGGAACACCTCGGCCCGGCTGCCCAAATCCACCCCGAGATTCAGGCGACTGCGCTCCCCGCTGGAGAGGGTTTTGTCGCCGGGCGCGCCCACTTGGCGGCGGGCGATGGATTGCAAACCGAGTTCGGCCAGGATGCTGTCGACGCGCCGTTCGTGCTCCGCCAGGGAGAGTGCGGGGCGGCGGATGGTCACCGCGTGGCGCAAGTGCTCGCGCACGGTGAGTTGGGGATTGAGCGCCTCCTCCTGGGGCATGTAGGCGATGAACGGGACCAGTTGCTCACAGCGCTCGTAGAGCGAAATGCCGTTGAGGGTGACCTGGCCGCGGGTAGGTTCGCGCTGGCCGGAGAGCACCGCCAGCAGGGTGCTCTTGCCGCTGCCGCTGGGGCCGATGATGCAGAGCATCTCGCCGCGGTTGACCTCGAAGTTGATGTGATCCAAGGCCCGCGAGTCGCTGCCGAAGTCATGAATCAGGTCCTCGACGCGCAGCGCTTCAATCAGGGTGCGTTCCTCATCGAGGAAACCTTCGCTGAACCGGCAGCGCACGGATTGACTGCCGGACAAGCGGATCAGCGAGCCATCCTTCAAGCTGGCAGCCCCGCGCACCGCCACCCCATCGACCAGGATCGGGCCGTTGCTCTCGCGGATTTGCAGCTCACCCACCGCCCGCTGCGCGTCGTAGCGGATGAACAGCACCGTCTTCGGGGAAAGCTTCGGCCCTAACAGCAAGTCGCCCCGCGCCAGCGCGGCGGCGTCGTTAGAGACCAGATACTCCTGGCGGTCGCCCGCCAGGCGGAAGCGCCGGCCCGACTGGTTGGCTTTGCGCCGGAGTTCGTTGATCGACAGGCTGAAGCCGGACTCATCGCCGAGGCGTTCGTGATTGCGGCAGATGACCACGTCGCCCTTGCGCAGCGGGCCGCGACTGCCGGCGTGGAGATCGGTGTCCTGCAAGGCCTCGACTTCCGCCTCCAAGCCGAAGCGCACGCTCAACGCGCTCTGGCGGCTGCGGGTGCGTTCGGCGGTGAGACCCGCCTCACCCGCTTCCAGATAGATCACCGGCGCGTTGCCGGTGCGTTTGACGTCGAGGAAAAACATCAGATCCTCGTAGCTCAGCGTCCATCCCGGCACGACCAACGGTTGGCGCTCGCGCATCCGCAGGAACGAGCCGGTGGCCACCGATTTGCCGCGGATCCAGAGCGGGGCGAGGCCGGTGTTGCGCACCAGCATCAAATCCCCCGCGCGATAGACCCGGAACTCATGGTCGGCGGCGGCGGGCGGCAACATCACATCCGCGCCGTCGCGGCCGAAAATCAGCCGCTCGAAGGGCAGCTCCTCGTCACGCGGGTTTTCCACATCGCCGCGCATCTCGCGCAGAATCGCCGTGCCAAACTCAGGGTGGCCCATCCGGCGCATGAAAATCTCGAAACTCGCGCGGTTGCGCTCCGAGCGGCCGGCGGCATCCACCAAGGTGAATAACTGTAGTCCGAGGGCCAGCTTGCCGGAATCGTCGTAGTTGGTCTTCAACTCGACGGCCAGGCTCTGCAACGACCGGGGATTTCGGACCGCCCGCTGCAAGCGCCGCCCCAACCACCCGTGATCCACTTGGGGAAATGCACTGCGCAGCATGTCGAGGATCAAATCCGCCTCCAAGGGACTGAGCTCGCCGTCGAGGATGGCAAAGGCGGCGAAGGCATCAATGAGCACCCCGACCTGGGCATCCGCGCCGGGACGCAGGGCCCGCAACCGGCCGACGCCCGGCAACGCCCGCAACCAGCGCAGCACCCGGTCCCGCCCGGGCGGGGCCTGCAGCGGGTCTTTAATCGGCGTGAGCGGTTCCACGCAGGAGTTCTAGGCAGACCCGGCGGCCTGCCGCAAGACCCGACAGAGGCGCGGTCGCCGCCGTCCACACCTTTGGCGCGTTCCTCTTCTTGCGCCCTCTCGTGGAAACACAGCGGCTATCATGATATGGTGCGATAAAATGTAGTGGTATCCGGCTGGTGGCGCGGGTGGGTGGCTGAACCGCCGCCAAACCTGTGCTTGGCGCGCAACACACCAAACGCCCTGCGCAAGACTCGCACAAAAAAGGGGTTTGCTTTTCCCTCGCATTGGTTATCCTCCATTATTCCCTGATCCGCTGGCGGGTCTGGCTTTATGCCACACCACCACAGGCGTCCGGGCTTTTTTACGCCATCATGTCCGACTCACCGAATTCCCTTCCACCCCCCAGCAATCCGAACCGGCCCGCCGGCGATGCCAACGGCTTCAACTGGCGGCTGCTGGTGCTGTTCGGGGTGGCCTCGATTTTCCTGGGGGTGGCGTTTTTCTACCCGAATATCAACAAGACGGTCAAGCCGCTCAGCTATTCGCAGTTTCGCCAGGCCTGGGATCAGGGCCGGATCATCACCGAAGATCCGAAGCGCCCGCTCAAAGTCGTCACCAGCGACACCGCCTATGATGCCACCATCAGCGGTTGGGAAGCCCCCCCCTTGCTGGAACCCGCCGACGCCCAGAAGAAACGCAGCGAGTTCCGGGTGCAGGTCAATCTGGACCTCCAGGGCGAGCAGCTCCGGGACATGTTAGGCGACGACATCCGGATGCAGCAAATCGCCCCGGCGGGCGAGCCGCCGGCCAAAGGCGAGCTGGAAACCCTGTCGCTGGCGGAATTCCGCAAGGCCAACGCCTTGGGCCAGATCAAGATGCTCGATGCGCTCAATCCGCTGCGCGTCCTGACCACGGCCAATTCGCGGGACGCGGTGATCGTCGGCACCCGCGAAGTGGTCACCAATCTGGTCGCGCCCAAAGATCCCACCGGCAAAGTCCTCGAAGCAGTGCCGTTCAACGTCACGGTTTCGATCCCGATTCTGGCCGACGACCTGAAGAAGCTGGTGCAAACCAAAGCCGGCTACGACCGGACCACGGACTATCTGAAGAACGCGTTGTTCACCTTCCTGCCGTTCCTGCTGATCATCGGGATCCTGTTTTTCCTATTCCGCCAGCAGATGAAATCCGCCGGTCGCGGTGCAATGTCGTTCGGCAAGAGCAAGGCCCGGCTGCTCACCATGGACCGCAACAAGGTGACCTTCAAGGACGTCGCCGGAATCCAGGAGGCCAAGGAGGAGTTGTTTGAAATCGTCGATTTCCTGCGCGATCCGCGCAAGTTTCAGAAGCTCGGCGGGTCGATTCCCAAGGGCGTGCTGATGGTCGGGGCTCCCGGCACCGGCAAGACCCTGTTGGCCCGCGCCATCGCCGGCGAGGCCGATGTCCCGTTCTTCTCGATCTCAGGCTCGGACTTCGTCGAAATGTTCGTCGGCGTCGGTGCCTCGCGCGTCCGCGACATGTTCGAACAGGGCAAAAAACACGCGCCCTGCCTGATTTTCATCGATGAAATCGACGCCGTCGGCCGCCACCGCGGCCACGGCATGGGCGGCGGCCACGACGAACGCGAGCAAACACTCAACCAATTGCTCGTCGAAATGGACGGCTTCGACACCCAGGAGGGCGTCATCATCATCGCCGCCACCAACCGCCCGGATGTCTTGGACCCCGCGCTGCTGCGCCCCGGGCGCTTCGACCGCCAGGTCACCATCAACCTGCCCGACGTCAACGGCCGCGAGGAAATCCTGCGCGTCCACGTCAAGAAAATCAAACTGGCCGCCGGGGTGGATCTTTCCAAGATCGCGCGCGGCACGCCCGGGTTTTCCGGTGCGGAACTCGCCAACCTGGTCAACGAGGCCGCCCTGCTCGCCGCTCGCCGCGGTCTCAACGCGGTGACCCTCGACGAAATGGAGGAAGCCCGCGACAAGGTCCGCTGGGGCCGCGAACGCCGCAGCCTGGCGATGTCCGACAAGGAGAAAACCGGCACCGCCTGGCATGAGGCGGGGCACGCCTACCTCAACATGGTGCTGCCGGACACCAACCCGCTGCACAAGGTGACCATCATCCCGCGCGGTCCCTACCTCGGCGCGACGATGTATCTGCCGGAAGGGGACAAATATTCGACCCAGAAAAAGGAAGCGCTCGCCAACCTGATCGTCACCATGGGTGGGCGGATCGCCGAAGGGTTCCACAGCAACGACGTGTCCAACGGTGCCTCCGGCGACATCCGCCAGGCAACCTCGCTGGCCCGCCACATGGTCTGCGAATGGGGCATGAGTGATCAACTCGGGATGGTGGAATACGGCGATGGCGACGGCCCGGTGTTCCTGGCCCGCGAAATGGCCCGCCCCCGCAACTATTCGGATGATACCGCCCGGCTCATCGACGCCGAAATCAAACGCTTCATCGACGACGCCTACGCCACCGCCACCCGCGTCCTCACCGACGGCCGCGCCACCGTCGAAATCATCGCCAAGGCCCTGCTGGAATACGAAACCCTCGATGCCAGCCACCTCCGCGACATCATCGAGTTCGGCGAAATGAAAAATCCGCCATCGATGCCCAAACCGCCTCCGGTGCCCGAAGAGTTCCAGAAAAAGCCTGTCGCCAAAACCTCCGAGGAAGACCGCCCCGAAGACAACGGCCCGATCCCGGGTGCCGTGGGCGCCACCGCCTGAGATGCCGAATCCAGCGGCGCGCGATGAGTGTTGCGGGTTGGCTAAGCAGACAGCATTTGGGACCGACCGGGCGGATTCAGCGTCCGCCTGAAGGCGGGACTACTTACGCTGGAAGCAACGTGCTCGGGGAGGTAGGTAGTACCGCCTTCAGGCGGTTTCTTCAGCCCGCGAAGTGGGCACCATGCGCGACGGACCGGGTGGATTCAGCGTCCGCCTGAAGGCGGGACTACCTACGCTGGAAGCGACGTGCTCGGGGAGGTAGGTAGTACCGCCTTCAGGCGGTCTCTTCCGTTAGCCAGGATCGCCCAAGCTGGTGACCGCTGCTAGAGTCCCTCCAACACGTCGATGGCAGCCTGGTTTTTGTATTGCCGGGCGATATCCAGGGCGGTGACGCCCTGCTTGGATTTGACGCTGGGATCGACCTTGTGATCGAGCAGCAAGTGGACGATTTCCGCTCCGCCGCTGGCGGCGGCTTCATGCAGCGGGGTGCCGCCGAGTTCGCTCAACGTCATCGGGTCCGCTCCGCCGGCGAGCAGGGCGGTGGCGGTGGCGAGTTGGTTTTTAGCGGCGGCGTGATGCAGCGGCGTCCAGCCGTCCTGGTCGCGCGCGTTGGGTTTGGCACCCGCCTTGAGCAAGGCGGTGACGAGAGCCGGGTTATTGCGCTCCACGGCGAGGTGGAGCGGGGTGCGCTTGGAGGCATTGCTGCTGTTCGGGTCGGCCCCGGCTGCTAGCAAACACAATGCGATCTCGGTCTTGTTGCGCAGGATCGCCTGTTCGAGCGGCGGCCGCGAGCTGTCGCGCCCACCCTTGGTTGCGGCTTGCGGGTCGAGCTCCAGCTGCAGGCGCACGTCGGCCAGGTCCCCCTTGGCGATCGCCTCGTCGATCGTCTGATAGACCGGGGTGGCCGCGACCTGGCCGACGACCCCGCCGGCGGGCACCTCCATGCCGGCGGTCCAGACGATGGCATTGAGCACGAGCCGGCGGATCTCCGGGTTGGCCCAGTGGTGATAGAAATGGCCGCCGGTGAAGCCAAACCCGCGCGATTGATTCGGATTGGCAACCACCCAGGCCAGGGTCTGCGGGATTTGATCAGCCAGTGCCTGGCGCACGGCGGGATTGCCCGAGCGCAGCCCGTCCGCGCCCAATGAGGTCACGGGCGGCAGCGCTTGCAGCAGCGGCGTGACGTCATCCCGCAGGCGCAGGTGATAGTAGAACTCCTCCTCGATTTCAAAAGGAGCCACGCCGCGGGTGGCCGGATGCTTGGCGAGGATCGGCTGCTGCATCTTCCAGACTGGATTGACCGACCAGTTGACCTCGAAGCGCCCGCCGATGGTGTCGTCGAGGAGCGTGGCCATTTCCGCGTCGGTGGGTTCGAGCGCCCAGTGGATGATGGCCAGCCCCTTGCCTGCGGCGTAGCGCTGGCGCAGCTCGGCCAGATGCCCTGCGGCGGGATGGGCCACCAGACCATCACCGTAAATCACCAGGGTGTCGGCGGCGGCAACCTTGGCGGCGTCCTGCGGCCACCCCTGGCTGACCTCCACAGTGAGCGGCAGGCCGCTGCTTTGCAGGTGCTTGGCCAGCAACGCGCAGACCGCCGGATGTTCATGCATGCCGGGGCCGTGGCTTTTCGGCCCGGCGATGATGAGAATCCGGGTGTCGGCATGAACGCCCGGAACCAGCAGTCCCGAGGCAAGAAGCAGAAATTGCAGAAAGCGCATGGTGAGGGCTGACGATAACGGGCCCGCCGACGAAAAACTTGCGGAATTCCCGAAAAATCTCCGGCACTCATGAAAGGCGGGCACCTGATCCGGGGTAATACATAGGCCGCCTCAGCCGCCCGGATTCCGGGGAGGCCCTGCTCGCCCGGCATCCAAACCGTTAGACCACACTCCATGACCATCCCCATGCACTCGACACTGAATCGCCGCTCCTTCCTCGGAACCACCACCCTTCTGGGAGCCGGATTGGCTGCCAGCTCCGTTTTCGCCGCCGTGCCCACCCCGCTCGCCGGGGCCAAAAAAATCAAGGTGGGCCTCATCGGTTGCGGCGGCCGCGGAAACGGCGCGCTCGGCAATTTCATCGCCGCCTGCAAGATCCTCGGCATCGAGGCCGAACTGGTGGCCACCGGCGACGCCTTCCAGGCCAATGCCGAAGCCGCCGGCAAAAAGCTCGGCCTGGCAGCGGAGCGGTGTTTTGGCGGCTATGACGCCTATCAGAAGGTGCTCGCCACGGATTGCGACTTCGTGGTGATGGCCACCCCCCCGGCATTCCGGCCGGTGCATCTGGCCGCCGCCGTCGAGGCCGGCAAGCATTGCTTCATCGAAAAACCCGTGGCCGTCGACCCCGTCGGTGCCCGCTCGATCATCGCCACCGGCGAGAAGGCAAAGGCCAAGGGCTTGGGGATCGTGGCCGGCACCCAGCGCCGCCATCAAGGCGACTATCTGCGCAACAAGGCCCTGATCGACGCCGGTGCCATCGGCCAAATCCGCGGCGGCATCATCCAGTGGAATGGCACCGTGCCCTGGATCAAGCGCCGCAAAGACGGCGAATCCGACGCCTCCTACATGACCCGCAACTGGCTGAATTTCACCGAACTCTCGGGCGACCATATCGTCGAGCAGCACGTCCACAATCTCGACGTGGCGGTCTGGTTCCTCGGCCGGCTGCCGATTGCCGCCGTGGGCTTCGGCGGCCGGGCCCGCCGCGAAACCGGCAATATGTTCGATTTCTTCAGCATCGACTACGACTTCGGCGACGACGTCCACATCCACAGCCAGTGCCGTCAGCTCGCGGGCACCTATCAACACATCGGCGAAATGTTCACCGGCACCGAAGGTTCCTGTTATGGGGGCGGAAAAATGAACGGCAAAAAGGTGGACGTCGCGGAAATCATCCTCGATACCAAGGAGCCGTACGTGCAAGAACACGTTGACCTGATCCGCAGCGTCATGGCCGGCAAGCCGCTCAACGAGGCGCAACAAGTCGCCGAGTCCACCCTGGTCGGAATCATGGGCCGCATTTCCGCCTACACCGGCGAACTGGTGCGCTGGAACGACCTGATCAAGAACGAGCAAGCGCCGCTCTACCATCTGGCCTGCGCGCCTGCCGCCGGCGACTTCGAAAAGGGTCCCATCGCGCTGCCCAAGGAAGAACCCCCGGTTCCCGGCAAGGCTTGAACCTGAAAGGGTCGAAGGTCTAAAGGTCTAAAGGTCTAAAGGTCTAAAGGTCTAAAGGTCTAAAGGTCTAAAGGTCGAAGGTCTGAAGAGCAGAAGCGCAGCGGGAACCGCCATGCT
>JBAXBG010000055.1:0-18377 GCA_037142115.1 Verrucomicrobiota bacterium | reverse complement strand
CCAACATGCGCATCATGTGCCACATGGGTGCCCACGTCCTCAAGCGCCTCGAAGACGAAGCCTCCGGTGCCATCACCAAACCGCGCGATGGGTTCGGCACTTTCGTTCCCTGCCTCCACTCGGTGGGCTCGCCGCTCGAAGCCGGCCAGGCGGATTCCACCTGGCCCTGCAACGATGACAAATACATCGTCCATTTCCCCGCCACCCGCGAGATCATGTCCTATGGTTCCGGTTACGGCGGCAATGCCCTGCTAGGCAAGAAGTGCCTGGCCCTGCGCATCGCTTCCAACATCGCGCGCGACAACAAGTGGATGGCCGAGCACATGCTCATCGTCGGCGTGCACGCGCCCGACGGCACCACCACCTATCTGTCGGTGGCGTTCCCGTCCGCCTGCGGCAAGACCAATCTCGCCATGCTCATTCCGCCGCAATCCTATCTGGACGCCGGTTGGAAAACCTCGATCGTCGGCGACGACATCGCCTGGCTGTGGCCGCACGAGGACGGCAAGCTGCACGCCATCAACCCGGAAACCGGCTACTTCGGCGTCGCACCCGGCACCGCTTACGAAACCAACCCGCTGGCCATGGAGTCGATCAAGGCCAACACCATCTTCACCAACGTCGGTCTCACCGACGACGGCGACATCTGGTGGGAAGGCATGAGCAAGACCCCGCCCGCCCATCTCATCGATTGGACCGGCCAGGACTGGACGCCGGATTGCGGCCGCCCCGCGGCGCATGCCAACGCGCGCTTCACCGCGCCCGCCGTGCAGTGCCCGACCTACGACGTGAACGCGCAGAACCCGGACGGTGTGCCGATTGACGCGATCGTGTTTGGTGGTCGCCGCGCCACGACCATGCCGCTCATTTTCCAAGCGCTTGACTGGAACCACGGCGTTTACGTCGGGGCGACCATGGGCTCGGAGATGACCGCCGCCGCCGCCGGCACGCTCGGCAAAGTCCGCCGCGATCCGATGGCCATGCTGCCATTCTGCGGCTACAACATGGGCGACTACTTCGGCCACTGGCTCGAAATGAGCAAGTATGTCAGCAAGTTGCCGCAGATCTTCCACGTCAACTGGTTCCGCAAGAGTGCCGAAGGCAAATTCATGTGGCCCGGCTACGGCGACAACATGCGCGTCCTCGAGTGGATCGTCAAACGCTGCAACGGCCAGGCCAACGCCATTGATACCCAAGTCGGCGGCAGCCCGTCGTTCGAGGATTTCAATACCGCCGGCATCGACGGCTTCACCAAGGAGAAATTCGCAGAGCTCATGGCTCTGGACAGTGCCGAGTGGCAGGCTGAACTCGCCGGTCAGGGAGAGTTCTTCGCTTCCCTCGGCGATCACCTGCCCAAGGAACTCGTCCATCAGCGCGAGTTGCTGGCCGCCCGCATGGCGTAAACGCCAGCCTCTCACATAACCCCATCCCACGGGTCGCGCCTCTCCGGGCGCGGCCCGTCTTTTTGGTGCCAATCACCGGATGATTGGGTCAGCTCAATTTCCCATTTGATTAATTGGCCGATTCTGGTCACAAGCTTGGGGCATGGCCAAGGCGAGCGCAACCAACCGGGTGGAAGTTAAAGTATTTGTCTACGGGATCCAGCCGCAGATTTGGCGGCGGTTTGCGATTGCCACCGACGTCACGTTTGTCGCCTTCAGCGACGCGATCCAGGCCGCCATGGGCTGGGACAACAAGCACCCGCACGAATTCCGCCACGGCAAGGGCAAACGCCTGGTCGATGTGATCGGCCCGATCGGGCTGGAGGATCAAACCGCCGGCGAGTTCCAGGACGAGGCGGTCCTCACCGTGGCCGAGTTTATCGGCCGGCGGCGGTTGCCGATTCGGATTCTTTACCGTTACGACTTCGCCGACGAGTGGGTTCATGAAATCGTCTTCGAAAAATTGGTGGCGGGCGAGGGTGGGCCGCAGATGTTGGGCGGCGCGCGGGCCTGCCCGCAGGAGGACTGCGGCGGCACCTTCCAATACATGCAGGCCCTCCACGGTGACATCGAATGGTGGCGCCCGGGCTATGATCCCGAAGCCTTCGATCTCAAGGACGTCTCCTTCGAACCGAAAAAAGCCCGCCGCTCGCGCTGAGCCCGACTCACTTGGCCGATTGACTCCGGAGCGCGGGCTTCAGCCCGCTCAGTCCGGGCGGGCTGAAGCCCGCGCTCCATGGTGCCGCCACAGTTACTCTAGATTCCACACCCCGGAGCGCGCGCGGGTTCTGGGGCCAAAAGGGAAAAAGAAAAACGGGATTGAAATTCGTTCCACACTCAGCGCCCCTTTCTGCGACCTCCTGTCGGCGGCGCGTTTCGCTTCATTCTGAAATTCGTTCACCCGCGAGCCCCGCATACAAAAAAGCGGGGACGCGTGAGCGGCCCCGCTGGTGAATTTAATTCGTCAGGATCAGAACGGAATTTCGTCCTCGTCCTGGAACTCGTTGGTGGGTGCCGGGGATGCCCCTTGTGGCGGCGCCGAGCGCTGCTGCGAGGGAGGCGGGCCTTGGGATTGCGGAGCGCCGCCACCGGAATGGTTTTTGCTTCCTAACAGCTGGAGGGTTTCTCCCACCACCTTGATTTTGCTGCGTTTTTGGCCGGTCGCCTTGTCGTCCCAGGTGTCCAGACTGAGGCGGCCTTCGATGTAAACCGGGCTGCCTTTGGTGAGGTATTGCTGGGCGATTTCCGCCTGGCGGGCCCACAGCGTGATATCGACAAATGTGGTTTCCTCCTGCTTTTGTTTTTGCTCGTTATACCAGACGCGGTTGATCGCCAGGCCGAACTCCGCCACGGCACTGCCTTTCGGAGTGTAGCGCAATTCGGGATCCCGGGTGAGGTTGCCGATCAGCATGACTTTATTGAGATTGGCCATAGTGGTGGATTGAATGGGACAGGCTGGAAAAAAGCAAGCTTGAAGTCGGTGCGAGCGCAGCGGCCCCGCGTCACGCGATGCGTTGGAAGTGCTGGAGATGGACGTGGCCGTTCAAGCGCAGGCGGGCTTGGATCTTCGAAACCGTGTCGGGAGCGCCCTGGAACAGGTAGTTGACGTAGTGGCCGGCCTCAAGGTGACGCGAATTATACGCAAACTGGCGGCGGCCGAGCTGGTTGATTTTTTCCAGTTTGGCACCTTCGGCTTCGAGTTCCTTGGAAATGGCGGTGACGAGGTCATCAACGCTGCCTTCGAGGGATTTGGTGTTAAGGACGATCAGGCCCTGGTATTTGCGACTCATCGGAATGAAGTTGGGGTGGTTGGATGCGGGTGTGGTAGCGGTTCGCCGCAGCGGCGAGCCCTTGGGAACGCGCAAGCTGCACGGCTTCCAGAGCCATGGCAAGCGTGTTTTCAAGAAGCGGGCGCTCGGCGGGTGAAAATTTCCCCAGGACATGGCCGGTCATGTCGCCGGGCAGGCTGCCGCCGATGCCGATTTTGAGGCGGGGAAACCCATCGCTGCCGAGGTGTTGGATGATCGACTTGATCCCATTGTGGCCGCCGGCGCTGCCTTTTTCGCGGAACCGCAGCGCCGTGAGCGGCAACGCGGCATCGTCATAAACCACCAGCATCCGCTCCGGCGGCCATTTGTGGAATGCCAGCACCTGTTGGATCGCGCGGCCGCTCAGGTTCATGAACGTCTGCGGCTTGACCAACAGCGTGCCGCTGTCCGGCAACTTGGCCAGATGGCACTGCCACTTCGGCGACGACTGGAACTTCACCCCCGCCGCCGCCGCCAGGGCGTCGAGCACCATGAACCCGATGTTATGCCGGGTTTCTTCGTATTGCCGTCCCGGGTTGCCGAGACCCACGATCAGATTAAAGGACATGACAGGGAAAATCCTAATTTCTAAATCCTAAATTCTAAACAATAAAAAATTGCCGGGCTGTCGGGCACGAGGGAGTGTTGCGCTACGCATGCACTTGACTGCATCGATCGCATCGTGCAGAGTGCAGGCATGAATCAAGTGACCGTGCGACGGGTTCAAGATCGTTGCCTGGAGTTGGCCAGGCAAAAAGCCAAGGAACGGCGCGTTTCGATGAATACCGTGCTGCTGGAAGCGTTGGAATCCGGTCTGGGCGTGCAATCCGAAGTGATCCACCACGACTTGGATCACTACGCCGGAGCCTCGGACTTCGGACCCGATTGGGATCGGTTTTTGCAAGTGGACCTCAACCAAATTGACGAGGAATCCTGGAAATGAAGCTTCTCGTATTGGACACCAATGCGTATTCGGACTACCAGCGGTTCGGTCGCTGGCAATGGCAATTGCAGCGGGCAGAACGAGTGCTGGTGCCGGTGGTCGTTTTGGCCGAGTTGAAATTTGGCTTTCTGAGCGGGGCGTTGGCTCCCACCAACCGCTCGGTCCTGCAGCTGTTTTTGAATGAGCGCCGGATCTCGGTGCTGTTGATGACCGAGCGGACGAGCGATGTGTATGCGGATTTCAAAACCCAATTGAAACGGCAAGGCACACCCATCCCTGAAAATGATATCTGGATCGCCGCAATGTGCTACGAAGTCGGCGGCACCCTAGCCTCTGCCGACAGCCATTTCCGCCACTTGCCGCAACTTTCCCAAGCCGTCGAGTGACCGTAGCCGATTGAACCTCCGATGAACTGGAGAGACGCTGATTTTGGCATGGGAGGTTAATCTGTGACATTTAGGATGAACCCGCGTGCACCCTGGGGTGTGGAACGAGGAGGAACTTGAATGAGTCCGGCGGGCTCACGGAGGGGGGACATTCTTGTCCCCCTCTGTCCCCCTCTTGTCCCCCTCCTGCGCTTCAAGACGCGACAAGAATGTCGCGGCTCCTTAGCCGATGGCATGATTTTTGAGGAGGGCTATGCCAAGCGGTTTTCTCACTTCAGGGACTTCCCGTGGACATCGGCGGACGGATTCCGCCGCTCCTTGGAATACAACCGATGAACCCGCCGGGCCGGGATCGCTGCTTCGGGGCGCAAAAAAACGCCCGGGGCGCTGGGCGGCCCGGGCGTTGAAAAAACGGCTCCGCAGGAGTTACTTGGACGGCTTGGCAGCGGCTTTCGCTGCTGGCGCAGCCTTGGCCGCCGGAGCGGGCGCGGCAGCGGCGGCGGCGGCTTCCTGCTCAGCACCCGAACCGGCGCGGCCGATGTGGACGAGCACGACGTTGGTGGCGTGCGTCGGGCGCACACCCTTGGGATACTTGATGTCGCCCAGATGGAGCGAGGCCCCGAGTTCGAGACCGCTGATGTCGATCTCCAGGGTTTCGGGGAGATCGTCGGGAAGGCAGATGATTTCGATGGCGTGGACGTATTGTTCGACCACCCCGCCGGCTTTGACGCCAGGAGACTCACCGTTGAGGTGGGCCGGGATGTGGGCGGTGATTTCGGTCTTCTCGTCGATCGAAAGGAAATCCAAATGCACCGGCAGGCCGGACAACGGATTGTGCTGGATGGCTTGCAGGAACGCCAGGCGGGTGCCTTCGCCCTCGATTTCCAGGTTGATGATGATGTTGTCCGAGCTGCTCTTGGCGAGCAGGTCGGCGAAGGCCTTGGCGTCCACCTTGAGGTTGGTGTTGGCGGTGCCGAGGCCGTAAATCACGGAGGGCAACCAGCCTTCACGGCGCATTTGATTGAGACGGCCGGAACCGGTTAGGTCGCGGGTGGCTGCTTTGAGAGTGGTCTTCTTGGCCATGACAGAGTGGACGTTGTAGTTGAGAGGCGACTCTGGAGGAGTCCAGAAATTCCGCGCGGGGCGGGCTGTGTAGCGACCAGACGCCCGCTTGTCAAAAATTTGTTTGCGTGGAGCGCATTTAGCCGCTGCGCGGCCCGGTGTTTCGGCTGCCGCTGCGCGGCCCGGTGTTTCCGTGTTTCGGCAAGAGAAGAGAGAAAGGACGGTGGGTAGCGACTGATCCTTTCGCTCTTACTGATTCACCGAAACACCGAAACACCGAAACACCGAAACACCCTCTTCACCCCTCACACCGTGAACAGCGAGGTGATCGACTGACCGTCGTGGATCCGGCGGATCGCCTCACCAAGCAAGGGGCCGATGCCCACCACTTGCACTTTCGGGCCGGCAGCCTGCGGCACCGAATCGGTGGTGATGACTTCCTCGATCTGGGAATCGCGGATCCGCTGGTGGGCGAGATCGCCTAAAATCGCGTGGGAAACCCCGGCGTAAATCCGCCGGGCACCCTCTTTATGGAGGATTTCCGCGGCGGCCGTCAGCGTGCCTGCGGTTTCGGTCATGTCATCGACCAGCAGGACATCGCGCCCGGCGACTTCGCCGATGACGTTCATGGCTTCCACGCGAGTGGCGCTCACCCGGTGTTTGGCGACGATCGCCAGTTCGGCACCGAGCGCTTCGGCGTACGAGCGGGCCATTTTGACACCACCGACGTCGGGCGACACCACGGTCAGGTTCGAGGTGTCCGGGTGGCGCTGGCGGAGGTAGCCGATGAGCACGGATTTGGCATAGAGGTGATCCACCGGGATATCGAAAAACCCTTGGATCTGCGGCGCGTGAAGATCCATCGTGAGCACCCGGTTGACGCCGGCGGAGGTCAGCAGGTTGGCAACGAGTTTGGCGGTGATGGGCACCCGCGGTTGGTCTTTCCGGTCCTGGCGGGCGTAGCCGAAAAACGGCATCACCGCAGTGATCCGCTCCGCGCTGGCTCGGCGCGCCGCGTCCACCATGATCAGCAACTCCATCAGATTGTGGTTGGTCGGCGGACAACTCGGCTGGATGATGAACACATCCTGGCCTCGGACGTTTTCATTGATTTTGACCGAAGTCTCGCCATCTGGGAAGGCGGTGACTTGGACGTCAGCTAGCGGTTGGCCGAGGCTTTCGGCAATACGTTCGGCGAGCGCGCGGTGGGCGGTTCCACTGATGAGTTTCATGGGCAAGGAGAGCGGGATGCGGTGAGGCGGCAATTGTTGACAGTCCTAGGGCACTCGGCAATACTTTGCTCGTAAATCATCCAATCCCTTCCCGCTGATGTCATCCCATTCCTCCGAGTCCGCCATCGACGGGCCTCAATCAGGCGGCGAAGACCCCGTCAAACGGGCGTTCTGGGGGCCGCTGGTGGTGACGATTGGGGTGTTGGTTTGGTTCTTCGGCGTTGAGAGCCGCTTTGGCTCCAACCGCAGCCAATCCGCCCTGGCATGGCTGTGGAGCGCCTGGAACGGCGAAAACGACTACGAGCACGGCCCCTTGTTCCCGCTGATCATCGCCGGGCTGATCGTCTACCGGTTCAAGGATCTCAAGGCGGCCGCGGGCAAAGGCAACATCTGGGGCCTGGGGGTGGTGGTGGCGGGCGCTCTTCTTTATGCGGCGGCTTACCGGACGCTCCAACCGCGGGTCGCGATCGGGGCCCTGCCATTCCTCCTGTGGGGGTCCGCATGGTATCTCTGGGGCGGACGGGTGGCCAAAATGCTCTTGTTCCCGTTGTTTTTCTTTTGGCTGGCGATCCCCCTGCCGAGTTTCCAACAGGCCACCACCCAGTTGCAGCTGCTGGCTACCTCGATGTCGCACCACGGGGCCGCGCTGTGCGGGGTCCAAACCCTCGTCCAGGGCAACATGATCTCTTCCGCCCACGGTGGCTGGGAACCCCTGGAAATCGCCAAGGGTTGCAGCGGCATCCGCTCGCTGATGGCCCTGCTGATGATCTCAGGGGCGTGGGCCTGCATCGCGGACCTGGCACCATGGAAACGCGCGGTCCTTTTTCTCTCCGCGTTCCCACTCGCCATCCTCGGCAACTCGCTGCGGGTCATCTCGATTTTCGTGATCGCCGAATACGGCGACCCGACATGGGCGCGCCATACCTGGCACGATTGGTCCGGACTGCTGCTTTTCTATCCGTTTTCCCTGATGCTGCTGCTCGCCATCCACTCGCTGCTGGAGGGCGGCCTGCCATGGAAACACTCCAACCGACGGCAACTCCGCCGGGTCATGGTCACCCGCACGGGCACCGCCAGCGAACCCCAAAACCCCACTTCGGACTCATGAAATCTAACGCATGGTGGCTGCCGCTGTTGTTAGGCGGGGCGCTGGGAATGGTGTATTTGCTGCCGCTAGCCGGTAAAATCGCCGACTCGGCCGTGAAAATGGAGCTGCCGGGCTCCTCGGGCGGGTGGTCGTTCAAGACGCTCGCCGCCAGCAAGGAGGAACTCGGAACCCTCTCGAGCGACACCGAATTCGCCAAGGCGATTTGCCTGCGGCCACGCCCGGGCGAAGTGACCCTCGACGGCCACCTGGTTCCCGACCGCCTCGACCTTTCCGTCGTGCTCTCCGGCCACGATTTGAACAACTCGATCCACCGCCCGGAGCGCTGCATGCCCGCTCAAGGCCATGCCATCACCGCCTCCGGCAACCGCACGCTCCACCTCGCCAACGGCCGCACATTCAACGCCAAACGCCTGCAGTCGGTGCAGACACTCAAGACCGCCAGCGCCGGAACCGATGCCATCCAATTCAATTGCGTGACCTACTACTTTTTCGTGGGCCATGACCGGATCACCAACGACCACCTGCAGCGCACGTTGTTTGACATGCAAGACCGGCTGGTGCGCGGCATGGACCAGCGCTGGGCCTACGTCTCCGCCTCAATGTGGTATGGCAAACTGCCGTGGATCGACAACCCAATCCCCGAAGCGGAGGCCGACGCCAAACTGCAGAAATTCGTCAGCGAATTCGCCGAAAACCAGATCGACTGGAACCAGATCAAGCGCTGAGCGGGCAAGGTGGCGCGGCCTCGGTGAGGCCGCATGACCAAGGGGCTACCTAGAAGTGACGAATCGACTGGCCTGGGGCTGAATGGGTCATCCTAGAAACCGCGAATGAACGCCAATCAACGCGAATAAGCGTTTAAAACCAGCTGTTGAAGAGAAATCCATCATTAACCTTCTAGGTGAGCCATTTTTACATAACTTGTTCAAGATTAGTGTTCATTTGCGTTCATTCGCGGTTTGATTTTCCTCTTTAGCACCAGAACCCGGCGTGACCGGGTGTGGAAAGGCAAGTAACTGCCAAAAACTCACGGCCGAGTCGCCAAGGTCGCTAAGGAACGCAGAGCCATGGACTACGCTTGTGAACAAAAATTATCCTTTGCGAGACTCTGCGACCTCTGCGGCTTTGCGGTAAATCTGGATGTTACTTACTCGGGAGGGTCATTCCTTTGGCCTGCGCTCTCATCGAGAGCGCTCCACCTTTTCCTGCGCCGGCTGGATTTTCGCTCCGGTGAGAAATTGGATCATCCGGTCGAGGTAGGCGAGGTAGACAAGGCGCTGGCTGGGGGTGACTCCTTGGGGCAAATCGCTGCCAGCCTGGCCGATCCGTTGGCGGGCTTGCATGAAGTGCCCCAGCGCTTCCGAGGGGTGGCGCTGCGCCCATTCCTTGACGGCGATTTTCCCTAGCAGGATGCCCGCCCGATAGTGGAGGCGGGTGCCGGTGGGGAGGGCGGACGCCAAGTTGTAGGCCTGCAGCGCGCCCGCTTGATCGCCCGTCGCCTCGCGCACCAGCCCGAGGCTCTCGTGGATGGAGACGCGGTCGGCATAGATGGACCACTGCGAAGTTTGTTTGAAGGCCTCTTCAATGTGGGTGGCGGCGCATTCAAACGCATCGAGCGCGGGTCGCGGTGTGGGCAGTTGGCACAGCCGCAGGCCCTTGTGCCACAGGTGGATGGCTAGGGAATAGTGCGCGCGAAACCCCGCCTCCATCCCGCCCTGCAACCCGAGGGCCTCCGCATGCCATTGCTCCGCCTCGACATCGCGCTGCAGGAAACTGAGCAAATTGGCGCGATTCACCGCGACGGCCGGATTATATGGGTCGAGCCGGCTGGCCTCCTGATAGTCGCCGAGCGCCCGCTCGGCGGCTTCCCGGTTGCCGGCCGTGTCGTTAGAGCCCGTGCTTGGCTGGACCAGGGCGGCCCGTTCCTGATAGAACGCGGACTGCGGCCAGAGCTCGATCGCCGCGCTGAAGGCACCGATGCGCGCCTCGGTCGAGAGCGGCGGCTGGTGGCCGAAATAGACCGGCCACAGGGCTGCCGTCACCCGGCTGCCGGTCCAACCGGCGGGGAGCAGCAACGCGGCGCAGGCCAGTGCCGCGATGGTGAGCAGAATCCGGGTGCCGAGGGTCCGCGGGCCGGGTGCCCGCTCGGCGGAGCGCGACATCATTCCCAGACAGATTCCCAACAGCAGGACGCCCGCCAGCATGTGGAACCCAAAACTGAAGCACGCTTGCACGAGCATGCCCGCCAATCCGGCCAGGGCCCCGAGACGCCACGCATCCCGCGAATCCCGTTCCTTGGGCGTCTCCTCGAACAACACCCGCAGGACCGCCGCCAAGGCCAGCGCCCCGAGCACCCCCACCAACAACCCGGCACCCACCAGCCCGTAGTCGGTGGCGGATTGCACCCATTCGTTGTGGACCATGTCCGGCCTGGCCCCGCCCATTCCCTGGGCCTTTTGGTCCCAGAACCGATAGCATTCCCAACTGAAACTCCGGCTGCCTCCACCCGCGAACGGATGCAGCCCGATGCACGACAGCGCCAGCCCGAGAAAATACAGCCGACAGCTGTTATCGAGCAATCGATCAATGCCCGGGACTTGCTGGCGGAACTCCTGGGCATGTTGCCAACCGACGAAGAGCAATGCTCCGACCGCCAGGCCGATCAGCGGGATCGCGATCAGCGCGGGCGCAAACCACCGGGATCCCCGTCGTTTCGCCAACATCAGCGCCACCGCGGCAAAAACCCCGCACCCCACGGCCGCGCCAAAGATCCCGCCGCGCGAGCGGGTGAACCACACGCCTGCCACTCCCGCGATCGCAATCAGCGCCCACAACAGGCGCGTGGCGCGGGCATGACGACCGAACAACGCCGCCGCTCCCACCAGCATGGCACTGGCAATCAGATAGTTGGCCGCCTCGTTGTAGGCGGCGAAAAACCCCGAAGGCAAAGTCACACCCCGGGACCGCAACATCGGCGAGCAGGCCGGATCCACCATTTGCTGGCCGATGACCACCAAATTCGCCACCAATAACAACGCCACGCCCCAGATTAAAATCCGCTCCGCCAGCGGATTGCCGGCGATGGCCCGCACGCTCACAAATGCCCCCACCGCCCCGCCCAGCAGCAACTGGTCGGCCAGGCCGAACTCCGCCACCGGCGACAGCCACGCCCGCCACGCAAACCAAGCCGCGGCCAGCACCCCCAAGGCGATCACCCCCCAATCCGCAGGTGCTCTGCCCCGCTTCCACAAGACCGGCACCGCCGCCACCACCGCCAGACCAAGCGCCGCCAATGCCGGCCCCCAAATCCACGGCCGGATTTGCGGACCCACCACCACCGACAGCACCAGAGCGGCGACGAGAAAGAGCGAGGAGAGAGCGGGCATCGCTGAGGTAAAGCTGAAAGTTGAAAGCTGAACGCGGTGTGAGCGCTAGCGAACTGGGGAAATCAAGACGAAGTCGCAACTGGCATGGCCGAAGGCAAAGCGGAAATGAGGAGTCGGCCGTGGACGCTCAAGGAGGGGCGGAATCAGTCCGCCCACGCGGATGGTGAGCCGATTTGCAGCCAAAATGGCCTTGCCTTCGTCATTTAACCCTCACGGCGGACGGATTCCGCCGCTCCTTGATTTTTTTGTCCTGCACCCATTCTGCTTTCCTTGATCACTTCGCTCCATGGCCAAACAGCACCGCGGGGATCGTCCGGAGCAGGATCGTGAAGTCCAGCCACAGCGACCAGTTGTCGATGTAGCGGAGGTCCATCGCCACCCATTCCTCAAAACTCGAGATCTTGTTGCGTCCGCCGACCTGCCATTCGCAGGTGATGCCGGGGTTCACGCTCAGGCGCCGGCGGTGGGAAAACTCGCTGAATGCATCCACCTCGTAGATCGGCAAGGGTCGCGGACCGACCAGGCTCATTTCGCCTTTAACCACATTGAGCAGCTGTGGCAGTTCATCGATGCTCAATTTGCGCAGCATCGCCCCGAACGGAAACACCCTGGGATCCACATCCAACTTGAAAACCGGGCCATCCATCTCGTTGCCGTGCTCTTCCTTGATTTGGTCGAGCAGGTCTTCGGCATTGGCCACCATGGTCCGAAACTTCCACATTTTGAACGGCTGGCCGTAGCGCCCGGCACGCATCTGCGAGAAAAACACCGGCGCCCCCGGACTTTTCAAGCGAATCCCGATCGCCGCAAAGATCCACACCGGCAGGGTGCACAGGATGATCAGCGAGGCCCCCACCCGGTCGAACAGGTTCTTGCACAGCAACTCCCAGGATAATTCGGGCGTCGAGCGCAACACCAGCATCGGCTTGTCCCCAACCGCGTCAAACACCGGACGCGCAATCTGGGTCCGGATGAACGACGCCGAGATCCAGGCCTCCACCCCCTGCAATTCGCAGGCTTCCACCGCCCGCGCCACCTTGTCGAATCCCGTGTCCTTGGCGACGAAGATCACCCGCGACACCGACTCGTCTTTCAACAAGGCGAACAAATCCTCCACCGCCCGCGTCTCGAGATCAAAGTGCTCGACGATATGCCAGGTCTCGGTGATTTCCGAATCGAACTCGGCCAGCAGCAAGTCCATTTCGCCGCCGGATCCGGCGAGCACCACCCGCTCCTTGGCCGATTCCAACAGGATGCGCTCCTTGAGCCGGGCGCTGGTGACGCGGTCGCGCACCAGCAGCAGCAGAAACGTCAAGATCAACGCGATGCCCAGCGCCAGACGCCGCGTGTCCAGCAACTTCGCGAAAATCGCAAACATCCCGAGCATCAGCGAAATCACCAACAGCGCCTGAATCAGTTGCTTGATCGCCTTGCCCGTGGTTTTCGTCCGCAGATGGTCATAGAACCCGAAATGCTCCAGCGCCAAGGGAGTAAACGGCACCGCAATGTAGAGCACCCAGTTGATCGATTCCTTGAACGACCCGCCCTCCGCTCCCATCTGCAACCAGATCCGCACCGAATCGCGCGTTTCCCACCCCAGCCAGAACGCCAGCCACACCAAAAGCGCGTCGGTCAACTGGAGCGCCTGAATTCGGAAGGCGGCGTTGCGGCTGGTTGTCATAGATAAAGTGTCGGCTCCGGCAACATCTTAGAATTCAGAAGATGAGCAACTCCAAGATGCACGCAGAGCTCAGACCTACGCGATCGCGTAGGCGTCCCTGGGATTCACACCTAATGCCACTTCCAAGAAATCATGAGACAAAACGGCAAGCGGAGCTACGCGTCTAAAAGTCAAAGGTCTGAAAGTCGAAAGTCGAAGAACCGCGAATGTTGAGCTGACCTTCGACTTTTGGACTCTTCTCCCCTGCGTCCGGCGATCTCGTGGCGCATTCTCACGAATGCGCCTACCGGGCGACGTAGGCGTGCTGGTGACAGCACGCAGCGCCTGAGCGGCCAGCAGCACCAACACTACCCGATCCACCTGAGCGCATCTCGATGAGAGCGCAGTCCAAGAAACGCCCAAGAGTCATCCAAGCACAACCGCTTCGACATTCCTTGGGCAGCTCTTTGTCCACCCTTTGTCTGCGGCCTCATCGAGGCCGCGCCACCTGACAGCGCCAGTTCAATTTGAACACAAAAATCCCCAATCATCTCAATTCATCCAACATTCAAAATTCAAAATTTCTCTTCCCCAACCTCCCGCGCCACCCGTCGCGCGCCGCGGCACCGATCAGCGGCAGGCGCTGCGGGCCATCCAGCCAGGCGGTCGCCAGGGCGTAGGTCAGCACCATGGCCATCGCCCGCCACGCCCCGGCTTGCCGCCGCTTGAGCCAGACCATGTTGCGGACCTTGTAGTAGAGCTTCCAGTCCACCAACCCGCGCTCAAAGAAAAAGTTTTTGCCGAGAACCCGCCAGTGGACCAGGTTCTGCGGGCCGGGGTGGTCCATCACCGCCCGCCGCACGGCCGCCTGTGCAAACCCGGCCTGTTCGATGCGCCACGGATACTCCTCGTCTTCGCCGCGGATGAACAACTCGCCGTTGACTGGTCCCACCGCCGCGCGCACTTCCCGCGACACCAACGCTCCCGTCCACGTGATCCGGCTGGGCACCAAATCCCCAGCCGGCAGGTCATCCAACGAATCCACCAGGCGCCAGCCACCGTGGCCGTCAGCCACCTGCAACGGCCAGGTGAAGCTACCGGTTCGCGGGTCGATCTGCAGCGCGTGGCGCACGACCTGCGGATCCCATGGCGGCTCCAGCAGCGCGGCCATGGCATCCGCCCGCGGCCACGAATCGTCATCCAGGATCCACACCGCGTCCGCGCCCCGCGCAAACGCCCACTCCATCACCTCCTCCACCCCGCCGGCATTGCCGCGGTTTTCCCCCATCCGGTGCACGATCAGCTCAAACGGCAGACCCACCAGCGCCTCCAATGCCGCCACCGTGTCGTCGTCCGACACGTTATCGGCCACCACCACCCAGTCAGGCGGCCGCGTCTGCGCCGCCAACGCCCGCACGCAGGCCACTGCGGTCGGCGCACGGTTCATCGTCGCAAAGACGGCGGCGATTTTCAGGGGAATAGGCATGTTCGGTGTTTCGGTGTTTCGGTGTTTCGGTGTTTCGGTGTTTCGGTGTTTCGGTGTTTCGGTAAGAGTAGAGCGAAAGGGCAGTGCGTAGCCACGGATCCTTTCTCTCTGGCCGATTCACCGAAACACCGGTCCGGCAGTAGGGCATGGCGGCGGGACGCCGCCATCACGGCCAGCCGCAGGGATGAAGAGGTCTCGCGCAAAGGCGCAAAGACGCAAAGGCAGACAAGAAATTTTGGGTTGGGAGAGCGCGTCGCTGGCTGGGTCTGAAGCCCCACTTCAGCTCTTCCTTTGCGCCTTGGCGCCTTTGCGCGAGTCCTCTTCTGCTGCGGCTCGGGCACGGGGAGTAAGAGGCCTCGCGCAAAGGCGCAAAGACGCAAAGGGGATTTGGATGGTTGAAGTGACGCGGGCAGGCGGTGACCTCACATCAACAATCAACAATCATCAATCGAGAATCATCAATCTGTCTTCTGGCCCGCTACGCCCTGCTCTATTTTCCTTTGATTAATTCTTTCAGTGAACCGAAGCGAAGCGGAGATAGCCTGACATAAATTCTTCCAATAATCAGGCAAATCAGTGGAAAATCAGTACCATCAGTGGTTTGAAAAAGCCAAAATTCCGTTTTTCACTTTCCCATGTAGGCACACCGAAACACCGACCGCGCAGCGGCACCGAAACACCGGGCCGCGCGGCGGCCCGCCTTCCACCCGCGCGCGACGATCCACAACACCCCGTCAACCAGCCCGTTCAAATACGGGTCGTCAAACAACGTGATCCCGTAAGCCCGCCGGATCGCGCGCGATTCGACGTGCTGGCGCTCCGCCGCGAGAATCGTCTCCATGTCGCGGGTCTTGCCGAGGTGGCGTTGTGAGGCGTTCGCGCCATGCATCCTGAAATCCGCGACGGCCACCGCCACGTGCTCGAAGGACTTGCCTGCCGCATCCAGCCGCGCGTAATACTCGCCGTCCATCACGCAGTGGAAATCCTCGCGCAACCGGTGGCCTGCCGCTATCACCGACGCCCGCCGATAGAACGCCGCCGTCGATCCCACATAACAATGGTGGTGGACATGCACGAAGCGCGACCACCCCGGGCACTTCACCTGCCGGAGGAATCCGCCCGCTTCATCCACAAAATCCCAGTCGCCATAGACCACGTCCGCCCGCGATTTCTCTAACATCACCAACATCGCGGCCAAGGCCCCTGGCTTGAGCCGGTCGTCCGCATTCAACCACATCACCCAGTCGCCCCGCGCCCGGTCAAAGCCCTTGTTGATCGCCTCGGACATCCCGTGGTCGGGCTCCTGCGACCAGACCGCCTGCGGAAACCGCGCCGCCACTGCCGCGCTGTCATCGGTCGACCCGCCATCGATCACCAAATGCTCGAACGTCACTCCCAAGGAGCGCGGGCGTCCCGCCCGCGAATCCTCCGCATCAACCGCCACATCTCCCTGCGCCGCCACACTCGCCAGGCATTCGCCCAGAAAGCGCCCGTAGTTCAAACTCGGAGTGATGATCGTGAAGTGCATGGGAAGACGTCGAAAGTCTAAAAGTCTAAAAGTCTAAAAGTTGAAGGGCGAAGGGCGAAGGGCGAGAGTTGTAGGTCGAGATTCCAAGAGCAGAAGTGTGGCGCATAGCACAATCCCTTCTTCGACTTTTAGACTTTTAGACTTTCGACATCTCCCTTGGCGTCTTGGCGGTGAGCCCATCTTTCAAACTCAAAATTCCAGCCGCCACGTTTTCCGCATGCAGCCGGTCACCCCAGAGCGCGGCGATTTGCTGCGGGTTTCTCACCCCCATCGCCCAGCCCTCGAGCTCGCATTGCAGGGTCTCCAGATGTGCTTGGCGCGTATTTGGCGCCGCCAGCGCCCCTGAGTTCTCGGTGACAAACCATTCGAAGCTGGCCATCGAAACCGAGCGGCCGGCCACCACCGAGCAGCCCGAGCACAACGCCTCGGCCGCGGCAATGCCGAAGCTCTCGAACGCTGAGGGACTGTAGAAAACCTGCGACTCCCGCAGAATCGCCGCCAACCCGTCCCGGCCCACCTTGCCCCGCAGCTGCACGCGATCCCGCTGGCTGGCCACCAGGGCACGCTGCCAGTCAGCCAGTTCGGGAGTGACCGTGCCCACGATCACCACGACCACCCGCTCGTCGGCCGCGACCAACGAGCCGATAACCTCCATCAGCCGCCACGGGCGTTTCTGCACGCGATTCTGCCACAGTCCCACGCACGCCACCTGCCGGCGTTTCGGTTCGCCGGAATAGCAAAAATGCGCTTCCACCGCATGCGGCACCACCGTCACCCGCCCCGCCAGATCCGCCCCGCCGTAGATCCGACACAGTTTCCGATAGTAGGTCGCCGCCTTGGGCGACACGCAGGCGATCACATGCCCCGCCTGCAAATGCCGTGCCCGCAGCGGGTCTGTGATCAAAATCCCGGCGCTCAAGCCCCGCACGGCGAGCGTTAGAGCCCGCAGCCACGCCCTCATCCCGCGCCCCTGGCCGGCTAGAATCCACTGCTCGCGCAGCCATTCCCGATATCCCGCGCGCGGGCTAACCAGCCCGCCGTTGTCCTGGTTGAGCACCAGAAATACCCCGGCCGCGCGGATCGCCGCCGCCACCTTGCGGAACCGCGGACTCCCCCAGGCATACAGCACCACCCCGTCCAGCTGGTGGGACCTCCACCAGTCCGCGGATTCAAGGTTCGCAAACTCCGTGCGGATCAAATCCGCCAGGTCCTCCGGCTGCGCCGCCCCCGGCATCACCGCCCGGCTCTCAACACCTAACGACTGGAACCCGCGGCACAGCAAGCCGCTGTCCCGCGCGAAAAAATCCGCGCCGCCGCCAAAGGCTACCGGGGTGCATGTGAACCAGCGCATGGGAGGTAAATGATGAAAGCTGAAAGCTGAAAGTTGAAATAAGAGATGGAGCAGCGCACTTCTGATTTCAGCTTTCAGCTTTCAACTTTCAGATTTTACTTGGTAAAGATCACATTGCCGTTCGCGCCGTAACGCAGCAACTTCGGAAACCTGCGGAACATCCACGAATCCAGGTTCTGCACCGCCCGCGACACAAACCCGAAGCGGTCCGACAGCGCCTTCATCGGATAGCCCAAAAAGTTGAACACCTGCACTTCACAGGTGGCAAAGCCGGTGGCTTGCATGCGCTCGAACTGGGAGAAATACAGGTTGCTTTCATCGCCAAGCTCATACCGGGCCATGCGCACCGCGCGGATCGCCGCCACCAGCAGGTTATGCCCTAACGGTTCGAAAATGAACACAAACCGCCCGCCGGGCTTGAGCACCCGCAGCACCTGGCGGCTCAAGCCATCCGCATCGTGGGCCAGATGATGCAACGCCGCCTGACCCCACACCAGGTCCAACGAATCATCCGCATAGCCGGACAGATCGAACGCGTCGCCCGCCACATACGACAGCCCCGGCAGTTGTCTCAACCGCTCCTCGATTTCCGGGCCGGATGCCGCATACAAGTCCAGCCCGATGACGGCCGCCGCCGGGAAATTGGCCGCCAACCCGGCCGCCAGTTTACCAAAGCCGCCACAGATCTCCAACGCCCGCCTGCCACTCAGGTCGATCCGGCACAGCTCGCTGTAGCCAGCCAGGAACAACGGCCGGTCCGATGTCGGAAAGCCACCCACCGCGGGCAGCATCGCCTCGGCACGTGGATCAAAGGGCGGCGTGGGATGAGTGAGAGTCATGGGACAGGGGAGTGATATGCAGAGTCGAAAGTCTAAAAGTCTAAAAAGTTCAAGAGGGGCACGGGCGGCCCGCCCGTGTTCTTTTCTGTGCTTTTCCAAGTGGGGCACGGGCGGCCCGCCCGTGTTCTTTTCTGTGCTTTTCCATG
>JBAXBG010000054.1:0-18462 GCA_037142115.1 Verrucomicrobiota bacterium | reverse complement strand
ATGGTCTTTCCAGGGTCATCGGCGGACGGATTCCGCCGCTCCTTGGAATTCCGCCCGTGCAAGAAGGGACAGACCCTTTGTGTGTTGCGGGCTCAAGGAGGGGCGATATCCGATCGCCCATGTCCATGGGGTGGCCATGCGAGGCGAATTCTCTCACTGGATGGTCTTTCCAGGGTCATCGGCGGACGGATTCCGCCGCTCCTTGGAATTCCGCCAATAAACTGCATTTCCCTTTGTAGGATCAGCCTTGCATGCAGGTGCCGCAACCTTTACTCCCCGTGCCGGCACCTGGCCGCGGCGGCGGGTTCTCGGATTCCACATGAGTCACTCCCGGAACAACTCTCAAAAGCTCTTGCAATGGCGCTTGGAATGTCTTGGTCACTCGTTGCTGGAAGGCCTCACCCGGCTGCTGCCCGGAGCCTGGCTGTTCCGCCTGGGCGAAGCGCTCGGCGGGCTGGTCTGGCACTTCATGCCGCTGCGCCGCGAAATGATCCTGCGCAACCTGCGGATCGCCTTTGCCGGCGAAAAGAATCTGGCCGAACTCCGCCTCATGGCCAAGGCCACCTTTCGCCGCACCGGCGGCAATCTGATTTCCGCCGCCCACACCGCCCGCCTCACCCCGGCGCAACTCGGCAAGGTCATCCACATCGAAAACCTGGCGCTGCTCGAAGCCGCACTCGCTGACGGGCATGGCGTGGTCCTGCTGCTCGCCCACATGGGCAACTGGGAGGTCCTCAGCCGCCTCGTCCACTTGTTCCCCAAAGGCTCGCGCGCCGGGGCGTTCTACCGCCCGCTCAACAACACGCTATTGGACGAACAGGTCCTCAAGCGCCGCCAGGCCGATGGCACCCGCATGTTTTCCAAACGCGACAATCCGCTCCACGTCGCCAGCTTCCTCCGTCAGGGCGGCATTGTCGGAATCCTGGCTGACCAACGAGTGGGTGTCCATGGCGAGGCGGTGAGCTTCTTCGGCCGGCTCACCCGCGTCAGTCCGCTGCCCAGCCTGTTGGCGCGGCGCTCGAAGAGCGTGGTGCTCGCGCTGGCGGTGACCACGGTGAAGCCGGGACAATGGCAGGCGGTGTTCATGCCGGTGGAATCGCCGCCCACGACGGCCAATTGCATGGTCGCGCTCGAACGGGCGATGCGCGCCGGGCCGCTGGATGTGTTTTGGTTTCAGGAGCGGTGGAAATTGTATGTCCGCCCACCCGAGACGATTCAAGACTGGTTGGGGTCGGCCACCGCGCGTGGGGACAAGCCGCACCGCGTCTTGATTTGGCTCGCGGGTGCGGCCAGCGACTGGCAGCTGCCGGAAGCATGGACCCATCCGGATGTGGTGTATGAAGTGGCACTCCCGGCCGGCCGCGCTTTGCCTGGGTGGCTGCCGGCTTCCACGCGGGTGCACCCGGTTGGCGCTGGCTCGGATCGCGCCACCTTGCTGCAATCGATTCGCTCCATCGATGAGTCCGCCGCCTTGCCGCTGGATTTCATCCTCACCACCGGGCCCTCCGAGGCGCTCACGGATGCCGCCCGCCGCGTGGCCGTGCCCGTGCTTTCATTGCCATGAAAATCGTCCAGATTCTGCCTGAACTGAATGCCGGCGGCGTCGAGCGCGGCACCCTCGAGCTTGCCGGGCATCTGGTCCGTGCCGGCCATGAAGCGATTGTGATCTCCAACGGCGGCCGCCTGGTGGCGACCCTCGAACAGGCCGGCGCGCGCCACCAGCTGATGCCGGTGCACCGCAAAAGCCCGGCCACCTTGCTGCAGGTCTGGCCGCTGCGGCGGTTTCTCGCCCGCGAACGGCCGGACATCCTGCACATCCGTTCGCGCGTCCCCGGGTGGGTCGCCTGGCTGGCGTGGCGCGGAATGGATCCGGCCACCCGTCCGCGCTTGGTCAGCACCGTGCATGGCTTGCACTCGGTGAGTGCCTATTCGGCGATCATGACCCAAGGGGAGCGGGTTATTGCCGTGTCGGAAAGCGCCAGACGCCACGTGCTGGAAAACTATCCGCTAACCGACGCAACCCTCATCCGGGTCATTCCCCGCGGCATTGAGCCGGACCGCTACCACGCGGACTTCCAGCCCGCGCCGGAATGGCTCGCCCGCTGGCGGCTAGAACAGCCCGCCCTGGCCGGCAAATGCGTGCTGCTGCTGCCCGGCAGGATCACGCGATTGAAGGGCCATGAGGATTTCTTCGCTCTGATTGGGGCCTTGAAGGCCGCCGGAATTCCCGCCCACGGTCTCGTCGCCGGCGATACCCACCCGAAAAAACGCGCCTATCTGGGCGAGCTCCGCAACCTCGTCGCTACGCTCGGCCTCGCCGATGACATCACCTTCCTCGGCCACCGGCCGGATATCCGCGAGGTCATGGCGGTCAGCCACCTGGTCTGCGCGCTCTCCCAACAGCCGGAGTCGTTCGGCCGCACCGTGCTCGAAGCCCTGGCCCTCGGCAAGCCCGTCGTCGGCTACGATTGCGGCGGCGTTGGCGAATTGCTCGGCTCCTTGTTCCCCGCCGGCCGCGTGCCCTTGGGCGACCCCCACCGGCTGGCACAGGCCGCGCAAGCCGTGATCCGCTCCCGGCCGCGCCCCGCGCCGGTGCTCGAGCCGTTCACTCTCGACTCGATGTGCCGCGCGACCGTCGCGGTTTACGCGGAACTCGTCCGGTGACTTTCCCGGGCGATCCCGGCTCACCCACAGGCGGGACGCCCGATACGATTCGGTTAGTCGCCTAGTCGATGGGAGGGAAGAGAGGCGGCGGGCAGAATGCCCGGACCACCGTGGCGCAGGCATTCTGCCCGCCGCCTTTTCCCTGCCCGGTTTCTGAACTGACTAAGCCAACAGTATTGGGCAGAATGCCCGCGAGCTTGACGCTCCGGTCCGGGTGGGGATTGCCGCTGGATTGGCCAGTCGGGACTTTTCCATTTGCGTCCAACAGAAATCCAAGTAGGTTGGGCGGATATTCCAACTCGACCAATCCCCATGCCCGCATCAAAAACCCCAATGGAAGGTGAAGTTTTCTATCCGTCAGCCGAGGTGGTCGCCCAGGCCGCGGTCAAGGATTGGGACGCCCTGGCCGAGTTCGCCCGCACCGACCTGCAGGGGTTTTGGGCCAAGGAAGCCGCCGAACTCGAATGGTTCGAGCCCTGGGAGCAGGTGCTCGACGACTCCAACGCGCCGTTTTTCAAGTGGTTCACCGGCGGCAAGGTCAACATCGCCCACAACGCGGTGGACCGCCACCTCAAGACCTATCGGAAAAACAAGCTGGCCCTCATCTGGGAGAGCGAGGACGGCAAGAGCGACCGCACGTTCTCGTATTACTCGCTGAACCGCGAGGTCTGCCGGATGGCCAACATCATCAAGGCGATGGGCATCGTCAAAGGCGACCGCGTCACCATCTACATGGGCCGCGTGCCGGAAATCGTCTTCGCCATGCTGGCCTGCGCCAAGATTGGCGCGATCCACTCGGTGGTTTTCGGCGGTTTCTCAGTGGACGCACTTCAGGGCCGCATCGCCGACAGCCACTCGAAGCTGGTCATCACCTGCGACGGCAGCCTCCAGAACGGCAAGTTGGTGGAGCTCAAGCGCATCGTCGACGATTCGCTGCGGCACTGCCCGTCCGTGGAAAATGTGGTGGTGGTGCGCCGCACCGGCCATGAGGTGCCGATGGAGGCGATGCGCGACCACTGGTATCACGACCTGTGCGCGCTGCCGATAGCCAACGGCAAATGCGCCACGGAGGTGATGGACGCCGAAGACCCGCTGTTTATTCTGTATACCTCGGGCTCGACCGGGACGCCCAAGGCCATCATGCACACCCATGGCGGCTACATGGTCGGCACCTACTCGTCCCTCAAATACGTTTTCGACATCACCGATGAGGACCGCTTCTGGTGCACCGCCGACCCCGGCTGGATCACCGGCCACTCGTATATCATCTACGGACCGCTGCTCACCGGTGCCACCGCGTTCATCTTCGAGGGCGGACCGTCGTATCCCTATCCGAACCGCTGGTGGCAGCTCATCGAGCGCTACGGCATCTCGATTTTCTACACCGCCCCCACCGCCATCCGCGCCCTGATGCGCTTCGGCAACGCCTGGCCCAACAAGCACGACCTGTCATCGCTGCGCCTGCTCGGCTCGGTCGGCGAACCGATCAACCCGGAAGCCTGGAAGTGGTTCCATGAAATCATCGGCAAGGGCCAATGCCCGATCATGGACACCTGGTGGCAGACCGAAACCGGCTCGTTCATGATCACGCCGACCCCGTGCGTGCCGCTCAAGCCCGGTTCGGGCACCCGGCCGTTCTTCGGCCAGGAAGCGGAAATCGTCGATGAGGAAGGCAACCCGGTGGCCGACGGCGCGGAAGGGTTCCTGGTGCTCAAAAACCCCTGGCCGGCGATGCTGCGCACCATCTATGGGGATGACGACCGCTACGTCCAATCCTACTGGAGCAAGTATCCTGGCAAATACATGACCGGCGACTCCGCCCGCCGCGACAAGGATGGCTACTTCTGGATCATTGGCCGCGTCGATGACGTGATCAAAGTCTCCGGGCACCGCCTGGGCACGGCGGAAGTGGAATCGGCGCTCATCACCCATCCGGCGGTGGCCGAATCCGCGGCCATCGGCCTGCCGCACGAAGTCAAAGGCCAGGTCATCTTCTGTTACGTCCAGCTCAACCCGAATTACTCGCCCACCGAAGACCTGAGCGAGGAACTGCGCCAGCACGTGTCGCATCATCTCGGCCCGATCGCCCGCCCCGAGGAGGTGCGCTTCATCGACAAGCTGCCCAAGACGCGATCCGGCAAAATCATGCGCCGCCTGCTCAAGGCCCGCGCCCAAGGCTTGCCCGAGGGCGACATCAGCACGCTGGAGGACTGATCCTCGACACTTTCATCCGTTCCGCGGTGACCAACGCCAGGAACCGCGCGTAGTCCGCTTCGCGGGTGGAAGACAGCAGGACATAGGTGTAGTCGGTCCAATGCCGCATCTCGTCGAGCGCGTTGGCCATCCGCAAGGCCAGGCTCTCCGCGCTCTCCGTGCCCCGTCCTGACAGCCGGGCGCGCAGCTCGGCCTCGCTCGGCGGCATCACGAACAGCTCGACCGCGGCCCGCCGGATGTCCGGGTCCGCACAATTCCTGACCTGTTTGGCACCTTGAATATCGATGTCCATCACCACATCCATGCCGGAGTGCAGATCGGACAGCACCTCCGAGCGCAGCGATCCATAACAATTGCCATGCACCACCGCGTGCTCCAGAAATTCGCCCGCCTGCTGCCGGCGCGCAAATTCCCCCTGGCTCAGAAAATGATAGTCGGTGCCGTCCACTTCGCCCGGCCGCGGCAGCCGGGTGGTGCAGGAAATCGAATAGCGGGCCTCGCCGGCATCCGCCAGGCGGCGGCAGAGCGTGGTTTTGCCCGACCCCGAAGGGCCGGAAACAACGAGCAGCATCCCGGTGCGGGCGAACATGCGCGGAGCATGGCCAGGACCCGATCCCGAGGCAATTCAAGAAACACCAGGATTACACGGGGCTCGCGGCCACCCTATGGCAGCGCACCAGGTTTCTCCTGGGGGCTGCGGATTGTCTTTGCAATGGCGCGGTTTTTTGCGCTTCATCCGCCCGAGAGATCGTTGATCTTTCCGGATAAGCGGGCCGGTGAACGAACTCTTGTCACGGTTCAATGCCCACGGATAAAAAACAAATCATTCGCGATACCTGGAAGCGCTTTCGCGGCGCGCTCCAAATGCTGGCGAAGTCCGAGCAAGGACCCAAAGCGATGTGGTTCGCGGCGATGCTGGTCGTCATGATGATCGGCATCAACGGCTTGAACGTCCTCAACAGCTACGTCGGCCGGGAATTCATGACCGCCATCGAGAACAAGAACCTGGCGGCGTTCGAGTCCCAGACCCTGCTCTATGCGATGATCTTCATCTGCTCGTCGGTGGTGCTGGCGTTCTATCGATTCACCGAGGAGCGCCTCGGCATCCTGTGGCGGGAACAACTGACCTGGCGCCTCACCGACGCCTATCTCAGCCAGCGCGCCTACTTCAAACTCGATAGCGCCACCGGCGTGGCCAATCCCGACCAGCGAATCGCGGAGGACATCAAGGCCTTCACCACCACCACCCTGTCGTTCCTGCTGTTGCTGCTCAATGGCACGCTCACCGCGATTTCCTTCTCCGGGGTGTTGTGGAGCATCAGCCCGTTCCTGTTTTGCGTGGCGGTGGTTTACGCGTTTTGCGGCTCGCTGATCACGGTGTGGTTAGGCAAGCGGATGATCCGCCTGAACTATAACCAGCTCGACATGGAGGCGAATTTCCGCGCCGAACTGATCCATGTCCGGGAAAACTCCGAATCCATCGCCCTGGCGCATCGCGAAGGCCGGTTCCGCGCGCGCTTGAAAAAGCGCCTCAACGACCTGACCAACAACTTCCGGCGGCTCATCCGGATCAACCGCAACCTCGGGTTTTTCACCAACGGATACAACTACTTCATCCAGATCATTCCGGCGCTGATCATCGCGCCGATGTTCATTGGCGGCCACGTCGAGTTCGGGGTGATCACCCAGGCGACGATGGCCTTCGCCACGCTGCTAGGGGCCTTTTCGCTGGTGGTGACCCAGTTCCAGTCGATCTCGGCGTTCACGGCGGTGACCGCGCGGCTGCATCTGCTCAGCGAGGCGATCGGCAGGGCCCACAACGTCGAGTATTGCCGGATCGAGATCGAGGAACAACCGGACCGGGTCGCGTATGAGAACGTGACAATCCACTCTACGGATAAAAGCACAGTGCTCATCGAGAACTTGAATCTGGAGATTCGACCGGCCTCCAAGTGGCTGGTCAGCAGTGACGACGATGTGCAAAGCATCGCCCTGTTCCGGGTGACCGCCGGCTTGTGGGAGTGCGGCGAAGGGAAAATGGTGCGGCCCGGCTTGGAAGACCTGATGTTTCTGCCGGAGCGGCCCTATCTGCCGCCCGGCACCCTGCGCGACGTCCTGCTGCGCACCGGCATGGAATCCGTGACGCTGGACTCTGAAATCCTCGCCGTGCTGCGCAAGTTGGGACTTGAGGAGACGGTGGAGCACGCGGGCGGTCTCGGCGCGGACAAGGATTGGGACGAGGCGTTTTCGATCAGCGAGCAGCATTTGTTGTCGATCGCCCGGCTGTTTCTGGCGCGCCCGGCGTTTGTGTTTCTCGACCGGCCGGGGAGTTCGTTGCCGACCTCCAAGATCGCCTCGATCCTCGACATGCTCATCGCCCAGGGCATCGGCGTGGTCATTCTCGCCCACAACGGTGAAGCACGGCTGCGTTATGACTTCCGCCTCGAACTCCGGGCCGGGGGCAAGTGGAGCCTCCACCAGGAAGCGACCGGGGCGGAGCGCGGCGATCTGGGCGATTTGAGTTGCTAGATGAGCCGGCGGCAAGCCAGCCTCATCCCATGAATGCTCCAAGCCCGCCTTCGGTCAGTTTCCCGGCCCGTGTCGCCAGCCCGGCGGGCCTGAGTGTCGAGCTCAATGCCAACGGATCGATCCGGCGGCTGGACCACGGCGAGATCATGCTCAACCTGTTCCTCGGCAACGAAGCCGAGGGCGGCCCAGCCAACATTTATCTGCGGCACCACGGGGTGGTGATGGAAACCATTCCGTTGCTGGGGCCCGCCAGCCCGGCCTGTTATGAGGTCCGCGACGCGGGGATGGTGGCCAGCGGGACGTGGCGGGACCTGACATTCCGGCTGGAACTGGTGCTGGCGCAGTCCGCGGCGGCGTGGTTCTGGCATGTGGAACTGGAAAATACCGGCACCGCCGCGGCCACTTGCGATCTGATCCTGACCCAGGATCTGGCGCTCGCCCATTACGGCGCGGTGCGACTCAACGAATACTATGTGAGCCAATACCTCGACCATACGCCGCTGGAGCACGCCCAGCGCGGGGTGGTGGTCGCCTCGCGCCAGAACCAGTCGATGGGCGGGCACTACCCGTGGACGGCCATCGGCTCGCTCGGCCGGGCCGTGAGCTATGCCACCGACGCGCTGCAGTTCCACGGGCTCGCCACTCGCGCGGGCGCGGAACCTATCGGTCTAACCGACGGGTTGCCCGGCACGCGGCTCCAGCACGAGCATGCGCTGGTGGCCATCCAGGACGAACGGCTGGTGCTGGCCGCAGGCGCGGTATCCCGACGGGGGTTTTTCGGGTGCTTTGCAGCCGACCAGCCGGCGGCGACGACGGTGGCGGATCTGGGTTTGATCGACGCCACCTTGGCCCTGCCGGAAGCGATCGCGCCGCCGTGGCAAGCACTGAGCGGCACCCGCGCGCGGCCGGCAGCCAGCCGATTCACCACCGCGCCGTTGTTAGATGCGCTGGAGCTGGATGACGCGTCCACGCGCGCGTGGTTCGGCCCCGAGGCGCGCCACCCCGAGGAGGAACATGGCCGGCGGTTGTCGTTTTTCACCGGCGCGCGCAGTCATGTGGTGCTGAAAGCCAAGGAACTGCGGGTGCTCCGGCCGCACGGTCATGTGCTGCGCGGCGGCGGCTCCCTAACACCCGAGGAGGCGGCCCTCACCTCCACCGCCTGGATGGCCGGGGTCTTTCATTCGATGGTCACCCAGGGGCATGTGAGCATCAACCGCCTGCTCTCGACCTGCCACAGCTACCTCGGGCTGTTCCGCAGCCACGGCCAGCGGGTTTTCGTGGAACTGGAGGGCGGGTGGCAGCTGCTCGACGTGCCCTCGGCCTTTGAAATGGCGGTGGATTCCTGCCGCTGGATCTACCAGCACCGCGCCGGCGTGATCGAGGTGGTGGCGTCCGCGCCGGCCGACCGGCCCGCGCTGCGCCTGGCGGTTTCGGTGCTGGAAGGTCCGCCGCTCAGGCTGCTCATTTCCCATCACGTGGCGATCAACGGCGACGATGGCAGCGGCGCGATTCCGGTCCGGCGCACCCCGGAAGGCCACGGGGTGTTCGTCCGCGCCGTTCCCGACAGCGATGTGGGCCGCCGCTTTCCCGAGGGTGGCTTCCGGATCACCCCGGCGGATGGCACGGTGGTGGAAACCACGGGGGGCGACGAGTTGCTGTTCGACGACGGGATCTCGCGCGCTCAACCGTTTCTGTGCCTGGTGACCGCACCCGCTCTAACTGCCGGGGTGGTGATCGAAGGCTGCCTGGTCGCCGCCGCCGCCCAACCCGCCGCGGATTTCTGGGAGGGCACGGACTGCCGGCTGCGGGTCACCGCGCCCCCGTCCAGCCCGCTGGCCGCCGCCGCCGGACGCATCGCCGAGATCTTCCCCTGGTTCATTCACAACGCGCTGGTCCATTACCTCTCGCCGCGCGGACTCGAACAGTATTCCGGCGGCGGCTGGGGGACCCGCGATGTCTGCCAGGGACCGCTGGAATTGCTGCTGGCGCTGGGCCGCTTCGCGCCGGCGCGCGATCTGTTATGCCGGGTGTTCCGCCAGCAGAACCCCGACGGCGACTGGCCGCAGTGGTTCATGTTTTTCGAGCGCGAACGCAACATCCGGCCCGACGATTCCCACGGCGACATCGTCTACTGGCCGGTGCTGGCCCTCGCCCAGTATCTGCGCGCCACCGGCGACGCCGGCTTGCTGGACGAGCCGCTGCCGTTTTTCGATCCCGCGGGCGACGCCGCCGCCGCAACGGCCACCGTGTGGCAGCACGCCGAGCGCGCGCTGGACTTGCTGGCGCGCCGGGTCATCGCCGGCACCCGCCTCGCCGCCTACGGCCATGGCGATTGGAATGATTCCCTGCAACCGGTGCGCCCCGACATGCGCGAACACCTGTGCAGCTCGTGGACGGTGACCCTCAACTATCAGACATGCCGCGCCCTGGCGGAGGCGTTCCGCCACCTCGGCCAGGCCGCGCGCGCGCTCCACTTCGACACCCTGGCCGCGGCCATCCTCGACGAGTTCCAGCGCGTGCTGGTGGTCGACGGGGTGGTGGCCGGGCTGGCCTATTTCCATCCGGACGGGAAAATCGAACCACTGCTCCATCCGCGCGACGGCGCCACCGGTTTGTCCTACAGCGTGCTGCCGATGATCCACGCCATCATCAACGACATGTTCACGCCCCGCCAGGCGGAGGCCCACCTCGCCCTGATCCGGCAACACCTGCTAGGTCCTGACGGCGCCCATTTGTTCGACCGGCCGCTGGCCTATCACGGCGGCCCGCAGACGTATTTCCAGCGGGCGGAAAGCGCCAGTTATTTCGGCCGCGAGATCGGCATCATGTACATGCACGCCCACCTGCGCTACTGCGAGGCGCTGGCGCGCTTCGGCGACGCGGAGCGGTTTTTCCACGCGCTGTGCCAGGCCAACCCGATCGGCGTGCGCGAGCTGGTGCCGTCCGCCGCCCTGCGCCAAAGCAACTGTTATTACTCGAGTTCGGACCCGGCGTTCGCCGACCGCTACGCCGCGTTCGAAAAGTATGACCAGGTGCGGCGCGGCGAGGTGGCGCTGGAAGGCGGTTGGCGGGTCTATTCCAGCGGCGCGGGCATCAGCGTGCGACTGATCCGTCAGTGCCTGTTGGGCCTGCGCCTCGAGCAGGCGTTCCTGGTGGTGGACCCGGTGATTCCCGCCGCACTCGACGGACTGGCCGTCACCCTGGATCTGGCCGGCCATCCGGTCGAGGTGCTCTATCGGATCACGGGCGCGGGCTGCGGGCCCGTGGCGGTGGACCTCAACGGCGCGCCACTCGCGTTCACCCGCGACCCCAACCCGTATCGACCCGGCGCGGCCCGCATCCCCATGGACGCGTTCACCCGCGGCCTGGCGGACGCGGGGAACCGGCTGACGGTTTGGCTCGGGTGAGCGGGTTTGGGGGCTGATGCGATCGGATTCGCCGTCAGCCTTGCAGCACCCGCAGCGCGCCGCGGACCAGGGCCTCAACCGGCGCGGCGGGATCCGTGGCGAGCACCTTGCGCAGCGCCTTGCGGGCATCCACTTGCTTGTAGCCGAGGGCGAGCAGCGCCAGTTCGGCATCCGCGGCCGACGCGCTCACGGCACCGGCGGCGGCGTCCTGCCAGGTGTCGGTCACGCCGACCTTGTCTTTGAGCTCGAGGACGATGCGCTCGGCGGTTTTTTTGCCGACGCCCTTGATGCGGGTGAGTTCGACGGCGTTGCCGGCGACCACACAGCTTTTGAATTGCGCGACGGGCATGCCGCTGAGCACGGCCAGGGCGACGGCGGGGCCGATGCCGCTGACGCGCTCGATAAGCATCAGAAACACATCGCGCTCCTCCTCGGTGGCAAACCCGAACAACTTCTGACCCGGCTGGTTAGCCGTGCCGAAATGCAGGTGGGTGCGCAAATCAACCTCCAACCCCTCGGCCGCATGCAACCGGTCAAAGGTGGAGAGCGGCACCATCACCTCGTAACCGACGCCGTGGACGTCCACTACCAGCCGGTTCGGATAGGCCTCAAGCACTTTGCCGCGCAGTCTTGCAATCATCGTGCCGCCAGCTTGGCGGCCACGCCTGACGCGTCAACCCTGATCCGTCCGGCTGCCGGCGGGCGCGAGCCGAAAATCGAAGCCGGGGCCTCCAAGCGCGCCATGTTGCCACCAAGGTGGATTTGCTAACGAAATAACCTCACCTTCCTTGGCGCACTTGGCGGTGCCGTATTCTTCCGTGACCCGCCCAGGTCCCGACCCTAGCGTGACCCGGCCACCGCGGCGACCATATCCGCCCGCCGCGGTTTTCCTAACGGACTGCGGGGGAACGGGTCGAGGACCACGGCGGGCCGCAGGCGGCGGAACCCAGGCGCTTGCGCCGCGTAAGCTGACAACACCGCGGCGATGGTCTCCTGAGCGACGGCGGCATCAAACACCGGCACCAAGACGTGCTCCGCCCGGGCGTCCGGGACGGCGACGACCGCGAAACTGCCGGGGGCGAGCCGGCCGTTGGCGAGAGCGGCGAGTTCGCGTTCGATCATCGCCGGATCCACGAGCTCGCCCAACACCTTGACCTGGGTGTCGGCGCGGCCCAGTGGTGTTAGAAAGCCGTCCTCCAGCCGCACCCGGTCGGCCGTTTGATGCCAGGGCGCGCCGCGTGCTTGAAACACCCAGCGGCGGTCGTCCTCCCGGACCAGCCTGCCGGAAAACAAGGCCGGCCCGGCCAGGCAAAGCTGCTCCTGCGGGGTGGTCTCCGCCCGCCAGATGGGCAGCAGCGGCAGCGGCCACGGCTGATAGACTTCCGTCAGGCAGGCCAGCCTCTGGGTGGCGATCTGCGAGGCGGCCTCCGTCATGCCGTAACTGGCGAGCACCGGCCAGCCGAGGGCGCGCGCGGCCTGGCCGGTGGGCGCGTCGAGGTGTCCGCCGCCGACGACGATGGCGCGCAGCGTGGCGGGCGCGGGCAGGCGGGCGGCCACCAGATCGTGGACCTGGGTGGGCACCAGCGTGGTGTGGGTCACCTGGGTTGCCGCCAGCCAGCGGGCGAAGGCGGCGGCGTCCCAGCGGCCGGCGAATTCGCGCAGCGCGCAGCCGGCCTCGAACGCGCGGGCGGCCACGCCGAAGCCGCCGACATGATGGAGCGGCAGAGCAAGGCCCCAGCAGCAGGAGCGGGTGACGTCAAGGTGGCGGTTGACCGCCGCCGCGGAAGCGCGCAGCGCGGGCTTGGATAGAGCGATCCACTTCGGCGTGCCCGAGCTGCCGGACGTGGCAAACAGGACGTGACCGCGCAGTTCAGGCAACGCGGGCAATGCCCCCGGAAAGCCTCCCGCCGCGAGCGGCACGGAGTCCTCCCAAAACGGCGCGCTTGTTAGCAGGGACGCGTCCATGGCAGTGCGTCCAACAGGTCGTCGAAGCCCAGTCCCAGGCCGTCGGGCACATGAAACTCCGGCGACCACGGGCCGAGCATTTCCGAAAACGCATCGGCCTCAAACAGGTGGTGGGTCTGCAAGCCGCACAACCCGACCAGGCCGGGAAATTGCAACTCCAGGCGCGCCGCCTCCCAGGCGGCGAACGTCTGACCGACCGGGTGGTCCATGTAACTCGTTAGAATCACCCGCTGGCGGTACTGAAGCGCGGCCTCCGCCAGCAAAAACGGCTCGTCGATGGCCGGTTTGATCACCATCACCTGCGCCGCCGCGCTGAGCGTGGAGGCCTCACGGTCGACGGCGAGGGCCACCCGGGTCTGCCGGTGAAGGTCGCTCCAGGCGGACTCCGCATACGGGCACGGGTCCTCCGCGAAGTCGATCGCGGCGCGGGTCGCGGCCGCCAGCGCTAACAGAAACGCGACCGCCTCGGCGGACTCCAGCGCCTCGTTGAAATCCAGGCGCCATTTCAGCGCCGGATATTCCGCCGCCATGGCATCGAGGAAGCGGGTTTCAGCCGCGGGATCGCGCCCGGTTTTGAGTTTGATGGTGGTGAAGCCCGCGGCCACCGCGGCCGCCACATCCGAGGGGGTCATTTTAACGAGCGTGGCGTGGCTCTGCGGGACTTCCATTTCCTCAAACAACGAGTGCTCGAAGGCGCGCGCCACCCGGTCATACTCGGCGCAGCGCACCGCCCGGCGCACGATCGGCCAGCGGCGCGGACCTGCCAGATCCGCCAGACATTTCTCCAACGGCGGGTCACCCAACTCCGGCCACGGGTGGATGCAGCCGAATCCTCCATCGATCTGGACGAGCGCGCCCTCGAAGTCGCGGCGGCGGGTCAGCGCGTTGAGCAGCCCGCGCGCCTTGAGGCGGTAGCGCGAGATCAGTGGTTTGGGATCAGTAGCAGTCATAAGGGTCAATCGATCATCGCCGCGGCATGCAACACCACCGCGAACAGCAGCAATTGCACGCCGCCCAGCGCCAGCAGGCGGTTGAAGGCCGGGCCCGGCGGCAGCGTGCGCACGCCCCGCAGGATCCACCAGCCTAACAAAACGACCGGCGCGCTCGCGGCTAACAGCGGCGCGTGGCCGAGGGCGACCCACCCGAGCCCGGCGACCACCGCCAGCTGGATCTCCAGGAAGATCAGGGCCGCCGCCACTTGCGGCCCGAAGCGCACCGCCAGGGTGCGCTTGCCGGTGGTCGCGTCCTCCTCGCGGTCGCGCAAGTTGTTGATTGAAATGAGCACCGCCGAGAGCAGGCCGACCTGCAGTCCTAACAACAGCGCCGCGCCCGGCCAGCCGCCGGTCTGGATGAACACCGTGCCCGCCACCGCGACCAACCCGAAAAAGCCGATCACAAACCCCTCGCCCAGGCCGCGGTAGGCCAGCGGAAACGGCCCGCCGGTGTAGCCGTATGCCAGAAACAACGAGGGCAGACCGATCGCCACGATCGGCCAGCCGCGCGCCTGATAGAGAAACACCCCGCAGACCGCCGCCATAGCCAGGAAACCCGCCGCGATGGCCATCACCGCCCGCGGCCGCAGCAGGCCCGACGCCGTGACCCGCACCGGACCCAGCCGCCGCTCGGTGTCCGCGCCCTTGCGGGCGTCGATGGCATCGTTGAAGAAATTTGTGGCGATCTGGATGGTGATGGCGCCGAGCAGCGTCCAGAGCGCGAGCCGCGGGTCGAACGCGCCGCTGAGTTTCCATGCCAGCACGCACCCGACCCACACCGGCACGATGGCGGCGGGCAAGGTCTTCGGGCGGGCAGCCAGCACACAGGATTTCACGGCAGCGGTCACGGCCGGAGTGAAAACCAATCCCGGCCGCGAGGCGATCTCATTTCCCGGGGGCGGGCAGGTGGCGCCCGGCTAATTTACCGGGCGCGCGATCGAGGGTGGCGGGTGGCGGCGGGTTCCGTTAAGACTCCGCGCGTGAACCCCGCCCTGGAAACCCTCATGCTCGCATTTGCCCCTGACACCGGGGTTTCCTTGCCCGTGCCAGCGCGAACCCTGTTTCTGGGAGCGGAGCCGCATCCCGTCATGCAGGCGTGGCCGGAGGTTACCGGTTGGCAACCTCTCAAACCACTCGCGGATGCCTGGCAAACCGCCGGGTTCGCCCGCGTGGATGATCCGCCGACCGGCACCTGGCCGGTGGTGGTGGTGCTGCCCGGCAAATCTCGCGACGAAACCCTGGCGTGGTTTTCTTTGGCGCGCGACCGTCTGCAGCCCGGCGGCCGGATCGTGGTCGCCCTGTCTAATACCGCCGGCGCGGGCCGCTTCGAAAAGGAGCTCTCCAAGGCAACCGGCGGCGTCACCTCGCTCCAAAAACATAAATGCCGCGCGTTTCATGCGGTCGATGACGGAGCATGGAACGAGGAGGTGTTTCAAGAATGGCGCGCGCTGGGCGACCGGCACGCCATCCCCGGCACCCACTGCGTCACCCAAGCCGGCATTTTCAGCAGCGAGCACATCGACCCAGGCTCACAACTGCTCGCCGACCACCTGCCCGCCAACCTCCGCGGCCTCGTCGCCGACCTCGGCGCGGGCTGGGGGTTTCTATCCGACGCGGTGCTGCGGCGCTGCCCGAAGATCCAACAGCTCGATTTGTTCGAGGCGGATGCCCGCGCGCTGGCCTGTGCCCGCCACAACCTCGCCGGCCACGACCGCGACATCACCTGCCACTGGCACGATGTCACCACCGGACTTTCCGCCACCTACGACGCGATCGTGATGAACCCGCCGTTCCACACCGGCCAGGCCACCGCCGTGGACCTCGGCCGCGCCTTTCTCAAAACCGCCGCCACCTCGCTCAAGCGCGGCGGCCGCTTGTTCCTGGTGGCCAACCGCCAACTGCCCTACGAAGCGGTGCTCGAAACCAGCGGCTTCGCCTGGCGCAAGATCGCCGAAGACCCGACCTACAAACTCCTCTTCGCCGACAAGCGCTGATTCTTGCCTGCGATCCGCAATCCCCTATCCACAATCTTGTTACGCATGAAACTCGTCAAACTGCTCGCCAACCTGGGCTACGGCTCGCGCAAGGAGGCGCAACGCCTGATCCGCTCCGGCGCCGTCACCGATGACACCGGCCGCGTTCTGGGCGAGGGCGAGGTGCCGCCGCATGAGCGCATCCGCGTCCGCGGCGAACCGCTCGATCCAGCGTCGCCGCTGGTGCTCATGCTCAACAAACCCGACGGCTTCACCTGCAGCAGCGAGGACGCGGATCAGACGATCTACGATCTGCTGCCGCCGCGCTTCGCCTGCCGCAACCCCGGCCTCAACCCGATCGGGCGCCTCGACAAGGACACCACCGGCCTGCTGCTGCTCACCGACGACGGCAAACTCCTGCATCGCATCATCCACCCGAAGTCCGGCTGCCTCAAAATCTATCACGCCACGCTCGACCGCCCGCTGCAAGGCCACGAAGCCGGGCTCTTCGCCTCCGGCACCCTGGTCCTCCACGGCGACACCAAGCCGCTGCTAGCCGCCCCGCTGGAAGTGCGCGGCGAGAAAGAGGCGCTCATCACCTTGCACGAAGGCCGCTACCATCAGGTCCGCCGGATGTTCGCCGCCGCCGGCAACCACGTCGTCAACCTGCGCCGCCTCTCCATCGGCGGACTGCTCCTGCCCGACGATCTGGCGGAAGGCGACTGGCGAATCCTCACCCCGGACGAGCTCGCGGCGGTCTTTCAGTAAGTAGCCGCGTTCGTGAGAACGCGGGGAAACGCGCGCCCCCGCGTGCTGTCACCCGCACACCCACGTCACCTGGCCGTCTTGAGCTTGGCGATGGCCTGGTCGAGGCGCTGGCGTGCGGCTGCTAGATCGTCGGTGAGCGAGCGGATGCGCGCGTCGCGGGCGGCGAGGGCGGCTTGCCAGGTGGTGATTTGTTGGCCGGCGGCGGTGAGTTCCGTTTCCAGGCGGGTGGTGGCCCGGGTGTTTTCCGCGAGCGTGCGGGCGGAGGCCGCGGCCGCTTGCCGGGTGGCCTCGAGCGATTCCTTGAGCACCGCGACATCGCGCTCCAGGGCGGCGCGGCGGGCGGTTTGCGCGGCGGTCTGCACGCGGGTGGCGGCAAGCTCCGAGGTCATGCCGGCGAGCGCGTCATCCAGCGCGCGCTCCTTGCGCCACTGCGCGACGACCAGGCCGGTGAGGGCGAGGCAGCCGATGGCATTGAGGATGGGCAGCGCGCGGGCCTTCATTTCGTTAGTCCCTGGTCTCGAAGCTGACTTGATCCACGCCGGCCTCGCGCACCGCGTTGAGCACGCCGAGCACTTGTTTGTGGCGGGCTTCGGCATCGGCGGCGATCAGGACGCGCGCTTCGGCGGGGATGGCGGCAGCCTTGAGCCGGGTGGTGATTTCCGATAGGGTGATGATTTTCCCTTGCCAGGTGGTCACGCCGTTGGCGTCGATGGCAATCTCGAACGGCGGAGTATTGGGGTCGGCGATGGCGGTGGAGGCCGCAGGCAGCTTGATCGGCACGCGCTGCAGGTGGGTCATGCTCAGGCTCACCAGCATGAACGCGGCGAGCAGGAAAAACATGATGTCGATGAGCGGGATCACTTCGATGCGGGCCTCGTCGCCCTCGTCGCCGCCGGAATGACTGTGGAGGTGGACGGGCATCAGCGGGGCAAGCGGTTAGCGGCGAAAGCTTCGAGGTCGTGGCCGTGCTCCTTGGCGGATTTGACCAGCAGTTCGGTGTGGTTGATCCAGCGCTCGAACGACGCGCGCAACACCGACACGCGTTTGCGGAAAAAGTTATAGGGCAGCAGGCACAGGATGGCGATGGCGATGCCGCAGGCGGTGGCGATGAGGGCCACGGCGATGCCGCCGGAAACCTTGGCGGGTGCCAGTTGTTCGGCACCGACAAACGAGAACGAGCCCATGATGCCGACGACAGTGCCGAACAGACCTAACAATGGGGCGAGGGTGATGAGGGTGCTGATGATCCACATCCGGGCCTCGGATTTCTCAATCAGATGGGTGGCATCCAATTGCATCGCGGCGAGCATCGAGGTGTGGGCATGGGTCATTCCTTCCGCCAGGTTCTTCAACAACGGATCGGCGGTGCCCTGCGAGAGTTGCCAGGCGGCGGCGAAATCCCCGGTGCCCAGCGCGCTGCGGGCCTGTTCCTGGCGCGCCGGCTGGAGGGTCGCCTGGAGGCGCAGCCACCAGACCGCCCGGTCGAGCAGGGCGCACAGCGCCAGGAAGAAGGTGGCGAGGATGGGCCACATGACCCACCCGCCCTGGAGGAAGGTATCGACGACAATATTGGCGAGCACGGGCGGTTGTTCTAACGGAGTTGGAAGACGATGGGGCGTTGCAGTTTCATGACCGAGCCCGGCGGGAACGTCCAGCGGCGGACCGCACTCACCGCTTCCTGGTTGAGCAGCGGCCAGGGCGACGGCGTGACGGCAGAGGCGGCAATGACCCGACCGGCGGCGTCCACGGTGAATTCCACCAGCAGCGTGCCGGTTTGCCCGCGGCGCCGGGCCTCGGCCGGATAGACCGGCGGCGGCATGTGGCCTGCGGCCAGACGTCCGGCCTTCGCCTGGGCGGAGCTGTCGCCGCCGCCACCGTCGGTGGCCGAGGTGGCAGGTTGCCCCGCCGCGCGCCGCGGCCGGGTCTCACCCGCATCCGCGCGGTCCGTCG
>JBAXBG010000053.1:0-18555 GCA_037142115.1 Verrucomicrobiota bacterium | reverse complement strand
CATGGCCATCACTCGCCGCGAACCCCGGCCCACTACCCTGCCCGCCCCCATCACCATGCGCCGCTGTCCTGCCTGCAGCTCCATGATCTGCCGCGTGGCGGCGGCTTCCATGGCTCCGGCAAGTTTGAATTCGCCGGCACCCACGGCCAGGACGTGTACAATATCGCGGCTCCGTTTCAGCTGGGCGACGGCCAACGGATCATTGCGGGCCGGGTCGAGAGCCGTGAGACGGAATTCTCCGCCATTCATTTTTTCGCGGAATCGGGCAACGTCTGGCAGAAACTTGCGGACGCCCCGGTGTTTCACGGATTACAGGACCCCTGCATCACGCGCATTGGCGGGTTGCTGGTGCTGGGAGGGGTTCGCTTTCCAGTCGCAACCGCGTCCAGGACCGACGGCTGGAAGATGGAATTCTATCAGGGGAAAACCCTCGACGATCTTGCATGGTTCCTGACCGGCCCCGACGACATGAAAGACATCCGCCTGGCCGCGCTGGATGACGGCCGGATCGCGGTGCTGACCCGCCCGCAAGGGGATAAGGGCGGCCTCGGTCAAATCGGATTTTTCATCGCCGCGGGTCTCGCCGCGATCACCGTTGAGGCGATTGCCAACGCGCCGCTGCTTCACGGCCAGTGCCTGGCGGAGGAGTGGGTGGGCGCCAATGAGGCACATCTGCTCGAAAACGGCCTGTTGGGCGTACTCGGCCACATCGCTTGCTTTGATGCATGCGGCGGCCGACACTACTTCCCCATGGTCTTTGCCATCGATTTGTCCACGGGCGCTGCCACCCAACCGGAAATCATCGCCTGCCGCGCGGATTTTCCCGACGGTCCGTCGAAACGCCCTGACCTGATGGATGTGATTTTCAGCGGTGGTCTGGAACGTCACGGCGACGGCACCGCTTCGCTCTACGCCGGGATCAGCGACACCGAGGCCGGCTGGATCCACATGCCCGACCCGTTTCAGCGGTTCCTTTGAACTGTACCCGTCATCCATCCTAACCCACCATTTATGACCCAAATACGTCATTGGATTCAACCAATCATCCGCCATTGGAGCGGAAGGCCTTGGCCGCGACTTGCAGAGGCACACCGGGCATGGGTGTCGCTGGGCCTGGCACTTTGGATCACCCTGTCGCCCGCAGCGCTGGCGTCTTCGGCGATTTTCGGTGGCGGGCCGTTCTATTCGGGCGGCACTGCCACGATGAACGCCTTGCGGGCTTCGGGCTATACCACAGTCAATCTGTGGACCCTCCATGTGTATGCCGACGCCGGCGGCAGCCTGATTTACAATGACCAGCTGGTGGTGGCCAATGGCGCGTATGTGGGCAACGCCGCCTGGCCGGCGCAACTCGCGACGTTGAAAACCGCGCCCACCTCGGTGAAGCGCATTGAGTGGTCGGTCGGTTCCTGGGGCGCGAATGATTTTCTCGCCATCAAAACCCTGATGGACACCTACGGCACCAACCCCGACAGCCTGCTCTACCGGAATTTTCTGGCGCTGAAAAACGCCACCGGCGCCGATGCGATTCAATTTGATGACGAAACGCAATACGACGTGACCACGGCGGTCAGATTCGGCCGGATGCTCTCGGCCATCGGCTACAAGGTGGCGCTGTGTCCCTACACCAATCCGACATTCTGGCAGAGCGTGTATAACCAGCTCGGCACTGGTATTGTGGATGCTGTTTACCTCCAGTGTTATGCCGGCGGCGCGTGGAATGATCCTGCGGGCTGGAATTCCTATTTCACCGGCACCAAAGTGATTCCGGGCATGTGGTGCCGGCACGACGGCGGCACTGCCGGCAGCTCGGCGAGTGAGGTCCAGGCGCAAATGACCAGTTGGCGCAGTTCCGCGGGCATCACCGGCGGGTTCATGTGGCTGTATGACGACATGTTGTCGCTCAGCGGTGGTGACACGCCCGCCACCTACGCCACGGCTATCAACATGGCGGTCAACCCGATGACGCCTCCGCCGGTGACCGAGATCGACCTGGGATTCACCGGCGGGAGCTTCGCGCCGCTTGCCGCCAACAATCTGCTCCAGGGCAATGCCGGCGACTCCTCAGCGCTCAATTTCTTTGAAGCCAGCGGAGGCTGGACACCCGCGAATCTCACCGACGGAGACGTGAAAGCGCCCGGATCGGTGGGCAACGGCAGCGGGGTTTATTCGATCCTCACCAGTGGCACCGTGACTTATCAGCTCGGCGGCGGCGCCAACACCACCGGCTACAACATCACCGGCATCCGCGCGCTCACCAGTTGGCAAGGCGGCGGACGCGTCAACCCGGATTTCTCGGCCAGTTACTCGCTCGACGGGGTGATATTTTACCCGCTCGCCACGGTCAATTTCAGCGCGCCGTCCGGCTCCCAGGGCGCGGATCTCGCGCTGGCGGTCACCGGCCTGACCAACGTCAGGGCCATCCGCTTCACCTTTCCTAACACCCAACAGAATAACGGGGTGAGTTACACCGAACTGGCGGTCTTCGGCAGCGACTCCCCATTGCCGGCCATCATGCCGACGCAGGTCGTCCTGAACTCCTCGGCCAGTCCCTCCGCCCCCGGTGGCAGCGTGACGTTTACGGCAAGCGTGCAGTTCAACGGGGTGACGGCGGCCAGCGCCACCGGCAACATCGTCTTCCAGGTGGACGGCTCGGATGTGGCCACCAGCGCCGTGGCCAATGGCACGGCCATCTACACCACCAGCGGCCTGACGGTTGGCTGGCACACCCTCACCGCCGCTTATTCCGGCGATGCGAGCCATACCGCCAGCGCCCAAAGCATGGCTCAAGGGGTCTATTTTTCCCCGCCGGTGACCGAGACCGACCTGAGCTTTAGCAGCGGGAGTTTCGCGCCGCTGGCCGCCAACAATCTGATCCTCGGCAATGCCGGAGACTCCTCCGCGCTGGCTTACTTTGAAGCCGGCGCGGGCTGGACCCCAACCCATCTGACCGATGGCGATGTGAAGGCCCCCGGATCGGTGGGCAACGGCACCGGGGTTTACTCGATCGTCACCGGTGGATCCGTGACCTATCCGCTAGGTAAGGGCGCCAATGGCACCGGTTACACCATCACCGGCATCCGCGTGCTCACCAGCTGGCAAGGCGGCGGCCGCGTCAATCCGGATTTCTCGGCCATGTACTCGCTCGACGGGGTGAGTTTCTACCCGCTGGCCACGGCCAATTTCAGCGCGCCGACGGGTTCCCAAGGCGCGGATGTCGCGCTGGGCGTAAGCGGCCTGAAAAACGTCACCAGCATCCGCTTCACCTTTCCCAATACCCAGCAGAATGGCGGGGTGAGCTACACCGAACTGGCGGTCTTCGGGACGTCATCCGGACTGACCAATCTCACTCCGACGCAGACCGCGCTGAGCACTTCGGCCAACCCCAGCACTCCTGGCACCAGCGTGACATTCACGGCCACCGTGCAGGAAAACGGAGTGACGGCGGTTAGCGCCACCGGCAACATCATCTTCGAGGTGGACGGCTCGGGCGTGGCAACCAGCGCCATCGCCAACGGCACGGCCAGTTACACCGCCAGCACCCTCGCGGTCGGAGGGCACACCCTCACCGCAGTTTATTCCGGCGATGCGGGTTATGCCACCAGCACCAACAGCCTGACCCAAACCGTCTATCAGCCACCGTCGGTGACGGAGACCGACCTAAGTCTGACCAGCGGGAGTTTTGCCACGCTGGCCGCCAACAACCTGATCCTGGGCAATGCCGGCACTTCCAGCCTGACGACGGTCACCTACACGGGAACTTCCGCCAACCTAACCGACGGGGTGTTGCAAGCCCCCGGCAGCCCGGGCACCAGTTCCCAGATTGTGATGATTAAGTCGGGCGCGGTGACCTACAGCCTGGGCAATGGCAGCGCAGGCCTTGGCTTCACCCTCACCGGCATCCGCGCGCTGACGTCCTGGACCAACAACACCCGCATCAACCCGAAATTCACGGTGAGCGGTTCGGCGGACGGGGTCACCTTCACGCCGCTGGCCACGGTGAGTTACAGCGCGCCAACCGGCGCCAAAGGCACGGATGTGACCCTCGCCATCAGCGGGGCCACCCACGTCAAATACCTTCAGTTCACCTTCCCTAACAGCCAGCAGAACAGCGGGGTGGCGTATTCCGAACTGGCTGCGTATGGCCCGTCCACCCCGGGCGTGCCCGTGAGCCTGAGCGCTCAAATCCTTTTGCCCGAGCGGACGAGCGTGGTGCTCAACCTCAATGGTCTGGTGACCGGCCAGAGCTACACCGTCCAAAGCAGCCCCAGCCTGGCGGCCGGTTCCTGGTCCGACGAAGTGACGTTCACCGCCACCCAAGCCACCGCAGCCCTCACCTATCCCATGGGTGGCGACGCGCGGCGGTTCTACCGCCTAAAATACTGATAACAGATATACTGCGACCAACACGTTGGGATGAAGCTCACGAAAAACCCGGATCCGCAACTGACCATGATGTCGCATTCACCATGAACACCAAAAAAGTCACCCTCGCTCTTGTTTCTGGTGCGATGCGCGTCTGGTTGATTCGGGGACGTCGGTCGCTGGCGATTCTGCCGGCAGTGATGGTTGGTGCCGTGCTTCTGTTGGCCGGCCCTGTGGCCTCCGCAATGGAAACGCAGGTGGATATCCCGCTGGTGACGCAGATGAATCGTCTGCCATCGCCGCTCAACATTCCCAACTGGAAACAGGATGCGCTGGATTATTCCCAGTTCATCTTCGATCCCGCCGTGACCGGCACGAACATGCCGGTGGTCAATGTGGTGGGTCAGGACTTCGCCTTTCCCGGCTATCTGCAACCGTTGGGGGTGAACGGCCGCACTTCGACAGACGTCACCAGCACGGAGGCCATGACTTCCGTGGCACCGGTGATCGCCGCCGAACTGCTGGGCATGGACATGAAAACCTACAAGGGGCTGAACTGGGTGCAGAGTTGCAAGCGCTGGTTCAATCCCGGCGCGGGCCTCTGCGGATTGTATAGCGATGGCCCCAACCAGAGCGGCAGCGGAGGTTATCTCAATCCGGCAATCTACGGTCACTGGCCCATGGCCATCGGCATGATGTTGACTGACCGGCACCGCAACGATCCGGACTTTAACACCAATATGAGTCTCCAGTGCGCCTCGGTGCTCCAAATCGCTCACGCCTACGGCTGTCCGACAAATGCCGACTTCAGTTGGGGCCATGTGTATGACCTGTCCACCCGCGCCGTGGCCACTCCCGGCACGGCCGCGGGCGACAATTGGGTGCCGGGTGCGTCCTCAGGGCTGGGTTGGATGCTCTACATGGGGTATCTCTGGACGGGGGACAATGACTATTTGGCATGCGCCCAATCGGCCCTGCAATTCCACCTCGATTACCCCGGTCGCTATGAAAACGCCCATCAATATGGTCCTTTGGCCGTCGCCCGCCTCAACGCCGAGCAGGGCACGTCCCTGGATTTGGGCCGGATGATGGATAACTTTTTGGGTGACCACACCCGCATGCCATTATGGGTCCAGAGCCCAACCGATGGCCGGAATTATTCTATCTGGTCGGTGTCACGCGGCTGGAATCCGGGTGGTGTTCAAGCCGACGGTCTGGACATCGCAGGCCGGCAGGACGGTGGCTTCGGCTATGCCTTCTCCATGGGCAGTTACCAAAACACGGCGTGGCTGGCGCCGGTGGCCCGCTACGACCAGCGGTTTGCCCGCAACATCGGCCGGTTTCTCCTCAACGCCGCCAACAGCTGCCGCCTGCTGCGCGGGATTGACCTCGATGCGAGCCATCAGGCCCATCTGGGTTGGCGCAACAATCTGGTCTATCAGGGCGTTAACAAAGGATTCCTGTTCTCCTACGAGGGCCTTCGCTCGGAGCCATTTTACCCGGATCCCAGCGGCGCAACGCACGCTCCCTATGGCACCGGCGATTACTTGTCCAATACCGGGGCCGGCTTTGGCGGGAGCCCCAATCCAGCGGCGGATTACTGGAATTCCAAGACGAACTACAACTCGTTTATTCCGTCCCAGTCCAATGCCACCTTGTCCTATTTTCAAGACAGCTCGTATGACATCGCAATGTATATGAGCAACTCGATGGGGTTTCTGGGTGCGATCTACAATGGTTCAAATGTGCCGGGAATCATCGGCTGGGATGTGGTGACGACCGACTATTTTCACCCTGTCTGTTATCCCAGTCATTTGTTTTGGAACCCATATGCTGAAGCCAGGAACGTCACCTTTGATTTTGGCAGTTCCCTCTGCGACTTGTATGACACGGTCTCCGGGGTGTTTGTGGCGCGCAATGTCATAGGGAATCACACGTTCACCATGGGCGCGGATCAGTCGATGGTCCTCGTCGCATCCCCGGCCAACGGCGTGCCCTCCCAGGTCGGCACGCAGCTGCGCATCAACGGGGTGGTGGTGGATTACCGCCACCATGCCACAGGGCTGTTAGGTGAGTATTTCAACAATGCCAGCCAGACCGACCGCGTGCTTGCGCGCAGCGACTCGCAAGTCAACTTCGCATGGGGCAGCGGCTCGCCCGACCCGGCCGTCAATGCCGGCAATTTCAGCGCCCGCTGGAGCGGGTGGCTGGTGCCACCATTCAGCGAAACTTACACCCTGAGCGCGGTGTCCGGCAACCCACTGCGTCTATGGGTGAATGACCAGTTGGTGATCGACCGCTGGACGAATCCGGCGGCAAGCAACACTTGTCAGGTGGCACTCACTGCCAATCAGCCGGTTTCGATCCGCGTGGATTTCGCCAACGCGACGACCAGCGACTCAAGCATCCAATTGCAGTGGAGCAGTCCGAGCCAAGCTGCAGGAGTGATTCCATCCAGTCAGTTCACCCCCGCGCCAGGGGCCGGGCTGCAAGGCGAATACGCGAGCTTCGCCGCCACCTCGTCCACGAATCTCAGCCTGGTGACCGGGTCCTTTGCGCCACACGGTGCCACCAGTCTCATCGCACGCAACACGGGCGCCTCGGCGCTTTCCATCACCACGGACTCGAAAGGTCGCGGCTCCGCGACTGTGCTGACAGACGGCACCCTCGGCACGCCCGACACCACCGGAGCTGTGGGGATTCGTGGCGGGTTGATCACCTACAGCCTGGGCAACGGCAGCAATGGAACCGGCTTCGACATCACCCGGATCCGCACGCTCACGGCGTGGCAGGATGACGGCCGGATCAACCAGAAATACACCGCAAGTTATTCTACCGACGGGACCAATTTCACGCCGCTCACCACGGTGGCTTACACGCCGCCGTCGGGGTCGAATGGGACGGATGTCACGCGGGTGTTTGCCGGGATTACCAACGCCAAGTTCATCAAGTTCGACTTTGGCGCGGTCGATAGCCAGCAAAACGGCTGGGTGCGGTATTCGGAACTCGCCGTCTTCGGCGCTTCCTCCGGATCGGCCACCAGCATGCCACTGGTGATGGTGCGCCCTGATCGCACCCTCGACTTCAACTGGAGCACAACCCCGCCGGCCTCCCTGTTGAGCGGCAACAATCTCAACGTGCGCTGGACCGGCTGGCTGGTGCCCAAGTATTCGGAAACCCACACGCTCACGCTGACTGCCGGCGACGGTGCCCGTCTGACCATCGACAATCAATTGCTCGTCAACACCTGGACCAACCCAGCCACCACCAGCACGGTGCAGGTGGCATTGACCAAGGGCAAACCGGTGAGAATGTCCCTTGAGTGCTACAACAGCGGCCTCACGACTCCCCAGGCATGCCTGGTTTGGAGCAGCCCCAGCCAGCCATCACCGGAAGTGATCCCTGCCGAGCAGTGGCTGCCACCTGCCGGCAACGGCCTGGCCGCAGAATACTTCAACAACACCAGCCTCAGCAACCTCACGCTGGCCCGCACCGACGCCCTGGTGAACTTCGACTGGACCGGCAGCTCGCCCGATCCCGCGATCTATCAGAACAACTTCAGCACGCGCTGGAGCGGCTGGCTTCTGCCGCGCCATAGCGAGACCTATACCTTGACCACCACCACCGCCGATGGCGCGCGGCTCTGGATCAATGACCAGTTGCTCATCGATGACTGGAGCAGCGGCTTGAAAACCCGCACTTGCCAGGTCGTTCTAACCGCCGGGCAGCTGGCCAAGGTCCGCATGGAGTGCTTCAACAGCTCTGGCAATGGCCGGGCGCGGCTCGCCTGGTCGAGCGCCAGCCAGGCGCCGGAGACCATTCCGCAGAGCCAGTTCATCGGTTCGGCCGCAGTGCCTGGTCCCGCGCCTGCCGCTTCCGCCCCGGCCAACCTGCCGCCGTTGCTGGCAGAGATTGCCGACCAGACGATCCGCGCCTCGAATTTGTTGAGCTTTACGGCCTCCGCCACCGACCTGGACCTGCCGCCGCAGACGCTGACCTACAGCCTGGACCCCGGGGCGCCGGCGGGAGCGAGCATCAATCCGGCCACCGGTTGGTTCACCTGGACACCTGCGGTGGCTCAGTATCCGGGCAACTATCAGGTGACGGTGCGGGTGACAGACAATGGGAATCCCGCGCTGAGCGCCACCGGCACTTTCAATGTCACGGTGGCGGCCCCGCCGCCGCCGCCCCCGGTGGTGACCGAAACCGACCTGAGCTTCAGCGGCGAAAGTTTTGCGCCGCTGGCCGCCACCAACCTGATCCTGGGCAATCCCGGCGACGCCACCGCGCTGCATTACTTTGAGGCCAAGGGCGACTGGACGCCGGCGTGTCTCACCGACGGCGATTTGAAGGCCCCGGGGGCCGTCGGCAACCAAATCGGGCAATACTCGATTCTCACCAATGGAACCGTGACCTATCAGCTTGGTGACGGCGCCAACGGCACCGGCTACTCCATCACCGGCATTCGCGCGCTCACCAGTTGGCAAGGCGGCGGCCGCGTCAACCCGGATTTCTTGGCCAGCTTCTCGCTGGACGGGGTGAATTTCTATCCGATTGCCACGGTGAATTCCAGCGCTCCGGCGGGGTCCCAGGGCGCGGATGTCGCGCTGGCGGTCAGCGGCCTGCCCAACGTCAGGAGCATCCGCTTCACCTTTCCCAACACCCAACAGAATGGCGGGGTGAGCTACACCGAACTGGCGGTTTTAGGGAAGTCCTCCGGGGCTGCGCCGACGCAGATCGTGCTGAGTTCCTCTGCCAACCCCACATCGCCCGGCACCAGCGTGACGTTCACAGCCACCGTGCAGGAAAACGGGGTGATGGCAACCGGCGCCACCGGCAACATCGTCTTCCAGGTGGACGGCGCGGACGTTTCCACCAGCGCCATCGCCAATGGTTCGGCCAGCTACCCCACCAGCGGTCTAACCATGGGAATGCATGCGATCACTGCCGTCTATTCCGGCGATGCGGATTACGCCACCAGCACCTCCAGCCTGACCCAGCGCGTCTATCCACCCCCGGGCGTGACGGAGACCGACCTGGGATTCACCGACGGGAGTTTTGCACCGCTGGCCGGCAACGACCTGATTTTGGGGAACCCCGGCACGAATATCGCGCTCAATGAATATGACACGCAGAATGGCTGGATGCCGGCTAATCTAACGGATGGAGACGTGAAAGCGCCCGGCTCGGTTGGCAACCAAACCGGGGTTTACTCGATCATCGGCAACAACGGAACTGTGACCTACCCGCTGGGTGACGGCGCCAACGGCACCGGTTTCACCATCACCGGCATCCGTGCGCTGACCAGTTGGCAAGGCGGCGGCCGAGTCGATCCGTATTTCACCGCCAGTTTCTCGCTCGACGGGGTGACTTTCTTTCCAATTGCCACGGTCGATTTCAGCGCGCCGGCGGGGTCCCAGGGCGCGGATGTGGCGCTGGCAGTCAGCGGCCTGACCAACGTCACCAGCATCCGCTTCACCTTTCCAAGCCCCCAACAGAATAACGGGGTGTGCTATACCGAACTTGCGGTCTTCGGGACCGCCTCCGGGCTGACCCATCTCACACCGACGCAGACCGTGTTGAGCGCATCAGCCAGTGGCTCCACTCCCGGCACCAGCGTGACGTTCACGGCCACCGTGCAAGCCAATGGGGTAACAGCGGCCAGCGCCACCGGCAACATCGCCTTCCTGATCGATGGCGCGGACGTGGCAACCAGCGCCATCGCCAATGGCGCGGCCAGCTACACCACCAGCACCCTTGCGGGCGGGACTCATGCCATCATTGCCGTTTATTCGGGCGATGCGGGTTATGACACCAGCGCCGACAGCCTGAACCAAACCATCTATCTACCTCCGTCCGTAACGGAGACCGACCAGAGTCTGACCACCGGGAGTTTCGCGCTGCCGGGCGCCAATAACCTGATTCTGGGCAATGCGGGCACTTCCACTCTGACGACGGTCACCTACACCGGCACCGCCGCAAACCTCACCGACGGGGTGTTGCAGGCACCGGGCGGCCCGGGCACCAGTTCCTCAATCGTGATGATTCAGAATGGCACGGTGACCTACAGCCTTGGCAATGGCAGCGCGGGTCTGGGCTTCACCCTGACCGGCATCCGCTCGCTGACCGCCTGGACCAACAACACCCGCATCAACCCGAAATATTCGGTGAGCTATTCGGAGGACGGGATCACCTTCATGCAGCTGGCCACGGTGAGTTATGCTGCGCCAACCGGCGCCAAAGGCACGGATGTCGCACTCGCCATCAGCGGGGCCAGCCACGTCAAATACCTTCAGTTCACCTTCCCTAACATCCAGCAGAACAGCGGGGTGGCGTATTCCGAACTGGCCGCTTACGGGACGGACACCCCGGCGGTGCCCCTGAGTCTCGACGCGCAAATCCTTTTGCCCGCGCAGACGAGCGTGGTAATCAATCTCAATGGCTTGGTGACCGGCCACAGCTACACAGTCCAAAGCAGTCCCAGCCTGGCGCATGATTCCTGGTTGGACGAAGTCACGTTCACCGCCACCCAAGCCACTGCGGCATTCACTTATGCCATGGGCGGTAACGCCCGGCGGTTCTACCGCCTGCAATACTGACCACGAGAGCATACCCACCATGCAAAATATCAAAGAGACCATGACTTGTGTTTGCGCCGCGCTGCGCTCGTGGTGGAATCGGCAGCGCCGGTCGTTGGCACCGCTGCACGGAGTGATGGTCTTTGCAGTAGGCCTGCTGGGTGGCTCCGTGGCGCCCGCCGCCATCCTGACCGAGAATGGCATGCCCACGGTTGATCCGTCACGCATGATCAACTGCAACGGAACGTATTACGTCTATTCGACCGGTCAGCTAGGGCAGTATTCAGCGGATCGGATCCACTGGACGAACGGCGCTTCGCCTTTTGACTACTGGCCAAACCCTAACGGAGTGCCCCCATCTGCCTATAGTGTGGTTTCGGATGCGCCGGTCTGGGCGCCCGATGTGATATTCTATAACAACAAATACTATCTGTATTACTGCGTGTGCTCTCATACCAACACCAATTCGGCGATTGGCCTGCTGACCAACCCCACCTTGGATCCCACCGCCCCGAACTATCACTGGACGGATGTTGGCGTCGTGGTTCACCACCACGACATCGCTGACGGCAGGTCCGCCATTGATCCCTGTCCCTTCGTCGATGGCAATAATAATCTCTGGTTGAGCTGGGGGTCTGGCAATGGTCATGCCGGCACTTCCACCACGCCCGCGATCTTCCTCACCAGACTGGACAACACCACCGGCCTAGCCAGTGCCGCCGATACCACTGAATACCCGATTGGCCTGGGAAGTAATATCGAAGCGCCCTACGTTCACTATCATGCCGGATACTATTACCTGTTCTCGAATGTAGGCATGAATACAACTTACAACATCCGGGTCGCGCGCTCGGCCAGCTTCACCGGGCCGTATGTGAACAAGGCCGGCACCCAAAACGCCTCCGAGGCGTTCATGGCCGCCACGGTCTATAAGAATTCCATCAACGGCAATGAGCGCGGCCCCGGCCACGTGGGTATCCTGAGCGAGGGCGGCATTGACCGGTTTACCTATCATTATATCAACACCAGCGGAAATAAAGTCCTCGGCGAAGAGACGTTGGTCTGGGGGCCTGACGGCTGGCCGATCGCGGGTGCCGACCTCGCCCCGGGGACTTACAAGATCAGTTCCTTGAACAGCGGGCTGGCGGCGGCGGTCTATCAGGCCGGCACCACCGCCGGCACGCCGCTGGACCAGGAAACCTACACCGGCGGCAACTTCCAGAAATGGACCGTGAGTTACACGACCAATGGCTTGGCGGCGGACGGTTATTACAGCCTGACCTCGCCCGGCAGTGGCAGCGTGGCTGAGTTGTTTCAATCGAGTCTCAACAACGGGACTCTGATAGATCAAGGCGTGTGGAGCAACGGCAACCACCAGCGCTGGTTCATCGAGCAGACCAGCGAGGGCTATTATCGCATGGTTTCGCCGGTGTCGCAGAAGGTCATTGAGGTGCCTGGTTTCAGCACTGCGCCCGGCACCTCGCTGGCTCAAATGGATTGGAACAACAGTGTCAACCAGCAGTGGATGATCGGCACCACCACCGGCACTCCGCCCGCCACCCCGACCGGCCTGGCGGCCACGTCCGGCAACGGGCAAGTGGTGATGACGTGGACGACGGTCACGGGGGCGACCGCGTATCATGTCAAACGCGGAACCGTCAGTGGCGGACCCGCCACCACTAGCGTCGGCAGTCCGACAGCGACGAGCTTCATCGACCGCAGCGTTACCAATGGCATAATCTATTACTATACGGTTGCGGCGGTGAATGCCAGTGGCATCAGCGTCCAATCCGCACCCGCCGCCGCCAAGCCGCAGGTGCCGCCGGTCGTGACGGAGACTGATTCAAGTTTGATCGGCGGAAGCTTTGCACCGCTGGCCGCCAACAATCTCATTCTGAGCAATTCCGGCGCGTCGGCCCTTTCCATCACTGCGGTTTCCGATGGTGCCGGTGCCGCGAGCACGCTCACCGATGGCAATCTGAGAGCACCCGCAAGCTCGGGTCCGCTGGGCATTGAGAGCGGCTCCATTACCTACAATTTAGGCTCCGGCCCCAACGGCATCGGCTACACGATCACCGGCCTTCGCTCGCTTACCGCCTGGGGCGACAGTGGGCGCATCAATCCGCAATACACGATCAGCTACTCGCTGGACGGGGTCAGCTTCACCTCGTTTGCCACGGTGAACTACACTGCCACGGCGGGAGCCAACGGCACGGATGTCACGTTGGGAGTCGCCAGATTGTCAAACGTCCAGAGCGTCCGGTTCACCTTTCCCAACACCCAGCAGAATATTTGGGTGGCGTATGCGGAACTGGCCGTCTTCGGTCAACCCACGCCAATCGTGACCGTGAGCTTCAGCGCGCCGGTCGGCGGCGCGAGTTATCTGGCACCGGCCAGCGTGACGGCGGTCGCCAATCCGGTCAGTTCCAGCGGCACCGTCACCCAGGTGGACTTTTACCTCGGGGTGCAAAAAGTTGGCACCGCCACCGGTTCGCCCTGGAATTTCACCGCCAACAACCTGCTGCCGGGCGACTACACCCTCTCCGCGATCGCGACGGACAGCTTGGGGGTGATGGGCATCTCGGCCGCGGTGAACATCACGGTGACGGCACCCACTCCGGTAATCACCGAGACCAACCTGGGTTTTGCTAACGGGAGTTTCGCCACGCTGGCCGCCAACGATCTCATCCTGGGCAATGCCGGCGACTCCGCCGCGCTGAGTTTCTTTGAAGCCAGCGGCGGCTGGACGGCGGCTCATCTCACCGATGGCGACGTGAAGGCACCCGGATCGGTTGGCAACGGCACCGGCGTGTATTCGATCATCACCGGTGGAACCGTGACTTATCAGCTGGGAGACGGCGCCAACGGCGCGGGTTACACCATCACCGGCATCCGCGCCCTGACCAGTTGGCAAGGCGGCGGCCGCGTCAACCCGGATTTCTCGGCCAGCTTCTCGCTGGACGGGGTGAATTTCTATCCGATTGCCACGGCCAATTTCAGCGCCCTGGCGGGGTCCCAGGGCGCGGATGTCGCACTGGGCGTCAGCGGTCTGAGCAACGTCAGGAGCATCCGATTCACCTTTCCCAACACCCAACAGAATGGCGGGGTGAGCTACACCGAACTGGCGGTTTTCGGGAAGTCCTCCGGGGTGGCGCCGACGCAGATCGTGCTGAGTTCCTCGGCCAATCCCACCTCGCCCGGCGCCAGCGTGACGGTTACGGCCACTGTGCAGGCAAGCGGGGTGGCGGCGGCTGATGCCACCGGCAACATTGTCTTCCAGGTGGACGGGGCGGTGGTGGCCACCAGCGCCCTCGCCAATGGCAGCGCCAGTTACACCACCAGCGGCCTAACGGCCGGGATGCACACCCTCACCGCCGTCTATTCCGGCGATGCGGACTACACCACCAGCGCCGCCAGCCTGACCCAGGGCGTCTATCGCCCCCCTGTGGTGACGGAGAGCGACCTGGGTTTCACCGGCGGGAGTTTTGCGCCGCTGGCCGGCAACAACCTAATTCTGGGGAACCCCGGCACCAATATCGCGCTCAATGAATATGACACGCAGAATGGCTGGACGGCGGCGAATCTAACGGACGGGGACTTGAAAGCCCCCGGCTCGGTAGGCAACGGCAGCGGGGTGTACGCGATCATCGGCAACAACGGCACTGTGACCTATCCGTTGGGCGGCGGCGCCAATGGCACGGGTTACACCCTCACCGGCATCCGTGCGCTCACCAGTTGGCAAGGGGGCGGCCGCGTCAATCCGTATTTCACCGCCAGTTTCTCGCTCGACGGGGTGACTTTCTTTCCAATTGCCACGGTCGATTTCAGCGCGCCGGCCGGGTCCCAAGGCGCGGATGTCGCGCTGGGCGTAAGCGCCCTGAACAACGTCAGGAGCATCCGCTTCACCTTTCCCGGCCCCCAACAGAATAGCGGGGTGTGCTACACCGAACTCGCGGTTTTCGGGAAGTCATCCGGGCTGACCAATCTCACACCGACGCAGACCGCCCTGAGCGCTTCGGCCAATCCCTCCACGCCCGGCACCAGCGTGACGTTCACGGCCACCGTGCTGGATGCCGGGGTCGCGGCGGCCAGCGCCACCGGCAACGTCGTATTCCTGATCGACGGCGCTGACGTGGCAACCAACGCCATCGCCAATGGCGCGGTCAGCTACACCACCAGCACCCTTGCGGGCGGGGCTCACACCATCACAGCGGTTTATTCCGGCGATGCGGGTTATGACACCAGCGCCGACAGCCTAACTCAATCCATCTATCTACCCCCGTCCGTAACGGAGACTGACCTGAGCCTGACCGGCGGGAGTTTTGCCACGCAGGGCCCCAGCAACCTGATCCTGGGCAATGCCGGCACTTCCACCCTGACCACGGTCACCTACACCGGCACCGCCGCCAACCTCACCGACGGGGTGTTGCAGGCACCCGGCAGCCCGGGCACCAGTTCCTCGATCGTGATGATTCAGAATGGCACGGTGACCTACAGCCTGGGCAATGGCAGCGCAGGCTTGGGCTTCACCCTGACCGGCATTCGCTCGCTGACCGCCTGGACCAACAACACCCGCATCAACCCGAAATACTCGGTGAGCTATTCGGCGGACGGGGTCACGTTCATGCCGCTGGCCACGGTGAGTTATACTGCGCCAACCGGCGCCAAAGGCACGGATGTCGCACTCGCCGCCAGCGGAGCCACCCGCGTCAAATACCTTCAGTTCACTTTCCCCAACACCCAGCAGAACAGCGGCGTGGCGTATTCCGAACTGGCGGTTTACGGGACGTCCACCCCGGCGCCCCCCCTGAGCTTGGGCGCCCAACCCCTCCCGCCTGATTGGACGAGCGTGGTGCTCAACCTCAATGGCTTGGTCACCGGCCAAAGCTACACCGTGCAAAGCAGTCCCAGCCTGGCGGCCGGTTCCTGGTTCGACGAAGTCACATTCGCCGCCACTCAAGCCACCGCGGCCTTCACCTATCCAATGGGCGGCAATGCACGGTACTTCTACCGCCTGAAATACTGATGACAAATTCTCATTCTCCTTTTCAGGATTAACCCGAACACAATTCTAATCAACACAACAACTACATGAATACATCCTTACAAACCATCTATACCATACTGGGTCTGGCCGCCTGTTGCGAATCGGCTATTGCGCAGGCAACGCTGATTCCACCAGACAAAATCGAGCAAGTCAAAGCGGAATGGCAGAAGAAATCCCATGGTCGGCCGGTGGTGGTGAACTGGCTGTATATGAGTGTCCGCAGCAACCAGGATCCGGGGCAAGGACAGACTGGCGAGCCGATGTTCAAAAACTTTGTCGCCAGCGTGGAACTCGCTAAAAAGCACAAGATTCCCACCACGTTCATGTTCGAGCACCAGACGCTGATCGACCCGCACTTTCGCGAATACATGATCCGCGAAATGAAGAACGACCCGCTGCTTGAGCCGGCGATGAACATGCAGTTCGGCCAGGAGCTGGTGGAAAAGGCGGGGTTGAAGTGGCGGGGCAATCATTATGTCTGGGACCCCGCTCCGAGTATTTCCTACCCCAGCGGGTTTTCCCCGAAGGAGCGGGAGAAGCTGGCCGACTTGTATATGGCGGATTTCAAGGAGGTGTTCGGGCGCTATCCGAAAACCGCCGGGGCCTGGGTGGTGGATACCTACACGCTGCGTTATGTGAAGGAGAAATATGGAGTGATCGCGTCGGCGGAGTGCCCGGACCAGTGGCGCACCGACTTCTACACGCTGTGGGGCGCCCCCCAGAACTCGCCCTATGTGGTTTCACGCAACAATGCTTACATGCCCGCGCAGACGAAGAAAAATTCCATGGGTGTGGCGATGTTCCGGATGACGGGCGGGGTGGAGCCGATTCATCATTATGAGGGCGGCACGGCCACCTATCCTTATTGTTCGATGCAGATGCCCTCGCTGTTCATCAGCGCCGGCACTTACGCCGAATGGTGGCTCAACATGCTCGCCGAGACGCCCCTGTCCATCGGCAACACCACCCCCGGAACAGAAACGGCTTGGATCGATACCGGTAGCATCGATAACCTGCAACGCATGGTCGCCCAATACCGCGACCTTGGGTTGCTGAAGGCGGAAACGCTGAGCCAAACGGCGGAGTCATTCTTGAAGGAATATCCCCTGACGCCTCCCGGCGCTGAGAATGCGCTGACGGATTGCAAGGACACCTTCACGCCCGCCACCGGCTGGACGGTCAAGCACGTGAAGGATTTCCTGGACAACAATCTTAAAGATCAGCCGGAGGTCAACGCCAAGATCGTTGAGAACCTGAGCAAGGTGATGAATTGGGACGTACCCCGCAAGGCAACCTGGTATTCGAGCCGGTTCTATCGCTGCGGGTTGTTGTGGGAGGGCGACGAGTTCCGGTTGCGCGACCTTTATCTCTACGACGAGGATGTTGCCGATTCGTATTTGAACCACGCCTGTGTGGCCTCTGACAATGTGTTCATGGCAATGCCCGTGATGGACGGCATGCAGTGGAGCTCGCTCGCCGACGGCAAAATGGCCGGCATCCGGCTGGTCGCGGTCAAGCCCGATGGCACCCGCGAACCACTCAAGGCCGGGACGCCGAAACTCGACACACCGGACAACAAACGGATGATTGTCACGTTTCCGCTAGCCGCCGGTGGCGCTGCGAGGATCACGTTTGACGAGGAAGCTGCGACCTTCGAAGTGGGTGGCAGTGGCGCGCCAAAGAACTGGGCGATGGAATTGACATGGCACCGCCCCGCCCAGGCGTTCATGAGCAAAACCACCCCGCCCGAGCAGGGAGCCAACGTGGATTTCTTCAAGATCTCCAAGGTAGAGCCGCAGGCACTCACCTACACCTGGTCGCCCCCAACCACCCTGCACCAGCCGGAAATCGGCCTGCCGCGCGCGACCTACACCTACGCGGTGAAAGCGGCGGCGGGAACGTTCTCGCAGCCTGCTGAGCGCGTGGTATTGATCACGCCCGCCTCCGGCAAGGTCAAACTCAACCTTGCAGTCAAAGCCAAACAGATCAAGTAAGTCATGTCTTGCCATGACGACCCAGCGCCTGCCCGGGTTCACCGGCAGGTCTGGGTGGTGTTCGCAATCACGCTGGTTTTGCTGGGAACCGTTTACTACCTCTGGCGCGATCAGGACGTCTGGTCCGCCTGGCAGCCGGCCGCCGAATTGAGACATCATGAATATGGCGAAACCCTGCACGAGCACAGCGTTTTTCGGACGCGCATCAATACCTGGTCCAACTTGCCGTATGTCCTCCTCGGCCTCTATGCGATCACTCTGGGACTCGCGGACCAGCGCGCGCGGCAGCGGCCTGCTAGAGCGGGTTATCTGGTGCGGACACCCGGTTTGAGCATTCTATTCGGCGCGGGCTGCTGCTACCTGGGATTGGGCAGCGGCATGTTCCATGCGTCGCTGACACGTTGGGGCCAGCAACTTGACGTGGCCGCGATGTTTGCGCCACTGTTGGGATTGATAGCGATCCACCTGGGCCGCTGGTTTCCACGCCTGCGCAGCCACGGCCGGTCCGCCATTGCATCCTGGCCGCTGCTGGCGGCGCTCGTCGTGATCGCCTGCGGCTTGCTCTATCGGT
>JBAXBG010000052.1:0-18621 GCA_037142115.1 Verrucomicrobiota bacterium | reverse complement strand
GTTCTCATTTTCCTTTCAAGGATCAAAGAGCACACAAGAGACAGGTCGCCCGTTCCCCTCTGGTTTACACCTTCGCGGCGCTTGCTGTTCCCTTCAGGATGAGATGACATCCGCGCCGAAATAGGGCACCAGCGCCGGCGGGATGCGGATCGAGCCGTCGGCCTGCTGGCACTGCTCTAGCAGAGCGACATACAGCCGCGGCAGGGCGGTGCCCGAGCCGTTGAGGGTGTGGGGGAAGCGGTTGTTGCCCTCGGCGTCCTTGAAGCGCAGCTTCATCCGGCGCGCCTGGTAATCGGAGAACCACGAGCAGCTAGAAACTTCCAGATACTTGCCGTGGCCGGGCGCCCAGACCTCGATGTCATAGGTCTTGGCCGAGGAGAACCCGATGTCGCCGGTGCACAGCTCGATGACCCGGTAGTGCAGGCCGAGGCGCTGCAGGACCGACTCGGCATGGCCGGTGAGCTGCTCGAGCACCTCGGCGCCGTGGTCCGGGTGGACGATCTGGACGAGTTCGACCTTGTCGAACTGGTGCATGCGGATGATGCCCTTGTTGTCGCGCCCGGCGGAGCCCGCCTCGCGGCGGAAGCACGGCGTGTAGGCCACCATCCTCACCGGCAGCTCCGGTTCTGAGAGAATCGTGTCCCGATAGAGGTTGGTCACCGGAACCTCCGCGGTGGGCGCCAGAAACAGGTGGTTGACACCCTCCTCGCCGGCGTCCGTGCCATACATGTCGTCCTCGAATTTCGGCAGCTGGCCGGTGCCCTCCATGCACTCGCGCTTGACGAGCAGCGGGACGTTGACCTCCTCGTATCCGTTAGACGCCTGGCTGTCCAGCAGGAAGTTGATCAGGGCGCGCTCGAGGCGGGCGCCCTGGCCCCGATAGACCACGAACCCGGAACCGGCGATGCGGATGCCGTCGTCCCAGTGGATCAGGCGGTGCTGGAGCGCGAGTTCGACGTGGTCCTTGGGCGCGGCCAGGTCCGGCTTGGTGCCCCACTCGCGGACCACCGGGTTGGCGGCCTCATCCGAGCCTAACGGGCAGGCGGGGTGCGGCAGGTTGGGCAGGTTGAGCAGGAGGGTGGTTTGTTCGGCGGCGGCGGCGTCGGCGGCGGCGTCGAGGGTGGTGATCTGCTCGTTGAGGGCGCGGACCTCGGTTTCGATGGCGGAGGTGTCCTGGCCTTGGCCCTTGAGCCGGCCGATGTCCTTGGAGATGCGTTTGCGGGCGGCTTGCAGGTCTTGTTTGGCGGTTTCGGCGAGGCGGCGGCGCTCGTCGCAGGCGAGCACTTGGTCGACGAGCAGCCAGTGGTCGCCGCCGCGGGCTTGGAGGGATTGCTGGACGGCGGTGGGGTTGTCGCGGATGGCGCGGATATCGAGCATGGCGCGGCGACTCTCGCGGGCGATGGGGGCGGGAATCAACGTGAATTTTCACCAAATCGCATCCGGCGGCCACGCGTTGACGGATTTCGGCGTTTCAGGCGGGTGGGGCGGAACTTTTACCTTGGAGATGAGCCGGGGAGTTTCTAGGGTCTCCCCGGCACGAGCCCTTTTCCATGGCCAAGAAAGAATTCACCATCCTCAACAAGCTCGGCATTCACGCCCGCCCGGCTGCACAATTCGTCAAAACGGCCAATCGCTTCCTGGCGGACGTGTTCGTGGAGAAAGACGGCGAGGAAGTCGACGGCAAGAGCATCATGGGTTTGATGATGCTGGCTGCGGGCCACGGCTCGGTGATCTGCGTGAGTTCCGAAGGACCTGACTCGGAGGCCGCCATCGCCGCCATCGGCGACCTGATCGCCCGCAAGTTCGAGGAGGATTGAGCGTCACTTTTTGCCGCAGCCGCAATCGTGGCCGCAGCCGCGCGCGGGCTTGCGCCGCGCCAGGCGCAGTGCAAAAATGACCAGCGTGACGAGCACGATGCCGGCGGCAATGAGGCTTTGGGTGTCCATGTTAGAATCCGAGCAGCCGGCCGCCCTGGAAGATGACCAGCGCTGCAAGATAGGCGAAGCCCGACATGAACGCAAACTGGCCGAGTGCCCACGGCCAGGAGCCGGCTTCCTTGGCCACCACGGCGGTGGTCGGAAGGCATTGCAGCGCGTAGATGTAGAACACTAACAGCGAGAGCATCGACAGCGGCGTGAACAGCGGCCTGCCATCCGGCCAGCGCGCGGCGGCCAGGCGCTCGCGCAGCGAGTTGCGGGTGGCCTTCTTGTCGGCCGTCTTGTCGACCCGGAACAGCACCGCGAGCGACGAGTTGAAGACCTCGCGGGCCGCGAACGAGGTCAGGATGGCGGTGCCGACCCGGCCATCGAAGCCGAGTGGTTTGACCACCGGTTCGATGACGCGGCCGATCCGGCCCATGGCGCTGGCGGCGAGGGCGGCGGTGGCGTCGCCGTCGCATTTCGGATAGGTGCTGAGCGCCCATAGCAGGATCGAGAGTCCGAGGATGAGGGTGCCGGCCTTGGCGACAAACGACCAGGCGCGTTCGAGGACGTGGCGCAGGATGTAGCCCCACTGCGGCAGGCGGTAGGGCGGCAGTTCCAGCATGAAATGGTGGGCGGCGGGATCGGGGCCGAGGCGGCGGCGCAGCACGCGGGCGACGGCGAACGCGCTGAGCGTGCCGAGGGTGTAGATGGCGAACAGGACGAGGGCTTGTTTCCAGGAACCCTCGGATTCGTGGAGCAGCAGCGGGATGATGAGGAAATACACCGGCAGGCGGGCCGAGCAGCTCATCCACGGGGCGATGAAGATGGTGACCAGGCGTTCCTTGGCCGAGCCGATGGTGCGGGTGGCCATCACCCCGGGAATGGCGCAGGCGTAGGAGCTGAACAGCGGCAGGAATGCCTTGCCGCTGAGCCCCGCCCTGGCCATCACCCCGTCCATCAGATAGGCGGCGCGCGCCATGTAGCCGGAGCTTTCCAGCAGCCCGATGAAGAGGAACAGCAGCACGATCTGCGGCAGAAACACCAGCACCCCGCCGACCCCGCCGAGCACCCCGTCGACTAACAGCGAGCGCAGGTCGCCGGCCGCCAGCAGCGCGCGCAGCCAGTCGGCCACCGCGCCCTGGGCCCCTTCGATCCAACCCATCGGGATTTTGGCGAAGGAGAAAATCCCCCAGAACACCGTGAACATGATTGCCAGAAACGCCACGCCGCCGAACACCGGATGCAGCAGCCAGGCGTCGAGTTGGTCCGAACGCGTGAGTTGGTGGGCGTCGGGGCGGCGGGCGGCGAGCTCACACAGTTGCCGGATGAAGGCGCGGCGGGCGGCCTCGAGGTCGCCGTCGCCGGTAGCCCACAGTGCGGCGGGGGCGGTGGGAAAGGGGAATCGCAGCGCCTGTTTGAGTTCGATGACGCCCTTGCCGGTGCTGGCTTGCAGCGGCACCACCGGCACGCCGAGTTCCTCGGCCAGTTTCGCCGGATCGAGGCGCAGGCCGGATTTCTCCGCCATATCGACCATGTTGAGAGCGATCACGGTGGGGAGTTGCAGTTCGATGACCTGGAGCGCGAGTTGCAAGTGGCGCTCGAGGTTGGAGGCATCGACCACGCAGACCACGAGGTCCGGTTTCGGGTAGCCGGGCAGGTGGCCGTGGAGGGCATCGACGGCCACCTGTTCATCCGGCGAGGGCGCGCGCAGTGAATAGCATCCGGGCAGGTCGAGGACCCGGAGTTTTTTGCCGTGCGGGGTGAAGGTTTCGCCGGATGTGAGTTCGACGGTGACGCCGGAATAATTGCCGACCTTCTGGTTGGCACCGGTCAGGGCGTTGAACAGAGTGGTTTTGCCCGCGTTCGGATTTCCGATCAGCGCGATGGTCGAGGGGGTTGGCGGAAGAGCGTGCATGACCCGGGTGGCGGATCAAGCGACCGGCTCGACCCACACTTGCGCGGCGAGATCGCGGCTGATTGCCAGCCGGGTGCCGCAGACCGAACAGATCAGGTTGCGCCCGCCGGAAAGCTTGCGCACCTGCAGTTGCTCGCACAACCCGAGGTCGCGCAGCCGCTCACAACCCGGACCACTCAAAACCCGGATCGTCACGTCACAACCCACCCCGACCTGATTCAGGGTCAGACAGTCGGTTTCAAGCTCGGTTGCCAGCGCGGGTGCCATCTCGCCAGAAGTCTCGCCTGTTGCGACAGGATTGCAACAAGAAAGCGGGGGGCCGCACGAAATTCTGCAACCAGGGCGGCCCATCCTCGCAATTTCTGGGAGAGCCATGGACGCGGCTGCAGGATTCCGCTGCGGGCATAGGAGACGGTGAGGCGCGCAGGGGAGGGCGGCAGGCGGCCGCGCGCAACTGGCTTTACTCGGGAGGCTTGCCGGGCAAAGTTGCGGTTGTCCGATGCAACGAGCGAGCGAATCCTTCATCCGCTATTTGGCGACCGAGCGCGGGCTGTCGGCGGCCTATCAGCTCTCGGTGCGCCAGACACTCGACGCGCTGGCCAAGTGGCTCAAGGGGCAGGGCCGTCCGCTGCGCGAGGTGGGCACGGAGGAGCTGGCGGCGTTTTTGAGCCAGCGCAAGCAGGACGACCTCAACGCGGCCTCGTTGCGGATCACCACGGTGCATTTGAAGGTGTTTTTCCGCTGGCTGGCGGCGGCGGGGTCGTTAGAGATGGACCCCGCCGAGCCGCTGCTCTCGCCGCGGCCGGATCAAACGCTGCCCGAAACGTTGCACGCCCGGGAAGTGGCGCAATTGTTGGACTCGATCGATCCGGCGATATTCCTGGGCCGGCGCGACCGCGCGATCCTCGAGTTGTTTTATGCCTCCGGGCTGCGGCTGGCGGAGTTGTGCGGGCTGCGCTTCGAAATGGTGGACCTCGAGGAGGGGTTCTTGCGCATCACCGGCAAAGGCAACAAGACGCGCGTGGTGCGGGTCGGATCGCAGGCCCGCGCGGCCATCGCCGACTACCTGGCCAACGAGCGGGCGCAGCTCGTCACCAAGCGCACGTCCTCGCACGTGTTCCTCAGCGTGCGCGGCGGCGCGCTCTCGCCCGACCGCGTCCGCCAAATCGTCAAGGAGCGGGCGAAGCTCGCCGGGATCGAGCAAAACGTCTACCCGCACCTGTTGCGCCACTCGTTCGCAACCCATCTGTTGGAGGGCGGGGCCGACCTGCGGGTCATCCAGGAATTGTTAGGCCATGCGGACATCGCCACCACCGAGATCTACACCCATGTGGACCGGCAGCGCCTGAAGGCGGTGCACCGGCAGTTTCACCCGCGGGGGTGAGAGCCGCAAACCGGGGGGGAACCAGCGCGTTGAGGTGACAAATGTGTTGCATGGCGGGGGAAACGGGGCAAAACCCGCTGCCGCCCGCTTGCGTCGCCCGTCCCGGGCGGCGTTTCCACCCGCGGGTGATTTCCGATGACGTCAGCCGGCCATGCGCGTTTGCCATCCGTCACCACGGTTCTGCCCGAGCCGTGGCGCGGCGAAATCGTCGCCCTGCTCGCCGCCGGCGAGAACCCTCTGGCCAGTTTGGAACTCGACCTCACCCTGCGGCTGCATTTTGCCCAAGGCATTGTGGTGTTGACCGACCGGCGCTGGCTGGCCAAGGCCCCGGGCGAGGGCGCTTGGCGGAGTTGGGAGTTCCGGCCCGGCCTGGTGCTGGAACACCGCGACCACGCGGGCGTTGGAACCCTGGATCTGCGGGACGCCACCGGGTTGTTGGCCTGTTGGCGCCACACCTTGGGCCGCGATGCGGCGGTGCGGCGGCTCACCGAACAATTTCACGAGCAGATCGAGGCGCTGGTGGAGCGGCGGGCGGTGGTGCCGGCGGCCGCGGCGGTGTGCCCGATCTGTGAGAACCCGATACCCGGCGGGCACGAGGCCTGTCCAACCTGCGCCAAGACCATCCACGCGCCACCCTCGCCATGGACCTTGTTCCGGCTGTGGCGCTTCGCCAAACCCTACAACCGCCGGTTGTTGGCGGGCTTCGTGCTGACGCTGCTGGCCACCGCCGCCACCCTGGTGCCTCCCTATCTCACCATGCCGCTGATGGACAAGGTGCTCATTCCGTTCCAGAACGGCGTGCCCATCGACGGCTCCAGGGTGCTTTTGTTGTTAGGCAGCCTGGCGGGCGCGGCGTTCCTCGCCTGGCTGCTCGACTGGGCCAAGACCTACATCCTGGCGCTGGTGAGCGAGCGGATTGGCGCGGACCTGCGCACCGCCACCTACGAGCACCTGCAGGGGCTCTCGCTGGAATACTTCGGTGGCATGCGCACCGGCGACCTGATGGCCCGGATCTCCTCGGGCAGCGACCGGATCTGCGTGTTCCTGTCGTTGCATCTGTTGGATTTCGTGACCGACCTGCTGATGATCCTGATGACCTCGGCGATCCTGGTCTCGATCAACCCGTGGCTGGCGCTGGTGACGCTGGCGCCGCTGCCCCTGATCGCGTGGCTGATCCACGTGGTGCGCGACCGGCTGCGCCACGGCTTCGACCAGATCTATCGGATCTGGTCGGAGGTCACCAGCGTGCTGGCGGACACGATTCCGGGGATCCGGGTGGTGAAAGCCTTCGCCCAGGAGAAGCGCGAGGCGCAGCGGTTCCGCGACGCCAACGCGCGCAACCTGGCCGTCAACGACCGGGTCAACAAGGTCTGGTCGTTGTTCACGCCGACGGTGACCTTCCTGACGGAAATCGGCTTGTTAGTGGTGTGGGGGTTCGGGATCTGGCAGGTTTCACGCCACCAGATCACGGTCGGGGTGCTGGTGGCGTTCCTGGCCTACATCAACCGGTTCTACTCGCGGCTGGGTGCGATGAGCCGGATCGTGTCGGTGACGGAAAAGGCGGCGGCCGGGGCCAAGCGGATCTTTGACATCCTCGATCACGCGTCGAGCGTGCCCGAGCCGACCCAGCCGGTGCATCTGGAGCAGGTGAGCGGCGCGATCGAGCTGTGCAACGTGAGCTTCCGCTACGGCACGCGCGCCATCCTGCAGGACGTCAATCTATCGATCGCGCCGGGCGAGATGATCGGTCTGGTCGGCCACAGCGGGTCGGGCAAGAGCACGCTGGTCAACCTGATCTGCCGGTTCTACGACGTGTCGGAGGGCGCGATCCGCATCGACGGGGTGGACATCCGGTCGTTGCCGGTGGCGGAATACCGGCGCAACATCGGGCTGGTGCTGCAGGAACCGTTTTTGTTTTTCGGGACGATCGCGGAAAACATCGCCTACGGCAATCCCGAGGCGACGCGCGAGGAGATCGTCGCGGCGGCGCGCGCGGCGCATGCCCATGAGTTCATCCTGCGGCTGGCGCAAGGCTATGATTCGTTAGTTGGCGAACGCGGCCAGGCGTTGTCGGGCGGCGAACGCCAGCGGATTTCGATTGCCCGCGCGCTGCTCATCAACCCGCGCATCCTCATTCTCGACGAGGCCACCTCGTCGGTGGACACCGAAACCGAGCTGGAAATCCAGGCCGCGCTGGACAACCTGATCCGCGGCCGCACCACGCTGGCCATCGCCCACCGGCTGTCGACCTTGCGCCGCGCCAACCGGCTGGTGGTGCTCGACCGCGGCCAGATCGTGGAGGAGGGGCAGCACGAGGAGTTGCTGGCGAACAAGGGCGCGTATTACCGGCTGGACCGCGCGCAGACGGAGTTTTTCAACGGCGGGGCTGGGGCCGCGGGCGACGAGGACCCGGCCGCAGGCCTGGCATCACTCAAGGAGGTCTAACAACAATATGGACTGTGACTTTCAACTGCACCGCAACGCGTTCGGGCAACTGGTGTTCACCGGCGCGGACGGCAGTGAGCACCTGGAAGTCGAGCCGGCGCGGGCGTTTCCCATCAGCGCGGCGCGCGAGGACATCGCCGTGCTGAGCCGCGACGGTCACGAGTTGGCGTGGATCGCGCGGCTCGACGATGTGCCCGGGGAGGTGCGGCGGTTGCTGGAGGAGGAACTGGAGGGGCGCGAGTTCATGCCGGAAATCCTGCGGGTGAGCGGGGTCTCGGGTTATGCCACGCCCTGCACCTGGCAGATAGAAACCGACCGCGGCACCACCGGGTTGGTGCTCAATGCGGAGGAGGACATCCGGCGGCTGGCGGCACCGGCGCTGCTGATTATCGACAGCCGCGGGATTCAATTTTTGATCCGCGACCCGCGCGCGCTGGATGCCACGAGCCGGCGGATTCTCGGGCGGTTCCTGTGACGTTCAGCCTCCCCACTCACTTGGCTGTTTGGCAACGGAGCGCCGCCAAAGTTACTTTGCTTTCCACGCGCCAGAGCGCGGCGCGGGTTCTGGTGCTAGAAAGAGAATTGAAACCGCGGATGGACGCAGATGAACATGAAGTCGCAGAGGTCGCCAAGGAACGCAGAGCCATGGACTGCCATGGTGAACAAAAATCATTCTTTGCGTGAGTCCGCGATCTCTGCGGCTTTGCGGTAAATCTGGATGTTCCTCTTTAGGGTCAGTCGTTTGCCGGCCCACAGCAGGGCCAGGCCGACGGCCGCGCCGGCCACGTCCACGGCCACATCGGAGGCCTGGCCGGTGCGGCCAGGGATAAAGGTTTGATGGAGCTCATCGCTGGCGGCGTAGAGGAATACCAAGCCGAGAGCCAGCCCGGCCTCACCCCAGATCCAGGGTCGTGGTCGCGTGGGTGAAGTCTGGCGGATAGCGCGCCACAGCAGCCCGGCGAGCAGCGCGTATTCGGCCATGTGGGCGCCCTTGCGCACGAGGTAGTGGATGGTTTGAATTTGCGGCAACGGCATGGCCGGAAACAGCCAGTGCAGGAACGGTTCGACAAAAGAGGATGAATGCTGATAGGACTGACCGTCGCCCGATCCGGAAAAAATCAGATACATCCACAGCAGCGGAGGCAGCCAGTATTGCAGGAGCTTCAGAAATGCAGGCACACGCGATTCAAGGCCGGTTGGGCCGCCGCCGCAATCCAAATGGCTGTCGGCCGCGGGCGGGATTTCGCCAGATTTCTTTCCAAACCTTCCTTAAGCAAGCGTCGTTCAGTGCCCGCATGGCGATAACTTAACGGGCTGAAGAGTCCGCCTGACGGCGGTACTACCTACCTCCCCGAGCGACGTCGGTTCCAGCGTAGGTAGTCCCGCCGTCAGGCGGGCTCTGAATCCAGGTCGTCCCAAATGAGTCTGCAGTAAGCGCGATTCGGGGCTAAACCCCGACGAGCGAAGCCGTGGTTTCGGGCTTTTTTCGGGCTTTTTTCCTTGCCGGGTCCGGCTCGTTTGCTTTGGGTGGACGGGAACCTGAGGTGCCGCCCGCGCAAGATCCCGCCCGCGCCGACACACCCGCCGCTGGCTTGGCCGGCATCCTCATTCTCCAGCTGCCATGATTTTCCCCGACGAATTGCCCGCCATCCCCAGCCTTGCCCCCGCCACCGTCCACCGCCGTGGCGTGCTGGGAACTCTCGGACTGGCCGGCATCGGCGTGGTGGCGTCCTCCATGCCCGCAGGCGCATTCACCTCCCAACGGAATGACGGTGCCAGCCCGAAAATCTCGGTGCCGACGTCGCCGCTGGCCGGCTTTGGCTGGGGCACCCAGGCCGCCACGCTGCCCGACCTGCCCGAGGAATGGGCGGAGCATCAGGGGCACCTGGCGACTGACTACCTCAAGTATTTGAACGCCCTGCGCCTGCGGCGCGTGATTCCACAGCAGGTCCTCGAGTCGCACGCCAAGGCCAAAGGCACGATTTGGAACACCCTGCCGCCCAAGGATTGGTGGAACCGGATTGGCTACACCCTGCGGGTGGTCGATCGGATCGCCGCCGAAATGAATGTGGGGCAAGTGGAGGTCATTTCCGCCTACCGCTGCCCTGCCTACAACGCCCATTGCCCGGGTGCCAAGTCGGGCTCCTGGCATCAGGCCAATGTCGCCGCCGACGTGAAATTCCCCGTGCGGGCCTCACAGGTCACCGCCACCGCCCGCAACCTCCGCGATCTCGGCCTGTTCAAGGGCGGCGTCGGCGGCTACTGGAATTTCACCCACATCGACTGCCGCGGCCACAACATCAACTGGTGAATCCGGTGAAAATTTGCTCGTCAGGGACGGGCAAACGGGTCGAAATTCCGCGCGTGATCCATCCATCTGCTATTGTTTCGCCGCTGGCCAAAATTGGCAACGAGGTGCGCATCGGCCCGTATTGTGTGGTCGGCGCGCACGTTGAACTCGGCGACGAGTGTGTCCTGCATTCGCATGTGGTGCTGGAAGGCCGCGCCACCTTCGGCCGCGGCAACGAGTTTTTCCCGTTTTCGAGCATCGGCGGCAAGACCCAGGACCTCAAATACCTCGGCGAGCCGACCTCCCTGGAAGTGGGCGATCACAATGTGTTCCGTGAAAACTGCACCGTCCACCGCGGCACCCATGAAAGCCTGCCGACGCGCATCGGCTCCCACAACCTGCTGCTGTGCTACACCCATGTGGCGCACGACTGCCAGTTGGGCGATCACATCATTCTGTCCAACTCGGTCGGCCTGGCCGGCCACGTCGTGGTCGAAGACTATGCCATTCTCTCCGGCATCGCCGGCATCCACCAATTCTGCCGGATCGGCGCGCACTCGATCGTCGGCGGACTCTCGAAGATCATCCAGGACGTCGCCCCATTCACGATTGTCGATGGCCACCCGGCGACCACCCGCGGCCTCAACCTGGTCGGCCTGCAACGCCGCGGATTCGCCGAGGACGATCTCCGCGCTCTCAAAGCCGCCTACAAAAAACTCTTCCTCAAAAAAGACAGCAACCTCGCCACCGCGCTCAGCTCGCTCAAGGCGACCCATGACGCGGACACCCCGCAGGTTGCCCGCTTGATCCGGTTCATCGAAGCCTCCGAGCGCGGCATCACGCGCTGAGAGGCACCTCTAAGAGTCCGCCTCAGCAGCTGGCGGCTTGATTGGGCACCAGAAAACCCGAGGTTCCAACCGTGAGAAACCGCGCGCCCAGTTCCTTAAACTTGGCCGCCTCGTCGACATGGTGGCGATGCACTGCTGTTAGCATAAGGAAGTGAGCAGGGCGGCGGGCTGAATGCCCAATACTGTTTACTTAGCGACGGATATGGCGTTAGAAGATCCGGGCAGAATGCCCGGACCACCGTGGCCCGTGCATCCTGCCCGGGCCCGTCATTTCCCAATCCCGCCTCTCCCTATCAGGGGGTGCCCACTCATATCCCGGGAGGCAGCTTGGCATCTCTGTGTTTCCTTTCCGTGTGGGTAGATGATCATTGCTGATTCTATCACCCGACGCCGCCACACCAATTAAAATGTGGCGCAACACGCCACCTCCTCCCGCACCGCCATTGGGGTGGCCGGCGGGTTCAGGGCTGAACGCCCTCGGCTGCGGCGCGCAGCCGCTGGAGTTCGGCGAGCGCCGCGGCATAGGGCTGGGTGCCTAGCGGCGGCATGGCACGGGCGATGGCATAGGCTTGGAAGAACCGTCCCATTCGGCGCTGGGTCTTTTCCTGCAGCCGGACGGCGATAAGCTGCTGTTCGATGAGTTCGCCGGGCGTCAAGCGCGCCGGGGCTCCGGCTGGAGGCTCATACCAATGGTCGAACATGCCGCGGTGGTCGCCGGGGAGCAGGAGCCTGGCCGCTTCGAGCCGCCCCGCCGCTTGTGCGAAATGATCCGCCGCCTCGCACAGCGCCGGTCCTAACACCCTGGCGCGGGCCACCTCGTCGCGGTCCGGCGCATCACCGCGCGCTCCCAGCGGCTTGGGCGGTTCCGCGGGTTGGAGCTTCACCGCCTGCAACGCCTCGAGCGTCAGCGGACACTTCAACGTCGGGCCGGCCCAATTGGGGCGCAAGTGGTGCCAGTAGTAAGCATGATCGGACTGGATTTGCTGCGCCACTTCGAGCGCCTGCCATGCGGCCACCACCTGCGGGGCGGCGGCGGCCCCAAACCGCCGCGCTGCCAACGACTGCGCCCACGCATCCACGCGTGACGGGGCGGCGTTTTGCGGATGGAAAACCAGTTCGCGCAGCGCGATGGCATTGCACTGGACGTATTCCGTCATGGTCCCCCACTGGTCAAAGAAGCCGTCCGCGCCGAGTTCCTGCCAGCGCCGGAGTTTGGCGGCGATGCCGAGCGGAAAATCGTAGAGTTGGGTCTGCGGGAACACCGTGTCATCGCCCCACAGGAATATGTCGTAGCCCAGGAAGGCCTGGCCGTGTTCGCGAGTCAGCGTGCGGGCTTTGACCAGCAGGTCGGTCGTCTTGCGATCGAAGGACCAGGCCTCGCCATCGGGCGGCATGGCCAGTCCCGCGCCGGCTGGCAACGCGGCCTGTTGCGGCCAAAAGTCGCGATCGTTGCGGAACTTCCAGCCCCATCCGACCGAGAACACCTGGAACGCGGGCCGCACCTTGCGGCCCTCCTCCGCCATCAAGGCCAACAGGCGGTTGTATTGGCTGAGCTTGCTGACGCCACGATGACGCGGGCAGCTCGCCGGATCGCACAGCTCGCCGCCCGAATCGAGAGTGAACACCAGGAACATCGTGATGCCGGGAAAATCCGTCAGAAATTGCCGGACCATGCGGCGATACTCCTGTTCGACCTGCGGGTGGGCGAGGCACAGCACCTTGCCCTGATAGGTGCCCGTGTCCGATAGGCACTCGGCCGGGAAGCGGTCGAGGAAGGCTTGCCGGGACGCCGCCGGCACCCAGGGACCGCCCTGGCAGGGGATTTCGCACAGCCACATCGCGCCATCCAGGCCGTAGCGCTTGCACCAGTCGAGATCCTGGCGGAGTCGCCCGCGATTTTGCTCCAAGACCTTGGCCTCGCTGGCCTTGGGGAACCCGGTCGAGGCCACGAAGCTGAACAGCGTTTTTTCGGGCATCCAGTCGTGCATGAGGTGGGCGACGTTGCCGCCACACCGCGCCAGAAACTCGAAGTCACTTTGCCGATAGTCGCCGAAGCCGCCGCGGACCCGCGGATGGAGCAAGCGCAGCCCCAGCGTGGGTGCCGCGCGCCGCGCCAGGTCCAGCGGCACGCCACCGTGCTCGGCGATCACGTCTTGCAACTCAAACATCCCGTAGAGCACGGCGCGGGCGTTGGCGCCGTTGACCGCCACGCAGCCGTCGAGCCGCGCGATCTCGTAAGCATCGCCCACCGCCTCCGACGCGTGGATGCTGAGACGACCTTCCTTGACCCAGCGTGCCAGCACCGGGCTGTCCGCGGTGGTGCCAAGGAGGATCGTGCCCGCGGCCGGGACTTCACCCGCGTGCTCTTCGGTCAAAATGCGCACCTTGCCGCCATGCCCGCGAGCCTCCAGAAATCCGCGCAGGAGCTCCGCCGCGGTGCGAACTGGCGGCGCGGCAGAAACCGCGCGAATTTGCCCGAACTCCGCGGGTCCAAGGATCCTGGGCGGGGTTTCGGCAGACCACGCGGCCATTGGCACCAGCAGCAGGGCGGTGACCAGAGCCGTTAGGGTGCGCGTGGCCGGAAACTGACCCGAATTCGTCATCCCACTGCATACGGTGCCCACCACGGAAATATTTCCTGGCACTCAGCACCAGCGCTGCCGCCAGGAGCCGTATCGATATCATCTCACGCTGGAACCGAAGTCGCGTGGGGCGGTATGTAGTACCGAGCAACGCCTGCCGACCCTCACTCAAACACGCTGCCGCCGATGAACTCGCGGATCAGCGAGGTCGGCGGGACGTGTTCCGCGGAGGTCGAGTTGACCAGCTCCAGGAACGCCAGCAGACGACGCGCGTCGGCGTATTCTCGATCGAACGGCTTCACCTCCGAGAGCAGCGGCCGGACGTAGGTCTTGAGCACCGCGGGCTCGAAGGGCAGCGCCGAGTTAAACGCCGCATCGGCCTCTTTCTGATAGGGGAAGATCCACCGCTGCTCGCCGGCCCGCACACCGCGCCACAGTTGCAGGGTCGCCAACGCGGATTTGCCGCGCGTCCGGTAGTCGCGCACCATCCGCCGCAGCAGCCGCAGGTCGGTGGTGGATATCAGATTGTTGTCATCCAGCATCAACTGGGTCAGCGCGCTGACATAGATCTTGAACTTGTGCTCGTCGGGCACGTGCTCGGTGAGGCGCGGGTTGAGGCAGTGGATGCCCTCGAGGATCACCACCTGGTTGGCTTCCAGCTTCAGGCGCTGGCCCTGGAACTCCTTGATCCCCTGCTTGAAGTTGAAGGTCGGCAGTTCGACCTCCTTACCCTCCTCCAGGGCGCAAAGATGGGCGTTGAGCATCACCAGATCCACCGCCTCGAGGTGCTCGAAGTCCAGCTGGTCGTTGGGATCGCGCGGCGTTTGCGCCCGGTCGTGAAAGTAGTTGTCCACCTCGATGCGCACCGCGCTCAAGCCGTTGACCTTGAGGTGCAACTCCAGCCGCTTGGCAAAGGTGGTTTTCCCCGATGAGGACGGCCCGGCGATCAACACAAACCGCGGCGTGACCCGGGTCCGCGCGATCTGGTCGGCGATCTGTGAGAGCTTTTTGTCCTGTTGGAGCTCGCACATCTGGATGATCGGCGCGATCCGCTGCTCGGCCACCGCCTGATTGAGGTCGGCGATACTGCGGATTTCGATGACCCGGCCCCATTGTTTGTGCTCCTCGAAAATCTTCTGCAGGTGCGTCTGCTTGTAGAACGGCGCGAAGTGGATCTGGCCGTTGAGCCACTCCGGAAACTGCAGCACCAGCCCCGGCGCATACGCCACCAACCGGAACTCCGGGAGCACCCCGGTCGAGGGTGCCAGCACGTCGTGGCCCAGGTCGCTGAAGTCCTCGCACGTGAACAACACGATGCGCGGAGGGTTGCGGTAGCGCAGCAGGTTGAGCTTGTCGAACTGGCGGTTCGCCTCGAGCATCCGGTAGGCCTCGACAAACCCGATCTGCCGGCGCTCCAACGGAATGTCCCGCGCCACCAGCCCGCGCATGTGCGCCTCGATCGCCGCGATCTGCTCTTCGCCAATCCCCTCGTCACCGCTCATCGACTGGCCGCAGTCCGAAAAACTGCAATAGTAGCCGGTGCCTATCGAATGCTCGACGGCGAACTCACAGTCCGGCATCAGGTCGCGCACCGCCTTGGCTAACAAAAATGCCAGCGACCGGCGGTAGATCCGGCTGCCGTAGACGTCGGCGAAAGTCAGGAACTCCAGCGCGCAGTTGACTTGCAGCGGGAACGAGGTCGAGCACACGTCGTTGTTCACCAGTGCTCCCAGATAGGGCAGGCCGTTGGCCGCCAGCGCGCCAGGCAGCAGGTCAGCCACTGTCGCGGCCGAATCGCAGGTCCGGGTCTCGCCTCCCGGCAACACGACATCGATCAAGCGGGGTTGGGACATGACGGTTGCGGATTGAAAGGAGTGCCCCCGTCAGGAATCGAACCTGAATTTACGGTTTAGGAAACCATCGTTCTATCCGTTGAACTACGGGGGCGTGGGATGAGGAGGAGTGAATAACGCCCGGCTGGCGGGCAAGCAAGTCAGTTGTCGCGTTCCAGGGCGCGGAATTTCGGCACCGCGAGGCGCTGGGCGGAGTAAATGCCGGTGTCGCCGCTGAAGCGGTAGGCGATGAAGCAGGCGGTGGCGAGGTAGAGGCCGTTGCCGGCGCCGAAGAGTTCCATGCCGAGCAGGGTGGAGGCGAGCGGGGTGTTGGTGGCACCGGCGAAGATGGCGACGAAGCCGAGCGCGGCGAACAGGTCGACGGGTGCGCCAAGCGCGATGGCCAGCGAGTTGCCCAGCGCGGCACCGATGAAGAACAGGGGAGTGACCTCGCCACCTTTGAAGCCGGCGCTCAGGGTGACCACCGTGAACACCAGCTTCCACAACCACGCGCTCGCCGGGACCTGGGTGGAGGAGAACATCGCCGGCAGGGTGAGGGCATCGGGCCGGTTTCCCAACACCCCGAGGCCGAGGTAATCGGGCGTGCCCGCCAGGAAAAACAAGCCGATGACGAGCAGGCCGCCGGCCACCGGGCGGAGTTCGGGGCGCGGGATGAAGCGTTTGAAGCCGGCGGTGAGGCGGTGCGAGCACCAGGAAAACAAGGCGCCAGCCAGGCCAAAGGCGATGGCCGCGAGCACGACCTTGCCAAACAACCCCAGGTCGGGATGCGGCCCGGGAGCGGCGACGCTGACCCGGTAATGGGTGTGGCCGATGCCCCAGGCGCCGCAGGTCCAGTCGGCCACCAGCGAGGCGATGAAGCAGGGAATGAGCGCGTCGTATTGCATGCGCCCGATGACCAACACCTCCAGCGCGAACACCGCCCCGGCGATCGGAGTGCCGAAAATCGAGCCGAAACCCGCAGCCACCCCGGCCATCAGCAGCAGGCGCACGCTGGCGTCGTCCAATTTGAGCACCCGGGCAAAGGTGGCGGCGATGCCGCCGCCCATTTGCACGGCGGTGCCCTCGCGGCCGGCCGAGCCGCCGCACAGGTGGGTGACCAGCGTGCCTAACAAGATCAGCGGCGCCATCCGCCGCGGCACGCCGGCACCCGGCTCGTGGATTTCATCGATGAGCAGGTTGTTGCCGCCGCCCGCGGATTTGCCGTAGTGGTGATAGATCCAGCCGACAGCCAGGCCGCCGACGGGCAGCCACCCGAGCAACCACGGGTTGGCAAAGCGGACGCGGGTGAGCGCGTCGAGGCTCCACAGGAAAAACGCGGAAGCCGAGCCGATCACCACCGCCATCGGCAGCAGCACCGCCAGCCATTTGGCGGCGGCGAGGGGTTGGAACGGGCGCGGGATCATCGGCGGCGGAAAGCTGGCAGATCCGGCGCGGCTTGGCAGCTTCAATTATGGGGGCGGCCGGGGGCGGCGAGAAGTCCACAGGGATCCGACGTTTTACACTGGTCATCTCACGCTGCAAGTGTTCAGCATGCTCCATTCTTGTAACCAACCGTAGAAGTCCATCCCCATGCTGTCCGAACACCACGATATCAGTCACGAATTCCCCGAATGGCGCCGCATGCTCGATTCCCTGCGAGCCAGCGACAAACACTTCGACGCGCTGGTGGCCAAACACGACCACCTCGACGATGAGATCCGCCGCCTCGAGGAACGGCAGTTGCCGATCTCCGACACGGAAATCGAAAAAATGAAATTCCAGCGCGCCGCGCTCAAAGACCAGGCCTACCACGGCCTGCGCGCCGCGGTGGATGCCGCCAAGACCTGAGGTGGCGGCAATCAGGAGAGGGGACCTTATTGTCCCCCCTGTTTTTCCCTCCCGTATCAAGACGCGACAGGAATGTCGCGGCTCCTTATTGCGGGCTCAACACCGCCGCCACCGCCAGGCGGATGCCGGCGGCCTTGTCCAGGGTTTCCAGGTATTCGTTTTGCGCCTCGGAATCCGCGACGATGCCGGCGCCTACCTGATAGACGAGGCGCTTGTCCTGGCGCACCAGGGTGCGGATGGCGATGGAGAACTGGCATTCGCCGTTGCCACCGAGCCAGCCGATCGCGCCGCAGTAGAGGCCGCGCGGGGTGTTTTCCAGCTCGCGGATGATTTCCATGGCGCGCAGCTTCGGGGCGCCGGTGATGCTGCCGCCTGGAAAGCAGGCGGCGAGCGCGGCGATGGCGTCGGTGTCGGGGCGCAAGGTGCCGGTGACCGTGGACACGAGGTGGTGGACTTGCGCCAGCGATTCGAGCTGGAGCATTTCGGCCACGGCAACGCTGCCGAATTCGCAGACTTGGCCAAGGTCGTTGCGCAGCAGGTCGGTGATCATCACCAGCTCGGCGGCTTCCTTGGCGGACGCCTGGAGCTCGTCGGCCGAGCGCCGGTCCGCGGCGGGATCGGAAAACCGTGGCCGGGTCCCCTTGATCGGGCGGGTCTCGATCGCCCGCCCGCTGATTTTCAAAAACATCTCCGGCGACGAACTGAGAATTTCTTTGCCATCGAGCGCCAGCCAGGCGGCCATCGGTGCGGGCGAGGCCACCCGCAACGCCTCATACAGCCCGAACAGCGAGCCGCCGGTCACCTCCGCCACAAACGCCTGCGACAGGTTCACCTGATAGATATCACCCGCCGCGATCCATTCCTGGATCCGCGCCACCCCGCCAAGGAATCGCTCGCGACCGGTCGCCGCCTCAAACGGGCCGATGGACGGCGAGTCCTCCACCGTCGCGCGCAGGCAGTCCGACAGCCCGCCGATTTCCCACCACGTCCGGGTGGCATGGTCGAAGACCAGCATTTCAGGAAATTCGCCGAACACAAAATCGCCTTCGTAGTCGACCCAGCCACACAGTCCGCCGAGGGGAAAAGGATGGTCGCCGGCCACCGCAGGCACCGCGGCCAGGGCGGTGCGCAGGATGGCCCGGTCCGCGGCCGCGTGGATCGAGCCGCGCAAGATCCGTGCCGGGCGCGCCGCCACCAGCGAAACCGCAGCGCACCCGGACGCAGGCAGGTTGCCCGCCGAGTCGAAAAACACCAAGCCCGGCAGATGGCGCAAGCTCGCCGCCACCGCCACCGGCGTCATGCCGGCGAGCCGCGCGGGGATTCGTGGGAGCGCCTGAGCCATTGCGCCACAAAGCAAGGCCCACCATTCGTCTGAAGCAAGCTGGAAACGACGATTTTCGGGGAGTTATGTAGTACCGCCTTCAGGCGGTCTGGATTAGCGCAGGGCGCAGGGCGCAGGACAAAAAAGTCATCCTAGACATGAAGAGTCTGCCGCGGGCACTCAAGGAGCGGCGGAATCCGTCCGCCGAGGCCCATGGGAAGCCAATGAAACGAG
>JBAXBG010000051.1:0-18679 GCA_037142115.1 Verrucomicrobiota bacterium | reverse complement strand
CGCTGGAATCTGAGCGACACCTTCGCCAATCCGGAGGACTATTTCCGGCAGTGCCTGACGCAGATGGCCCCGCTGCGGAGCTCGGAGATCAGCGCCATCCGGGCAAACCCGAACGTGGTCGCCTACAGTCTAACAGGAACGCAGGATCAGGGACTCAGCGGCGAGGGACTCACGACCTTGTTCCGGGAACTGAAACCCGGGACAATGGATGCGGTGTTCGATGCCCTCTATCCGCTGCGCTGGTGCCTGTTTGTTGAGCCCATGCCGGTGCGCCGCGGGCAAAACGTGCGCCTGGAGGCCGTGTTGGCGAATGAGGACCAACTGGTTCCCGGCGACTACCCGGTAAGACTCCAGGTGGTCGGGCCCCATGCCGAGCCGGTCTTTGACCGCACGCTCACGGTGAAGATCCCGGACCCCATGGGCAAGCCCGCTCCAAAATTCGCGGTGCCGGTCTTTGCCGACAATGTCCGGATCGACGGGCCGTCGGGCAAATATCGCTTCCTGGCCACGTTCCTGAAAGGCGGCGCGGCCGCCGGCGGCGATGTCGGGTTTTATGTGAGCGATCCCGCCGACCTGCCGAAGGTTAAGACGGAGGTTGTCCGCTGGGGCGATGACCCGGAGCTGTCGAAATGGCTGATAGCCCATGGGATCAAGACGCGCGACTTTGTCGCCGGCGAGCGGCAAACCGCGCGGGAAGTCATCCTCGTCGGCAACCAACCGGCCGCGGGCGGCGGCAAGGCGTTCCGCGAGTTGGCCGAGCATATCGCCCGCGGATCGCAAGTGGTGTTCCTCAAGTTCGACGTCTTCAAAAAGGACGACCAAAACCCGACCGGCTGGCTGCCGTTTGCCACCAAAGGCGCGCTCACCAAGCTGCCGGCATGGCTTTATCACAAGGACGATTGGGCCAAGAACCACCCGATTTTCGATGGCTTGCCCGCCGGCGGCATCCTCGACACGACGTTCTACCGTGATATCATCTCCAACACCGGATTCTCCGGCCAGCAGGTCCCGTCCGAAGTGGTCGCCGGCATGATCGACGCGTCGAGCAACTATGGCTCGGCATTGACCTTGGGCATCTACAAACTTGGCTCGGGCAGGTTTTTCCTGAACACGCTGCGCATCCGGGAGTTTCTGCCAAGTCATCCCGGTGCTGAACGGCTCTTGCTCAACATGTTGCGCTATGCGGCACAAGACGTTGCCCAGCCGCCCGCCGAATTGCCGGCCGATTTCGGGCAACAGCTTGATGCTTTTGGATACTAACGAATTCTAATAGACTGACCCGAATGGTGCTAACTTAAGCTTCTATGGGACGGTTTTGGGGACTGCGGCTGCGCCACTGGTCACTGGTGGTGCTTTTTCGTCAGACGGTTCTTATCAAATCCCGGAGGGATTGCAGATATCAGCCCGGGGTCGAGGCCGCGACGCGGCCGCCCCCCCCGGGACGGGATGTCCCCGGATGATTCCGACCTCGGCCCGTAGGCGTGCTGGTGACAGCACGCTTGGACGCGTTCTCACGAACGCGCCTACGTCCGGGGTGTGGATCACCCGCCCCGCTAGAAATTCCTGAAAGAAGCGCTTCCCGATGCCTGTATGCCGTATGCAGCGTGTAACAGAAGATATTGCAGATGATCGAAAAAACCACTCGCAGAAGTTTCATCAAAAAGTCAGTGGCCACATCCATGACGGGTGTGCTTGCCGCGAATGCGGGCATCGGCCAGGCCATCGCCCGGAGCCACGACCATCAGCCGGCAAATCCGCAGGTGACATCGGGCGCAAAGAGCCGCCTGTTGCCGTGGGATGACGTCAAAACCATCCTCAAGCGGCACGACATCGTTTTGGATCGGCCGGTGGCCTCGCCCTACGAGGGGCTGGTGCTCGGCAATGCCGACATGGGCGCGACGATCTTCGGTCCGCCGGAGCGGTTGGTTTTCCGCTTGGGCAAGATGGACCTGTGGGATGCGCGCTGGAATGGGGAAAACTATCAGCAGCCGCTGCCGGTATCCCAGCTCAAGGAGCTGGTTGCCAAGCTGGGCAGTGAATTGGACAAGGAGCCGTTCCCGCTAGGCCGCGACGACGCGTGGAAGGGCAAAGAAAAGATTTACCCCTGCATGCGCATGGGTGCCGACATCCTGGTGCGGGTGGCCAATGGCCAAGCCATGCCCTTGGCTCCGACCCAGCGGCTGTGTCTGGAAGATGGCTCCTTCGAAATGGAAATCCCATTGGGCTGGTTTCCTGAATCCCCAAAAATCATCTGCCGGGCATTCGTCAGTTGGCAACGTAATGTTTTGGTGCTGCGTTTTAAGATGGCCAATTCCTCGCAGGGCGGCCACCTGATGGTCGGGCTGTGGCGCGACCCGTTCGGCGGACGAAGTTGGGAAACGAACGCGGGACTGGGGTATGGCCGGGAATATCCGTCGCTGCAGGACCCGCGCGAGGGGATGCTGCCGCCGTCCGAACTCACCCTGCACGGCAACACCGCCTCGCTGTGGCAGGTGATCCCGGGTGACGCGGATTGTCCCGAACGCGGGTTTGCCGTGACCGCCTGTTGCGCCGAGGGCGTTGATTTCAAACTCGAACCCAGCGGCCAGGCGGTGGTCGCGGCGCGGGGCCACGATGAGTTCACCATTTTTGTGGGCATGGCCAGCGAGTTCGAGGCGCCCGGCTCCCTCGAGCGATCCAAACGACTGGCGCAGGAGGCGGCCCGCGACGGGTATGAAGCGCTCTCTGCGGAGCACACCGCGGCGTGGCGCGACTTCTGGGGCAAGTCCGCGATCGAGTTGGAGGAGAAATCCCTCGAACGTGAATGGATCCATTCTTCGTATTCGCTGGGAATCAACGCGCGCTCGAAGCGGCCGGCGCCGCCGCTGTTCGGGGTTTGCACATTTTTCGATCGTCCCCCCTGGTCCGGGGACCGCCATAACAACTGGCCGGAATACTCGCTGCGTTTCTGGGGGGCATTCGGCTCGAACCACGAGGAACAAGCACTCAACTACAGTGAGTTCGTGAAAGGGTATTTGCCGACAGCGGAACGGATCGCCCGTGACATCTATGAGGTCAACGAGGGTGCGGTTTATCCGATGTGGTATGTCGACGGGTCCCGGCAGTATGGATTTCATTATACCTGGGGCTACCTCCTTTATGTGACTGCCGTCCATGCGCAAAACTGCTGGTGGCACTATCAGTATTTCGGCGACCGCAAATTCCTGGAAGAGACCGGTTATCCGGTCATGCGTGCATGCGCCAACTTCTTTGTCGAACTGGTCAAGAAAAACGCGCCGGGCGACTATACGCTGTGGCCCACCATTACCGCCGAAATTCGCGGCTGGACGAAGGACTTTGCCCTGAACAAGAACAACATCGAGGATCTCGCGAGCGTCAAATTCCTGATGCGCGCGGTGCTGGAGGCCTCGGAAATCCTCAGGGCAGATGTGGAAAAACGGCCCGCCTGGCGGGATCTGCTCGACCATCTGCCGGCCTACCCGACCCTGGTCGTCAATGGCAGCGAGGAGTTTGCCGACGTGTCCGGGCTGAAAGAACGGGCCCACTACAGCCACAGCGTGCCGTTGGCCCCGCTATGGCCCGCCGAAGACCCTGACGTGATTGCCGATGTGCGCTTGCGCCGCATCGCCCACCATACCGTGACGCGGGCCGGCTGGGTTGATAGCACGCGGGAGACGATGGCGATGATCCGCCTCGGGATGCAACGCGAGGCCTGGCAGAACCTGCCGAAAATCTTTGAAAAGCCATCTCCATGGTGTGCGATGGAATTATCCGGTAATACAAACTCACTCATCGTCAACGAATTGCTGGTCACGGCCTGGGACGGGATCGTGCGGGTGTTCCCCTGCTGGCCGCTGGAAAAGCGCGCGCGTTTCCGTGACCTGCGCACGAAAGGAGCGTTTCTGGTCAGCGCGGCGTGCGACGGCGGCCGCGTGCAATCGGCAAGCATTTTGAGCGAGCGGGGGAACCGGTTGCGGGTGTTGCCGCCATGGCCCAAGACCGCGGTTGTTTGTCAATCGAACGGGCGGCATATCGATGCCACGCCCGGAGCTGACGGCGTTTTAACCATCGAAACGACGGCTGGCGAATTGTATGTGCTATCGGCTCAGTGACCGAAAAAGAGGCATCTGGATACGCTCTAAGGGACTGACCGTTAGCCTGCCGAGTAACTTGGTCGTTTCGCCACGGAGCGCGGGCTTCAGCCCGCCCAGACTGAGCGGGCTGAAGCCCGCGCTCCATGGTGCAGCCGCAGTTAGTCTAGGTCCACGCCCCGGAGTGCCGCGGGCTCTGGGGCTAAATGGGAGAATGGGGCACGGAATTCCGGCTTTCTTTACCACTGATTGCGCTGATAAAAGCGCGCCGGTCGGGCCGTAGTGAGTCGCATGTCGAGACACACTCTCCAACAACGGCTGCGTAGGTTGTCATGCTCCGCCCGACTGTTGGATTTTTCGAGGCTGCTGGCGGTGGCAGCCATCATGGCGCCGGGGTTGCCGCTGCGGGCGGGGGATTGCGCCGCTCAAGCCCAGCCGCAGGCTGGGCCGCGGCCGGTCATCAACCTGAACGGCACTGGGGAGAATGTAACGCGGGACGCGGATCCGGCGGGTGGTGCCTACAAAAGGCCGTCCCGTAAGCTGGATGTCGAGGCGTATCCCGAGCCGCCCACGGTGCGGTTGGATGCGGCCGCCGCGAAGCGCCTGGTCGAGCAGGAGTGGCGAGCGCAACGCGGAGATCAAACAGTGCAGGCTGCCGTTGCCGACGAGCTGGTTCGGTGTGAACGCATCCTCGACCGGCAGGGAAAACCGTCCGATGCCCCCGAGCGCATCCAGCTCGCCAAGTTGAAAACGGACCCTGCGAGCGATCCGCTCTACACCGATGTGCGCCGGTTGAAGCGCGGTCTTCTCATGGGTGATCCGCAAGTGGATTTCTCGCAAATCCTCTGCATCGACAACCCTTACGTCCACGGCAGCGAGAGTTTCCATGAGGTGAGGCACCGCAACGAGGATGCCGCCACGCTCGGCGGGCGCTTGCTGGTGCTCGACGGGCTCGGGCCGGATGCGGCCGTCCGCAAGCTGGCGCCGTCCGGTTCCCGCGCCGCGTTCTGGCGCCCCGACCTTTCCAGTGACGGCAAAAAGGTGGTCTTCTGCATGAAGAAGGAGGATGAGCCCGCCTATCACATTTACGAGATCGGAATCGACGGCAGCGGGCTGAGGCAGATCACGCGCGGCGACTATAATGATCTCGATCCGGTTTACGCGCCAGACGGCGGCATCATCTTCACCACGACGCGGGCCAATCAGTTTTTGCGCTGCGGCGGGTCGAAGTTCCGCATGTTCGTGCTGGCGCGCATGGACGCCGACGGCAGCAACATCTATTTCATCAGCACCAACGCCGAGGCGGATCTCACGCCGGTTTTCATGCCCGACGGGCGGCTGCTCTACACCCGCTGGGAATATGTGGACCGCGAAATCGTCCGCATCCAGAGCCTTTGGACCGTGAATCCGGATGGCACCGGGCTGAATGCGATCTGGGGGAACCAAAGCAGGTGGCCCGACCTGCTGCTGCACGCCCGCCCGATTCCCGGCACGCGCAAGGTGCTTTTTCAGGCGGCTGGCCACCACGATGTCTATGCCGGCGGGTTGGGCATCGTCGATCAAAGCGAGGGCATGAACTACCCCGACGGGGTTTACAACCTGACGTCACGCGTGCCGTGGGGTGAGGTCGGACGCGGTCCTGCCGACAAGGCCTATAACCCGAAGTTTGCCGCGCCGGCCTGTTACAAAGCCTTTACCACCCCGTTTCCGCTCAGCCGCGACCTGCTGCTGGTTTCGGCCCGTACCGGAGCGGACGCCCTGGCCAAGGACCCGGATCCGCAGCCGTTCGCTCTCTATCTGATGGACTACGACGGCAACATGGAGCTGATCTATCAGGGAGAATTCAACATTCTCCACGCCATGCCGGTGCGCCAGCGTCCCGTGCCACCCCAAATCCCCTCCACCGTCCAATGGCCGGGGAAAATGACAGCGCCCGACCAGCAAGCCGAGCCGGCGGTCTTCTACAGCCCGGATATTTATGAAGGCACCACGATTCCGCGCGGACGGGTCAAGGCGTTGCGGATCCTCGAAATCGAGCCGCAAACCTACTGCGACGGCAAGCGTTCCAGCGGAGCGGAGGTGAGGAGTTACTTCAAACAGGGACTGCCCCCCGAATTCTGGATGACAGGCGAGACGGCGGTTTCATTCGTGATGGATGACACACCCAAACGGATTCTCGGCACGGTTCCGGTGGCGGAGGACGGGAGCGTCAATTTCAAGGTGCCTCCGATGCGTTCGCTCTATTTCCAGTTGCTGGATGCACGGGGGCTGTGCCTGCACACCATGCGCTCGTTCACCCACGCGATGCCGGGCGAAGTGCGCGGCTGCGTCGGCTGTCACGAAACGCGCTCGGTCGCGCCGCCGCCGAAGCCCGCGATCGCCATGCGGCGCGCTCCGTCCGAGATCACGGCGCCGGCCTGGGGCGACGCGACCGTCGGGTTTCCGCGCTTTGTGCAGCCGGTGTTGGACAAGCATTGCGTCTCCTGCCATGGCGGGCAGGCGCCCAAAGGTGGCTTGGATCTGACCCACCGCACGGAAAATGGCACTTTGCTGAGCTGGCCTTATGTCAAACTGGTCTATGGCAACAAGCCGGGGAAAACCATGGAAGAAATCAAGAAGACGAGCATTGCCGGTCCCATCTTTCCCTATGCGGTTTACCCCAATCCCGAGGTGAAGTTCCCCACCCAGGACACGGTCGTCCCGCCGATGACGGCGATGAGTTATCGCAGCCCGCTCGTCGAGATCGTCAGCTCTGGCAAGCATCACAAGGTGAAAGTCTCGCCCGCGGAAAAGGCCATGATCATCGCCTGGGTCGACACGCTTTGTCTCTATTTGGGAACCGAGGAAATCCTTCAGCAGCCCGACATCGACCCGAAGCAGTATTTTTCGGATCCAAGCAACAAAAAGTTCACCTATCCGCCGCGCATGCGCACGATGCCGGCGGTTCACCGCGCGTTCCAGCAGGACGACTTCCAAACCCAGGACGACCGTCTGCCGCGCGATGCGGACGGCACGGTGCTGCCATCCATCTATTACGAGGGCAACAAGCTGATGTATCGGATTCCAAAACAGGAGGCGAAGAAATGAGCATGATGATAGGTTGTTTGCTGAGGCGGGGGATCGTCGGCATCGCGATGCTGGCGCTGGCCGGGCGGGCGATCGCCGCCTCTGACGGGCTGGTGTGCGCGTCCTACGACGGCGCGATTTACCGGCTCGACGATGCCGGGCAGATGGTCTGGGAGTATAAGACCCCCGGTCCACAGTGCGCGGATATGCAGGTGCTGGGGAACGGCAACATCCTGTTCGCCTGCACCACCGGGGTTTACGAGGTGACCCCGAAGAAGGAGATCGTTTTCCGATTCTTCGGCGGCCAAAAGCCGTTTGCCTGCCAGCGGCTTGCCGACGGCAACACGTTCGTCTGCGAGTCCGCGTCCGGCCGGCTGATGGTCGTCAGCCCGCAAGGCGACATCGTGAGAGAGGCTAACATTCTTGGCCATTGCCCGAAGGAGGGTGCTCCAGAGCTCTATCTGAGGCGGGTGCGCGTGCTGGAGAACGGGAATTATCTCGTGGCACATTATACCGGCAAAAAGGTCTGTGAATACACCCCGGCAGGTGATCCGGTCTGGGAATACCCGGTTCCCGGCGGAGCCTTTGCAGCCGAGCGGCTGCCCAACGGCAACACCCTGATTTCGGTTGCGGATAAGGACCAGAATGCGCGGCTGATCGAAGTCTCCCGCTCCAAAAATCTGGTTTGGGAGTTTTCCAATGCCGATATCCAAGGGAGCGCACCGCTCTGCTTCATGACCGGATTCGATCTCCTCCCCAATGGTAACATCCTCGCCGTCCAATGGTTAGGGCACGGCCACCTCGGTGCCTTCGACTCCATTTTTGAAATCACCCGCGACAAGCACATCGTCCGCTCGCTGCGCGTGCCGGGCAACCAGGGGACTCTCACCGCCGTGCGGGGACTAGCCGCCGCCGCCACCCCTCACACGTTGATGGCCGACCTGAAGGCCGCCAAGGCCGCGGGCTCCTCTAACTGGCGGTACATCCTGCTCCAACTTGAGGCCAAACACCCGTATGCCTCGGACTGGCTGGCGCAGGACGCGGATCCAAAGGATGCCGCCGCATGGCTGGCCGGCAATATGGACGTCTTGTTCGCCCCGCTCTGCCACAAAGCCGCGGCCCAAGCCGGCACGCTTCCAGCAGCGTTGACCTCGCGCCTCGACCGGCTAACAGCAACCCCGGACGAGGACGCGGCGCTTGTCCTCTACCTCGAAATCTGCGAGCTGCGCAGGCAATTGCGATTGAAGCCGCTCCTGGAAAAGACCGGCGCGATCGTGTTCACCAAATTCAACGACACCGCCAGCCAGGGCTACTCGGTGGTCGCGGAGGGAGGGAAAAGCCTTTGTCTACTAACAATGAACGGGGCGTATGGCACCGTGTCCGAGTTGTTCGCCGACCCGGCAGGCAAAGGGCAGATCCGGGATCCCGAGGTCGATTTCGACGCGAAACACATCTTATACTCATACAGTCCCAGCGGCAGGCGCGACGACTTCAGCCTCTATGAACAGGAGGTGGCAACCCGTGCGGTCCGCCGGATCACGACGGAACCCGACGTGGCGGACATCCAGGGTGCCTATCTGCCCGACGGCGGCATTGTGTTCAACTCCAGCCGCTGCGCCCAGGAATGCGACTGCATCAGTTACACCACCTTCAACCTCTACCGCTGCGAACGCGACGGGTCGAAGCTGCGCCGACTCGGCTACGACCAGGTCAGCGTCTGCTATCCGCGGATCATGGACGACGGCCGGGTGCTGTATACGCGTTGGGAATACAACGACCGGGGCCAGATCTTCCCGCAACCGCTGTTTCAGATGAATGCCGACGGGACGTCCCAAACCGAGTTCTACGGTAACAACTCGTGGTTCCCCACGTCACTGCACCATGCACGGGGAATCCCGGGAACCCAGAAAGCGGTGGCCATCGCCTCCGGCCATCATACGCCGCAATCCGGCAAGCTCGCGATTGTCGACCCGGCCATGGGACGGCAGGAAACCAGCGGGATCGAGTTGCTCGCTCCGCCCCGCAAGCCCGCTGCCGTGCGCGAGGACGCCTGGGGACAGGGCGGCGACCAGTTTCAATACCCGTATGCCTTGAGCGAGACCCTGTTCATTACCGCCTATTCCCCCGAAGGGTTTGTGACCCACGAGTTGCCTGATAAAAAACCCAGCCGGTCCTGCCGCTACCGGCTCTATCTGATGGATCGCGACGGCCGCCGCGAGCTCCTTGCCAGCGATCCCCTCATCTCGTGCAACCAACCCGTGCCGCTGATGTCCAGGCCGCGGCCTGCCGTGCGCGCAAGCCAGGATGACCAGACCCAGGCGGACGGCACGTTCTTCATCCAGGACGTCTACGCCGGACCGGGGCTCAAGGACGTCCCGCGCGGCACGGCCAAGACGCTCCGGGTGGTGGCCATCGAATACCGCAGGACGTCCATCGGATGTTCACTCAACACCGGTGATACCGGCGGCAATTGGCACGTGCGCACTCCCATTTCCATCACCGGCAGTTGGGACCCGAAACGCGTGCTCGGCGAAGCCGCCATCCAGGCGGACGGATCGGCGTCCTTCAAAGTTCCCGCGAACACGCCCGTCTTCTTCCAAGTCTTGGACAGCAAACGGCAGTGCATCCAGACCATGCGCAGCTGGACGACGTTGATGCCGGGAGAAACCGCCTCGTGCGTCGGGTGTCATGAGGACAAAAACAGCACGCCGATAGTCAACCATGGCGTCACCATGGCGATGCGAGGCGGCGTCCAGAAACTGGCTCCGTTCGATGGACCCGCGAGAGGTTTCAGTTTCGCCCGGGAAATCCAGCCGATCCTCGACCGTCATTGCATCCAATGCCATGACGGTGACCGCTGGCAGGCGACCGAAAACAAAACTTTAACAGCGAGCATTCTCGCATACCCCGGCAAGCAAACCTGGCCGGAAATTCTCAAACAGAACGCCGACGCGGCAGTGACGCCCAAGGTCAACGCCGCAGGCAAGGCATTCAGCTTGCGCGGCGACCTTGTGACGGAACATCTGGCAGCCCGCAAATGGAGCGATGCCTACGTCGGACTGCTGCGTCCGTTCCTGTTTCCACCGAAAGTTATCAGACGCCCCGGAGGTGACGACCATAACATCCTGGTCGCGCTGCCCAACACGTGGGTGAACTGGGTCAGCCCGCAATCCGGGCCGTCACTCCTTGAGCCTTACCACGCCGGGTCGTGCAAGAGCGGGCTGATCACCCTGCTGGAAAATGGCCACAAGAAAACCCGCTTGAACCAGCAAGAAATGGACAAGATAAGCTGCTGGATCGATCTCCAGGTTCCGTTCTGCGGCGATTATCTCGAGGCCAACGCCTGGACCGACGACGAAACGAAAAAATGGCAGGCCCAGGAGGAAAAGGCCAGACGCCTCGCGGCGATGGAGACCCAATGAATCCGAACGAGCTTGAGGCGAACCCATGAAACCGTGAGTGATTTATGAAACGAACCATGAAACGAATCGCCTGCGGATTCTTCCTGGCGGCGGTGACCGCCGCAACCGCAACTGCCGCGGACTGTCTCTCGCCGTTAGATATGGCGCTCGCCGACCATGGGAAATCCCTGTGGATCGCCGAACATACCGGCAAACGGCTCGATCAGTTTGATCCGGAGGTCCGCAAGGTGGTTCGCTCGATCCCGTTGCCGGACCGCCCGCGCGGCCTGACCTGCTCCGCGGACGGAAAAACCGCCTTGGTCGTCACCGGGGAAGGCGAGGGAACGCTGGAGGTGCTGGACCTGGAATCCGGGAAGATGCTTGGGAAGATTCCGGTCGGCCATGGGCCGACGGCACCGGTGCTTGCTCCCGACGGAAAGACCCTCTACGTCTGCAACCGCTTCGACAACACCGTGGGCGTCGTCGATCTCGCGTCTAACAAGCAGGTCGCGGCGGTCGCCGTGGTGCGCGAGCCGGTGGCGGCAACGCTGACGCCCGATGGATCCCGGCTTTTTGTGGCCAACCACCTGCCGGACGGGCCGGCGAATGTCGATTATGTGGCTGCCAGAGTCTCGGTGATCGACACGGCCAGCCGGAAGGTGGTGAAGAACATTCAACTGGTCAACGGCTCCGTGGGGCTGCGGGGGATTCAGGTCTCCGCCGATGGCAAGTATGTTTTCGCCACGCACCTGATGGCGCGCTTCCAGGTGCCGACCACTCAGATTGAACGCGGCTGGATCAGCACCAATGCACTCAGCATCATCCGGGTCTCCGACCTGACACTGCTTTATACGGTGCTGCTAGATGATCTGGATCGGGGGTTTGCCAATCCATGGGGGCTTGCCATCTCGCCCGACAGCAAACTGCTCTGTGTCAGCTCGGCTGGCAATCATGAGCTCAGCCTGATTGACCTGCCGGCGCTGACGGCAAAAGTCGATGCGGCGGTGCAGGCGATGGGCAAAGATGCCGATGCCGCGCACCTGAATGCGCACAACGATTTGACCATGCTCATCGGCGTGCGGCAGCGCGTTGCGCTTCATGGCCTCGGGCCGCGCACGGTCGTGATGCACGGCAATCGGATTTATGTGGCCGAATATTTTTCCGACAGTCTGGGGCAGGTGACGCTGCAGGACGGCAAGGTGCAGGCGGTGGAGTCGATTCCGTTGGGTCCGGAGCTGCCGCTGACCCCGGAGCGAAGAGGCGAGTTGCTTTTCAACGATGCCCGAGGGTGTTTCCAGAACTGGCTGAGCTGTGCCAGCTGTCATCCGGATGCCCGCACGGATGGCCTGAACTGGGATCTGCCCAACGATGGCCTTGGCAACCCGAAAAATGTCAAATCCCTGCTGATGGCACATCAGACACCGCCCACCACGTGGCTGGGGATTCGCGCCGATGCGGAAGTTTCCGTGCGCTCCGGCTTCCGGCATATCCTGTTTGCCGTGCCGCCCGAAGCCGACGCCTTGGCCGTCGACGCCTATCTGAAAAGCCTGACCCAGACACCCAGCCCGTGGTTGGTCGAGGGCAAGCTTTCAATGGCCGCGAGTCGCGGTGAAAAAACCTTCAAATCCATCGGCTGTGCCGACTGCCACCCCGCCCCGCTCTATACCGACCTTGGACAATACAACGTCGGCACCGGCAGCGGACCGGATGCGGGCAAATCCTTCGACGTCCCGTCGTTGCGCGAGGGGTGGCGCACCGCCCCCTACCTGCACGACGGACGGGCGGCCACGATCCGCGATGTGCTCCGCAACAAGGGCCACCGATGGATTTTTAACAAAACATCAGCGCTGAGCGAAAAACAGCTTCAGGAACTGGAAGCCTTCCTGCTCTCGATTTAAGCGAGGGGGAAAATGGCCGCATTGATCAAAATCCACAGCACCGCCGAGATCTTTGATGTGCGGCACCTCGGCCCGTAGGCGTGCTGGTGACAGCACGCTGGAATGCGTTCTCACGAACGGACGCGTTCTCACGAACGCGACTATGCCCGGGACGCGACGCGTTCTCACGAACGCGACTACGACCGGGACGCGGATGATAGATCCGCCGGACTTCCGCAATGCCTCGCATCTTCACTAGTGCCGCCTCCAGGCGGACTCGGAATCGACCCGGGCCGTGAGGGATGCGTCTGAAGCCAGTGCCATCGTGGCCCGATCCTGACATTTTTCCATTTATTGACAAAGGATCGTTAGGGCGGCCGTAGTAGGCGCATGCCCAGCTACCCTCCCACAAGACGACTGTGTCTGTTGCCATTCTCCGCCCGGTGGTCGAATTTTTTGAGGTGGCTCGCCGCTGCGTCCATCATGGCTCTGCCGCTGCGGGCGGCGGATTCGGCCGCCACCATGAACCTGTTTGAGAAGCCGCGCGGGGTGGAGACGCGCTGGAGCAGCTTTGAGAACCCCGGCGCGGGCAGGGGCTGCGCCGGCCAGGAAAACCAGGGCAACAAAGGCCACGCCAATGATCACCTGGAGGTCGGGGAGACCAAGGTGTTGTTGGATGTCAAAGGCAGCGGCATGATCCGGCGCCTCTGGTTTACCATCATGGACCGCAGCCCGAAAATGCTGCGCGGCCTGCGTTTGGAGATGTTTTGGGACGGCGCGGCCAAGCCGGCGGTATCGTGCCCGTTCGGGGATTTCTTCGGTGTCGGCCTGGGCAGGCGGACCGCGTTTGAAACGGCGTTGTTTTCCGACCCCGAGGGCCGGAGCTTCAACTGCTGCATTCCGATGCCCTTCCGCAAGTCCGCCCGGGTCACCCTGATCAACGAGTCGGGCGTGCCACTCAACAGCATCTTTTACGACATCGATTTCCTAACGAATGTCGAGCATTCGCCCGAGACCTTGTTTTTTCATGCCGGCTGGCGGCGCGAGGCACCCAACGAGCTGGGCAAGGACTTCGAGATCCTGCCGCATATCGCGGGCAACGGGCGGTTCCTGGGCTGCAATATCGGGATCATGGCCGACCCAAGATATGGCAAGGCGTGGTGGGGCGAGGGCGAAGTCAAAGTCTGGCTGGGCAACGACAAGAATCCGACGCTGTGCGGCACGGGTACCGAGGATTTCATCGGCACGGCGTGGGGGCAGAAATGCTTCAACCACCGGACGCAGGGCTGCCTGATCGCCGATGAGGAAAAATTGCAGTGGGCGTTCTACCGCTATCACATCGACGACCCGGTCTATTTCAATGACGGCTGCAGGGTCGCGATCCAGACCATTGGCGGCACGCCCAAGGCCGATGTGATCCGCCTCCAACTCGCCGGGGTGCCGGTCATTCCCGTCGGCATCTATCCACGCGACCGCAAACCCGCGGATTTCGTCGGGCTGCTCGACATGACGCAGCCCGTCGACCTGAAATCGCCCGCGCTCCCGGACGGGTGGTGCAACTTCCGCCGCCAGGACGATTGGTCGGCAACCTCCTATTTCTATCTGGACGGCCCGGGCGGCGTCCTGCCGCCCCTGGCGCCGGTGGCCGAGCGGGTGAGGGGACTGTAACCAGCAATAGTGTCACGATGATGATGAAAAAATGCTGCAAGTTGATGACGGCGGTGATGGTTGCGGGCGTGGCGTCTAACGGTCGCGCCGCCGGACAGGGTCAGGCGTTCTCCGAGGTGAGCGCGGTCTATTTCGGTGCCAAGGAAAACGCCGATGTGGATCGGATGAGCAAAGTGGAAAGCGGGCGGTTTTTCTCAACGGCTGACTACGGCTATGTCCCGGGCGAGGAATACCAGCTCATCGGCAAGGCGTTCGGTCTGGTGAATTCGGCCGGGGGGATCTTGCTGCGCGGGCAGAAGCTGGACGCCCCTCTGATCAATGGCTGTGGCGATTGGCTCAGTGATGGAGGGAAGTGCCTCTGTGGGGTGACGTATGACAGGCTTGAGCCAGGCCGTCTGGTGAATCGCGCGGTGGTTTATTGGGGCAACAATGTTCCGGCAAAGGGGAGCTGGGGGGCCTGCATTCAGGATGCCGAGGGAAACTTCAAGCAGATCACGGTCGATAACCAGAAGGCCATCTACCCGCAGGACCAGACGACCATCAACTTTGCTCCTGCGAGCGTGAAGACGTTCTACGTCGGCTTCAAGGATGGGAAGAACGGTGTGAAAGATCACTTTGTCTCGGTGCGGAAGATCGACCTCCACCGCTTTGAAAAGCGCCAGTTGGATAACCGGCCCGCAGTGTGGCAGGCGGATGCCTACTGGGCGTTCTACGACTCGGACAAGCCCGGGATGCTGAAGGGGCTCCAGATCTTTAACTATTATTTCAAGAACAGAAGCATGGGCTTCCGTCCGGAGCGTAGCATGCTCAATAACCTGTCGCCGTTCATCGAGTTAGATGGCAAGCGCCTCTATGCCGCCAAAGCCGACTATCCGGTGCAAGTCAAACACGATGGGCGGGTGGAGACCTTGCGTTATGAACTGAAATACATCCTGCCAGACGGCAAGGAGACCGCGGTGAGGGTGGTCGCGGTGTATGGGGTGAGTTTGAAGGAGACGGTCAAGTTTGAGTTCCAGGCGTCCGGGCTGCCCATGGGGGCGAGATTGGGCTTCGAGATGTCCGGCTCCCCGCAGTTGTTGCGTAACGATTCCGCCCGCTCGCCGGCCACGCTCGTCGAGCCGATCGGCGCAGGCAAAACTTTTGACACGCCCGCCGGCCCTCTGGGGCTGAAGGTGAAGGGGACTGATCAGCTGCTGGTGGTTGACGGGACTTCGGTCCGCCTGGATCTCTTTGCCGAGGGGAAGGATTTGGAGGTTGCGCTCTCGCTGCCGCTCGGCCCGCTCGCCGGAGTTCAGCCTGGGATGGTGAATTACGCCTGGTATCCCTCTCTGGCCAACCAAGGCGACGAAGGGGTCGCCCCTTTCAAGATGGAGGACTTGGAGCTTTTGGAGACGGTCAACCTGGCCGATCCGAATGATCCGCACGTGGTTTACGACGTGTCCAACGACCCGATGATCCTTAACTGGAAAAAATCCGGGGACAAGAAGCTGCCCGCCGCGCTGGGTCGGCTGGAATCGGTGAACGATCCGGAGAATGGCAAGGTCCCGCTGGCCCAGGTGCTCGGCCAGAACTGCCGCGTGATTACCAACAACAAGGCGACCAGCTACTTCCGCTTCAACCTGACGAAGACCCGCTTCGAGCCTGATACCCCATATTTCATAGTGGTGGAGCACGCCTACGACAAGGAGCGGTTCGGTGAATTCCACGCCGTGGCACTCGACCCGACAGGATTGAAAATCGCGGATAACAACTTATGGAACGCACCCAATCCAATCGGAGGTTGCGACACCGGAAATCCTCCCTACGAAGGGAGGTTCAAGAAGGAGCCATTCATCTTTTTCAGTAACCTTAGAGACGGATACAGCAAGACGACCCAGATCTCGCTCTGCTTTTCCAACTCCCCCGTCGGGATGGATCTAACTAAGGAGACGCGGCCGGATGGGCTGGCGGTGAAAAGTGTCAGCGTTTACCGCGTCAAAAAGATGCCCGCGCTGCCGGACTTGGCCACCCTTTTGCCCAAGGGCAATCGGCGGCATGTCACGGTCGGCACAGAATCGAATGGCAGCCCGTGGCAGCTGAGCGAGTTCCCGAAGTTAGCCGGGTATAATTCTGTTTTCTGCAATCACCAGATGCCGACGCAGCTTCTTTTTGGGAAGGGGTATGCCATCTCCCGCCCGGGGTCGCAGGCCGGGTGGCACGCTAACAGCCTGGAATCCCAGCGCTGGCTGTTTGCAAGCGCGGCGGAGCACGGCGTTTGCACCAAGATCTTCTCTCAGTCGCTGATCCCGCTCGGGCTCGAGGGATCGGATTTCAACAGCTTCGAGACCGCTGCCGGAACGCACGAAGGGCGGATCGCCTCGAGCGCCCCACTCAGCCCGACCAAGGACGAGTTGGCCCATCTCGCCAAGGCGCTCAACCAATCGATAGCGGCCCTGGCCGGCTACTCGTCCTTCAGCGACATCTCGGTGGTGGCTTCAGCTCAAAGCTTTTTCACCAAGCGCAACCTCGACGACTTCAGCAAGCAGACCGGAGTGGCGTTCAAGTCCACCCCGGTCGAGCTGGAGAACATCCGGACGATGCTCGACTCCGACCAGAAGACGGTGGACGCCTGGATCAAGTGGTCGTGTCAGAAGCGCTACGAATACCTCAAGTGGATGTTAGATCTGGCGCGCAAGCACCGCCCCGACCTCTACCTCTCCATCAACCAGGGGTGGGAAGCCAATCCCCTTCAGTTTGCCTACATCGGTGAGGAGAATGTCCGCTTCGATCCGGCCAAGCTGAAAGAGCATGGAATCCATAGCTACCACGACTTTCTGAAGTTTGTCTGCCATGACCCCTCTCTCTATGCTGGCAGTGACGGTTTTTGTTTCGTCTTGGAACGCGAGCGCTCGCGCAATCATGGCGACAGGCTGCGGTGGCCGTCACCCTACACCCAGCCGGGGTTCGAGCAGATTCGCGATGGTTTCAGCGGTGGGCTGGCGATCGCCATGCCATTCTATGACGAGAGCCCGAAGCCGCTCAAAGGTTGGACCTGCCAGTACATTCGCAACCAGCGGACCTTCCGCCGCGAACTGGTGGAGGGACTGCTTCATGCCAATGCCCGGGACTTTTTCCTCGATACCTTCACGAGCTGGCCGTATGAAAGCCGACTTATCGACCTGCGGACTTTTGCGGTGCCGTTTCAACTCCTGCCCTTTGCCAAGCCGGAGGAATATACCGGCAAGCTATCCGACTCCGCCAAACACGCGGTCATCAGGAAATTCGGCGACCGCTACGGCTTGATCAACGCTGGCGACCAGCCGACCGACGTGGTCCTCGCCTTGCCGGTCGGCACCACGACCGCCATCGATCTGTCCAATGGGATCCGTCAGAGTTTGCCCGCGACCCGCAACCCGAACGGCGAAGCCGAGGTGAAAATCCAACTCGAGCCATGGTCACTGAGAACTTTGGAAATCCATTGAGACCATCTGCGGCCATGAAAAAGAGTCTTGAAATTCTCGCATTATTGCTGTTTTCCCTTGGGAACGGTTGCGGAGCCATTTGTTACGACGGGGTGGGTTTTAGTGCCTTCTTGCAGGATCCGAAGCTGGACAAGTTTCTGCTGGTGGACGAACGCACCGGGCAGAAGTCGGATTGCGTCCGGTTTGGCGCGCGGAACCTCACCCAGCAGTGGAAGCGGTTCAGCTTAGTGCTGAGCGCCGAGGGGGACGGTCTCATCAATCTCCGCTTCGGGCCGATGGGAGCGAGTGAGATTCCCATCTATCTTGACGAGATCCAGGTCAACGGTGTGCCCTTGCCAAATGGCGGCTTCGAGGCCGAAGCTCCTGATGGGACGGCTCCCGGGTGGACTCTTTTCTATGGCAAAGTTGTCACTGACCCCGGCCTGGCATTTGCAGGAAAATCCTGCATGAGGCTGGCGGATTCCCGATCAGGGTTTTGGCAGGGCATTGGGATCAAGCGCGGGGAGAAGATGGAGGTCTCGTTGATGGCCAGGACCGGCTCGGCGCTGGAGTGCTTTGCCGACGAATTGGGCAAGGCGCAGCAAAACCTTGAGCTCTCCGTCAAAGTGGCTGCTAGATCCAGGGGGCTTTCCGCCAGCCGTATGCCGCCGAATTCCGAGTTCGCCCGCTGCGTGAACGACCTGATTCATCTGTCGGAAAGCCAACTGCATGTCTCTGTTCCCCTCTTGGCTCTGAATTCCATCACTCCAGAGGCACTGCGGGACAAGCTGTTGGACTTGGCGAAGGCCTGGGATGCCGAGCGCAGGAGAACTGCCGGGGAGGAACGGCCGTGCCTCTACGACAAACCGGAGGTGTTCGTCGAAATCAAAAATCGAATCAGGGAACTCGCGCGATTTGCGGACGAGTTGAAGACCGATGTGCTGTTGGAACTCATGTTCGTGAAACAAAAGAAATCGCCATGAAAAATCGTGTTTTAATAACGGGATGTGCGGTCGCTAGATTCAATCCGAGCGGGAGCCGGGTGAGTTGAAACAGAAAATCATTCAAAACGTGATCTTCGGCGACGGCGCGGAGAGGCCGTGAGCGTGATGCCCCCGGATGATTCCGACCTCAGC
>JBAXBG010000050.1:0-18737 GCA_037142115.1 Verrucomicrobiota bacterium | reverse complement strand
GCGGTCGTTGAAACCGCGGCTCCGGAAGTGACCGCGGCTGCGGACGCTACGGAAGCCTGAATGGCTTTGCCATCACTCTGATTTTTTCGTGCGAGCCGCCTGTGACAGGCGGCTCGTTGCGTTTGTCTGGGTGCGTCCCAGTAGTCCCGCCTTCATGCGGACTCTTTGCTGGCCGCTAGCCCCTCGGTCAGCCCGGCCAACCGGTAACTCGTTCGTAAATGGGGTCAGGTGTGAATGGCGCTAACTTAACGGTTTTGGGGAAGCATGGAGGACAGAAGATTCCGCCTAAAGGCGGTACTACATACCTCCCCATGAACGCTGATTCCAGCGTAAGTAGTCCCGCCTTCAGGCGGACTCTTCCGTCCCAAAGCAGCCTGAAATTAGCGCCATTCGGGCCAGGTGTCGCATTTCAACCCAGACAGGAAAATGACCACTGATTTCACTGATTGTGCTGATAATTAGGAAGTTACAGCGTCATGAGTGCTCGCATAGAAGGTGAGCGTGGTCTCAGTTAGTCAAAATCCAGTTCTTTCAGTGAAATCAGTCTAAATCAGTGCAATCAGTGCTAGAACAACGTCGCCTGAGCCATTTCCATGTTCCTTTTTAGGTTCAATAAACCGCTGACGTTGGATTCCCGGGCCGTGCGCACAACCGCCTGCCACGGAGAAATCCGCTCACAGAGCGACAAACCGGCTGTCCGCTCGGACCGTGGGGCATCGGGGGCAGGTCGCGGCATGGTTGCGAGAACAAACGTCGATTGGAAATCCATGGATTGCGCAACGTCTGGCGATGGGCCACTCTGGCTCGGTGAGCCGGTTGGTGGTAGCCTGCGCCAGGAGCGCGACCCAAGCCAAGACGCTGGCCAAACTGAAGAAATTGTTGAAATGCGATACCTGACCCCATTGGTGCTGGCAGTGATCTGCGGCATGGCGACGTTCTCGTGGCTGGCGGCGGCGACGGTGGAATCGCTGCCCAAGCCCGCTGTGCCGCCGTCGGGTAGAGAGCTGGCAACCTTGGTCCGGGAGCTGGGCGACGAGAATTTCCGGGTTCGGGAGCAGGCCAGTCGGGACATTTGGGCGCTCGGTGAGGCAGCCCTGCCCGCCTTGCGCGAGGCGCTCGCGGCGGATGATCCGGAACAAAGTTTCAGGGCCCGCGACCTCATCGGCAAGATCCAACTGCATATCACGCCTGCGACCGACGCCACGATCATCGCTTTGGTCGAACGCTACGCCAAAGCCACGCCGACGGAAAAAACCCTGCTGTTTGCCAAGCTGCAAGTGAAGCACGCCTGGCGGCAGATGCTGAAACTTTATGCCTCGGAAACCCATGCTGAAGTCCGCGCGAAATTGCAGCCAGCGGTGAGCGGCGTGGCGGTCAAGGCGGCGCGCGAGTGCCTGATCCAAGGGGACGCCCGGGGTGCCCGCGAGTTGTTGGAACTGGCTCCAGCGGATGCGGATGGCTTGCTGGCCCTGGCGGCGTTCCACCGCAGCCAAGGCACGCTGGATGCCGAGTTGCAGCGCGCCCAAGCGGTCAAGGGGCGGAATGCGCAAGCCTGGCAGCTCGCGTTGCGGCGGGAGGTCGGCACCCTGGACGCGGCCAGGGAGGCCGCCACGGCGGCCGGAGAGCCGCGGATTGCAGCGGCGCTGGCGGCGCTGGCGGGCGACCCCTTGCCCTGGCTGGGTGGCGGTCCAGCCGCTCATGCGGAGGGTGGGCCGGATCTGTTGGCACCGTCCTACGCCAAGGTTGCCAGCAAGCGGTGGCTGGGACAGAAGATCCTCCCCGCGGATCTGGAACCGCTGCGCGGGGCGCTGGCCTCCCGCAATCCGATGGAGCGTGATGTGGCCATCAACGCGTTGTTTCTGCTGGGCGAGGTCAAGACCGCGGAAGCGGCCATGACCAAATCCTCGCCGTTGGCCGCGTTCCATCATTTCGAGGCTCTCGAGTCCATCCCCGAGGCCCTCCAAGTGCTGGGACTCGATCCGCAGCACCCGGATTTCAAGGCCTGGGTTGCCAAGCGCCTGCAAAAAGTCCCCACCGAGGACATCGAAGACCAACATGAAGTCTCCACCCAGAGCGAGGAACTGGTCGCGCTCGCCAATTTCCTCGAACGCAGGGGGCTGCACGACGACGCCTGGGCCGCCTATTCCGAGCCGATGGCCGCCTTTGCCAACAAGGAGGTGAATCCATTTGTGAATTTTCTCGGGGTGCTGTTTGGCAACCGTGACAGCACCAGCGGCGCTCCCCGCTTGGCCAAGCGCGTGGCATTCGCCTGGGCGGGTGAGGATGCCAAGCGGTGGGAGGAAATCGTCGCGACCGCCTTCGGGGATGACGAACAGGCGCGCAGTTGGTGGGCGTGGCTCGTCGAGTTGGACCCCAAGGCCAGCCGCAGCGAGCGCTTTGACGGGATGCTCGCGCTCTTCGGCCTCGGGCCGGATCCCGCGAAAGTGCGCGACCATTGGTTAAGCATGGCCTGGAAGGCGGTGGCCGCGCTGCCTGCAGCCGAGCGCCAGCCACTCGTCTCCCGTCTCTCCAGGATCGCCATCGCCGAGGGCGACGTGGCGAACACCCTCAAGGCTTGGGACCAGATGTCTGAAGCCTCGCGCAAGGAGGTGTTCTGGGGTGAGCACTTGCTCCATCTTTCCGCCGTCGAACGCTGGAACGAGGCGGCCACGGTCCTCCTCGACCAAATCGCCCTCGACAAGGACTTGAGTCAGGAGCCCAGCGCTCAAAATCATGCCTACGCCGCCGCCGCACTTCGCCTGGCGGGCCGCCCCGGCGAGGCCGCCACCCATGACCGCATCGCCGACCAGCTTGCGCTCGGCGATGCCGCCACCGCCATTCTCATCGGCAATGGCTATGCTTTCGGTCGTGATTACGCGCGCGCTGCCGAGTGGTGGGCTCGCGCCGCCCGCGAGGCCAACCCCGACGCACGCGAGTTTCCCCTCGCTCTCAAGTTGCACTCGGACACTTTGCTCGAGGCCGGGCGCTGGCAGGAGGCCGCCGCCACCTCGGAAGTGCTGGCCCGCGTTTATCTGGCTGCCAACAACCGCCGGGAAAGCTCGCTGTTGCTCATGCGCCAGCGCCTGCAAGCCGATACCGCCCGCGCACTGGCCAACCTCCAGTCCGATCGTCCGGGCGCGCTGGCGCTGCTGGCCAAATGTCATCAGCAGTTTGCCAGCGACGGCTCGCTCGCCGACTTCTTTTTCCCCGCCCTGCGCAAGGTCGGCCTGCTCAAGGATCATGACCGGTGGTTCCTTGAATCATGGAACCGGATGGCGCAAATTATCGACGCCTATCCGCACTCCGACAACACCCGCAACACCGCCGCCTGGTTCGCCGCCCGCGCCTTGCGCAAACTCGACGAGGCCGAGCAGCTCCTCGCCACGGCCCTCGTCGCCAACCCCAACCAATCGGCCTATCTCGATACGATGGCCGAAATCCACTTCGCCAAGGGCAACCGGGCACAAGCGCTCGTCTGGTCGCGCCAAGCCGTCAATTTCCTGCCCGAAGACCCGCAACTGCGCCAACAACAGGAACGCTTCCGCACCGCTCCGCTGCCGAAGTGAGGCGAAATCAGCCGACTCCTGGCTTGACACGGGTTCCGCTCTGGGGCGGGATTCCCGTCCCATGGCCAAACTTTCGATTCTCGACCTCGACGTAACTTCCAAAGAAGTCCTCATGCGTGTGGACTTCAACGTCCCCCTTAAAGACGGTGCGATCACCGACGACACCCGCATCCAGGCGGCGATTCCTTCGATCCAGCACCTGATTGCGGGCGGCGCGAAGCTCGTCCTGTGTTCGCACCTCGGCCGCCCGAAGGGCGGCCCGGATGCCAAATATTCGCTTGCGCCCGTGGCGGCCCGCCTCGGCAAGATCCTCGGCCAGTTGGTGCAGTTGGCACCGGATTGCGTCGGTGAGGAAGCGGCCACCCTCCGCGCGGCGCTCAAGCCCGGTGACGTCCTGATCCTGGAAAACACCCGCTTCCACGCTGAGGAGGAAGCCAACGATCCGGCGTTCGCCAAGCAACTCGCGGGTGCCGCCGAAATCTACGTCAACGACGCGTTTGGCACCGCCCACCGCGCCCACGCCTCCACCGAAGGGGTCACGCATTTTGTGACCCAGAGCGCCATGGGCTTCCTGATGGCCCGCGAGCTCAAGTACCTCCAGCAAGAATTGGAAACGCCAGCCCGCCCGTTCGTGGTGATCATGGGTGGTTCGAAAGTCTCGGATAAAATCCAGGTGATCATGAGCCTGCTGGAAAAAGCCGACACCCTGATCATCGGCGGTGCCATGGCCTTCACCTTCTTCAAGGCCCAGGGCTACGAAGTCGGCAATAGCCGGGTGGAAACCGACAAGCTCGAACTGGCCCTCGAAATCCTGGCCAAGGCCAAGGCCATGGGCAAAACCATCCTGCTGCCCGCCGACACCCGCGAGACCGACAAGTTCGAAGACGGTGCTCAAACCCGCTGCACCCAGCCGTTTTCACAGGGCGGCGCGGTGACCGCCGGCTGGATGGGCATCGATGCCGGTGACATCGCGATCCAGGAATTCCGCGAGGTCATCCTGAAAGCCAAAACCGTGATCTGGAACGGTCCGGTGGGCGTGTTCGAAATCGAAAACTTCGCCAAAGGCACCCGTGCCGTGGCCCAGGCCGTGGCCGACGCCACCGCCCTCGGCGCGGTGACCATCATCGGCGGCGGCGACTCGGTGACCGCCGTCAACCAATTCGGTCTTGATGACAAAATGACTTTCATCTCCACTGGCGGCGGCGCGTCGCTGGAATTGCTCGAAGGCAAAGTCCTGCCCGGCGTCGCGGCCCTCAGCGAAGCCTGATCTCACCACTCTCCTCACTAACATCACCGACCTATGAACCGTAAACCGATCTTCGCCGCCAACTGGAAAATGAACAAGGGGGCTTCCGAGACGGAAGACTTCGTCAAGAGCTTCCTCTCGAAACTCCAGGGCCAGAACTTTGCCAGCGAAATTGTGATCGCGCCGCCGTTTGTTTCGCTGCCGAAACTCGCCGAAGTGCTGCACACCGCCACCGCCGGCCAGAACGCCCACGCCATCCAGATCGCCGCCCAGAATTGCTCGCAGTATGACTCGGGCGCCTACACCGGCGAAATCAGCGTGCTGATGCTGCGCGAGTTTTTCGTCCACTACGTCATCCTCGGCCACAGCGAGCGCCGCTCGATTTACGGCGAGACCGATGCGGTCATCAACGCCAAGATGAAAAAGGCCCGCGAGACCAACCTCAAGCCGATCTTCTGCATCGGCGAGACCCTCGCCGAGCGCGAGGGCGGCATGCTCGAAACCGTCCTGCGCACCCAGGTGACCGACGGCCTCAAAGGCATCACCGAAAAGGACATGACCGAAACCGTCATCGCCTATGAACCGGTCTGGGCGATCGGCACCGGCGTCACCGCCACTTCCCAACAAGCCCAGGACGCCCACGCCTTCGTTCGTTCGCTCGTCGCCGATCTCTACGGTGCCGACACCGCCGCCCGGATCCGCATCCAATACGGTGGCAGCGTCAAACCCGGCAACGCCGCCGAACTGATGGCCTGCCCGGACATCGACGGCGCCCTCATCGGTGGCGCGGCACTCGAGCCCCAGAGCTTCTTTGAAATCATCCGCAACGGCTCCGGCCCGTCCGCCGAGTGATCTGACTGCATGACCCGCGTCCTTCGCCTTCTGCTTTTCGTGAGTCTCCTGCTCGCCATGCCGGGCCGCGCCGACCATGTGGTCGTCACCGGCGGTCCCGCCATGCGCAAGTGGGAGAACTTCCGGGTCCCCCAGGACCAGCACGACAAGTGGTGGGCGAACTTCGTGCGCGCCTCGACCCTGCGGATGGCCGAAATCCGCAAGGCCTACGGCCCCACCGCGCCGCTGGTGTGGATGGTCTATCAGCCGGGATACCTCGCCCGCGGCAAGGAGGACGGCAAACCCTACACCCGCTGGATCACCGAACTCGCCGCCGAGCGCCACGCCACCCTGGTCTGGTTCGACAGCTCCAACGGCTTTCTGCAGGCGCTCAATTCCCGCCCCCGCGCCTCGATTCAGACGTTTGACTTCATCGGCCACTCGAACCGCTTCGCCTTCATGTTCGATTATGGCAATGAAATCATGGCGATTTCCTGCGCCTGGTTGCACGAGCGCGACCTGCCCCGCATCAAGAGTTCGATTTTCGCCCGCAACGCCTACTGCAAGAGTTGGGGCTGCCACACCGGTGAAAGCATGAGTTCCGCCTGGAAGCGTTCGGTCGGCGTGCCACTCGAAGGTGCCAATGGCCCCACCGACTACACCGTCATCTCCTACGGACGCATGCCCGAGGTCCACGGCTCGTGGGAACGCTGAGGGGCGGGAATCGGTCGCCGAATACCCTGGGCGCGTAGCTCAAATGTGGCTGCGGCGTCTCGCCGCAGGCCGTGGCCGGAGCGTCCCGCTCCGGCATGCCAAGCAAGATATGGCGGCGGGCCGCCGCCACCACGGCCTGCCGCGGGACGCGGCAGCCACGGTGGTCCGGGCATTCTGCCCAATACTGTTGACTTAGTCAGTTCAGAAACCGAGCAGGGAAAAGGCGGCGGGCAGAATGCCCGCGCCACGGTGGTCCGGGCATTCTGCCCGGATCTTCTAACGCCATATCCATCGCAAAGTAAACAGTATTGGGCATGCTGCCCGGAGCCAAGGCCGTGACGCCAGGATCGGCGCAAAAGGCAGGATCCCGCGTTGACACGACCGGTCAAAGAACCAACCCTGCCGCGCGGCACCCCAAGCGTGCTTGCCGCCCGGGATCGGCCATCTTCGATCCACGATCTGCAATCCACAATCCCCGCTTTTCCATCTCACCTCGTCATGACTCTCGCCGAACTCCAACAGCTCCACGCCCTGCCATTTTTCGATCTGCTCAAGCGCGCCCGCGCGGTGCACGACAAGTTCTGGCCGGAAGGCAAGATCCAGCTCTGCACGCTGCTTTCGATCAAGACCGGCGGTTGTTCCGAGGATTGCGCCTATTGCGCCCAATCCGCCCGCTACAAGACCGAGCTGGAGAGCCACGTGTTGTTGGAGCGCGAGGAAGTCATGGTTCATGCCCGGGCCGCCAAGGAGTCCGGATCGACGCGCTTCTGCATGGGCGCCGCCTGGCGCGGTGTGCGCGGCGGCACGCCGCGCTTCGAGCAGGTGCTCGAGATCGTCCGGGACGTCGCCTCGCTCAACATGGAAGTCTGCGTCACGCTTGGTGAGCTCGGCCCGGCGGAAGCCGAGCAACTGCGGGTGGCCGGGGTGACCGCCTACAATCACAACCTCGACACCTCGCCGGAACACTATCCAAACATCGTCACCTCGCACACCTACGAGGACCGCCTGCGCACCATCCGCAACGTCCAGGATGCCGGGATTTCGGTTTGCTGCGGCGGGATCCTCGGCCTCAGCGAAACCATCACCGACCGCCTCCGCCTGTTGGAGGTCATTTCCAATTTCAATCCGCAGCCCGAGAGCGTGCCGATCAACTCGCTGATGCCGATGCCCGGCACTCCGATGGCCGAGAATCCGCAGGTCGATCCGTTCGATCTGGTGCGCATGATCGCCTGCGCCCGGATTTCCGTGCCCGGCGCCAAAGTCCGGCTGTCGGCAGGCCGCACCCGGCTTTCCGACGAAGTCCAGGCGTTGTGCTTCTTCGCCGGTGCCAATTCGATTTTCTACGGCGAAAAACTCCTCACCACGGAAAATCCTGAGGCCGCCCAGGATCTGGCGCTGCTGGCCAAGCTCGGCCTCGAAACATTGCAACCGGACCGCTCGGCTGCGGCCCCGGTGCTCGACCCGACCGCTCCGGCCTATCCTTCGCCGGAGGGCCATCCGGCCTGCGCGACCGCCGCCTGCTGCTGACCGTGACGGCGGGAGGGCACCCCGCCTACTGAATCCCTCCCAAATGGAGCAAGTCAAAGTGGCACTCAGGGATTTGTTGAATCGGTGAGATGGGTGCGCCCCCGATGCCCACCAGCAAGGCGGGGTACGCAATTTTCACCGAAAATCCGTCTCGACAGGTTGGCCAACCCAGCCTAATTTCCCCGCTCTTCCAACAAACATATGATCCGCAAATTCATTCCTGGCGTGCTGGCTTTGAGCCTGGTCGCCACCCTATCCGCCAAACCGGCCGCCAAATCGGAAGCCGCCAAAACCCCCGCCGCCAAATCGGAAGCCACCACGGCACCGGCTGCCAGCCCCGCGAAAGCGGAAGCCACCACGCCACCCATCGAAGTGCCCGCCAAGCCCAAGTTGGACCCGGCCGTGATCAAGACCGATTCGTCCTACGCGCTCGGTTTCCGCACCGGCAGCACGTTTAGCCAGCAGTTCGGCCGCTTTGGGGTGACCGCCGATGACATCGAACAGGCAAACTTCATCAATGGCTTCATGGCTGCCGTCAAGGGCGGCAAACCCGAGCTGAGCGAGGAAAAACTCCAAGCCGCCATGCAGGCGCTCGGCGAAATGCTGCAAGGCCGCGAAAAGGAAGCCGCCACCGCCAACTTGGAAGCCGGCACAAAATTCCTCGAGGAAAATGCCAAGCGCAAGGAAGTCACCACCACCAAGAGCGGCCTGCAATACGAGGTCCTCGCCAAGGGCGGTGACGAAAAATATGTCGCTCCCAAGGAGGACCCCAAGGCCGATCCCAAAGCCGCGCCCAAGGACAACAAGCAGTTCATGGTCAACTACAAGGGTACCCTCCTCAGCGGCAAGCAATTCGATGCTTCTCCTGAAGGGGCCCCCGTGGCAATGACCCTGCAAGTCGTCGATGGCTTCAAGGAAGCTCTCACCACCATGCCGGTGGGTGCCAAATGGAAATTGTTCCTGCCGGCCAAGCTCGCCTACGGCGAGCAGCGCCGCAGTGCCGACATCGGACCGAATTGCTTGCTCATTTTTGAAATCGAGCTGGTCAAAATCCAGGACGCGCCAGCCGCGCCGGAAGGTGGCATGCCGTTCCCAATGCCCCAAGGCGGTGGCGCTCCGCAGGAATAAGCCGTCGCGCGATTCATCCATTCATCAAGGCTGCCGGGATCTTCCCGGCAGCCTTTTTTGGGCCACAGGTGGCGCGCTTTCGATGAGAGGTGGCGCGCTCTCGATGAGAGCGCGGGCCAAGGTTCTGCCAATGATTTAGCCAAGCTTGGTCTTGTAGGCATTCGCCGGGCTTCTTAGGGTCCGTCCTTTGACTGCGGCCTCATCGAGGCCGCTCCACCTGGGTTGTCGGTCACCTTGTCGGTGATTTTGGCCGAGCCGGCTCATTGCTGTAACTCCCATTCTTTTCATGCAGATCGTCTTCCGTTTGAATTATCACACTGTCCCGGGCCAGTCGCTGTGGGTGAAACTGGCGACGGTGTCGCCGGACCTGCAGGCCCGCTACGAACAGCTGTTGCCGCTGCGCTGGAGCAACGACCAGCAATGGGAGCTGGCGCTGGATGTCCAGTCCGGCGGGCCGTTGCGGCTGGAATATTCCTATCAGCTGCGCCAGGATGACAACGGCCTGGTGCTCGACGAGTGGGCCGGCCCGCGGCAGGCAGTGGCGGATCCCGCCACACTGGAGGCGCTGCTCCTGTTGGACACGTGGTGCTCTGCGGGCACGGTCGATTACGCCTATGAAACCCATGCGTTCCAGGCGGTGCTGCCCGCCCGCGGGAGGTTTGCCACGCCGACGGTTGAGCCAGGTGCCAACCACCTGTTCCAGCTGCGGATGGCGGCGGTGCCCGCGGGGCGGGTGCCCTGCCTGCTAGGCGGACCGGCCGGGCTCGGGGCCTGGGCCTGGCCGCACGCCATTCCCCTGCACGAGGTGTCCGCCAATGTCTGGCAGGCCGGCCTCGCGCTGCCGCAGGATCAGCGGCTGGAATACAAATACGGACTGATGGATCCAACGTCAGGATCCGCCGTCAGCCTTGAAGCTGGCGACAACCGGGTGCTGGATGCCCGGGGGTTGGCGGAGCGCCAGCGCACGCGGGTGAGCGATGAAGGGTACCGCCGGGAGGCGGCCGCGCTCTATCATGCCGCCGGGGTGGCGATCCCGGTGTTCTCCCTGCGCAGTGACCTGAGTCTCGGGGTGGGGGAGTTCGCCGATCTCAAGCTGCTCGCCGACTGGGCGCACGCGGTCGGCCTGAAGCTCATCCAAATCCTGCCGGTCAACGACACCACCGCCGCCCACGACTGGCAGGATTCCTATCCGTATTCGGCGATCAGCGTGTTCGCGCTGCACCCGCTTTACCTGCGCATCGAGGATCTCGGCTGCACCATGCCCGCCGAGTTCGCCGCGGACCTCGATGCCTCCCGCGAGTGGCTCAACGCGCTCGAGCACGTCGATTACCCGGAGGTCATGCGGGCCAAGACCGCTCTGACCCGGCGGGTGTTCGCGCTGCACCATGCGGCCCTCACCACCGCCGCCGGGTTCCTGGCGTTTCTGGCAGAAAACCGGCAGTGGCTGGTCCCCTACGCGGCGTTTTGCCTCCAGCGCGACCACTTCGGCACCGCTGACTTCACCCGCTGGCAGGACTGGCAGACCTTCGACCTCGCGCGGGTGGATGCCATGGCCGGGCCGGACCATCCGGCGTGGCCGGAGCTCTCCTATCACATCTGGCTGCAATACGAACTCGACCGCCAGCTGTCCGATGCGGTCGCGCACCTGCGCCGCAAGGGCATCATCCTCAAGGGCGACCTGCCGATCGGCATCGACCGCCATTCGGTGGACGCCTGGTCCGCCCCGCACCTCTTTCAGCTCGACGCGCAGGCCGGCGCGCCGCCCGACGCGTTCGCCGCCAAAGGCCAGAACTGGGGCTTCCCCACCTACAACTGGGACGCGATGCGGGCCGACGGCTATGCCTGGTGGCGGGCCCGCCTGGCTCATCTCAGCCACCATTTCGACGCCTATCGCATCGATCACATCCTCGGGTTTTTCCGCATCTGGCAGATTCCCACCGACCAGGTCGAAGGGATCATGGGCTGGTTCGATCCGGCGGTGCCGGTGGCCCTCGAGGAGATCCTCGGGCGTGACATCCCGTTCGACTTCAGCCGCTACTGCCGGCCATTCATCCGCGAGGCGTTCCTGTGGGAGCGCTTCGGAGATGCCGCCAGCCAGGCCAAGCAGGACTATCTCGATGATCTGGGGGGCGGTGTCTATCAACTCCGCGACCGCGTCGCCACCCAGCACCGGATCGCCGGGCATTTCGCCGGGCTGGAGCCGGGCGACGCGCCGGCACGCCTGCGGCTCGAGCGCTTGCGCGCCGGGTTGCTGGATTGCGCCAGCGACGTGCTCTTTTTCGAGGTCCCCGGATCGAACGGGACACTGTTCCATCCGCGGTGCCTGATGCAGCTGACGCGCTCGTTCCAGGAACTCGATGGCGACGTCAAATGGCGGATGGAGGAATTGTATGTGGATTATTTCTATCGGCGCCAGGACGCCTTCTGGCAGGCTCGCGGCTACGACAAGCTGCCGGGGCTGCGGCGGGCCAGTCCGATGCTGTGGTGCGGCGAGGACCTGGGGATGGTGCCGGCCTGCGTGCCGCGCGTGCTCCACGAACTCGGGATCCTGTCGCTGGAAATCCAGCGCATGCCGAAGCGCTCCGACGCCGAGTTCGGCGACCCCGCGCACGCGCCCTACCTGAGCGTGGTGAGCACGTCCACCCACGACATGCCGAGCCTGCGCGGGTGGTGGGGCGAGGACCCGCGCCTCACGGCGAACTTCGCCTGGCAAATGCTCGGAGAGGCGTCGCCCCCGCCGGAGCTATCCGGCGCGCTCGCGGCGCGGATCCTCCTCCAACACCTGCAGTCGCCCGCGATGTGGGCGATCTTTCCGCTGCAGGACCTGCTAGCCAGTGACGAGAGTATTCGCCACCCGGACCCCGCGGCCGAGCGGATCAATGTGCCGGCCGTCCGGCACCACCGGTGGTGCTACCGCATGCACTTGGACCTGGCCGAACTGGCGGCGGCGGATCGCTTCAACGGCGACCTCGCGCGGATGATCCGCGCATCGGGCCGCGGGGATGGCCCTGATGCCACTTCCAATCCATGATGAGCACCAGAACCCGGTGCGCACCGGGTGTGGAAAATCACTACAATCAGTGGTTTTAAAAGGCAGGGATTCCGGTTTTCATTTTCCCTTATAGGATGAAAACTCACTCGCCCGGTGGTTTAGGTCCGGGCCCGGAAGGGGGCCTCGGCGAGTCGGCCGGTCGGTTAGAGCAGCTGAAATAACAGGGATATCTTTTCTTGAGTAGGCCTTGACCGTGGTTGGGGTGGGGGAATAGGGTGGCGGCCGTTTTTCGCAACACTCATCGATTCCGAGCACCATGAACATTCACGAATACCAGGCTAAGGAACTTTTCGACCGCTTTGGCGTGCCCAGCCCCAAGGGGTGGTCCGCAGTCACCCCCAAGGAGGCCTTCGACGCGGCCAAGTGGCTGGCGGTGAAGAATCTGGTGGTCAAAGCGCAGATTCACGCCGGTGGCCGGGGCAAGGGGACCTTCAAGAATGGCTTCCAAGGTGGCGTGCACCTGGTGAAATCTCCGGAGGAGGTGCGCGAGGTGGCCGCCAAGATGCTCGGCCAGGTGCTGGTGACCAAGCAAACCGGCGAGGCTGGCCGCCTGGTGCGCAAGGTGATGGTCACCGAATCGGTGACGATCCGCCGCGAGCTCTATCTGGCGATTCTGTTGGACCGTCAGACCTGTCAGCCGGTCATCATCGTTTCCACCGAAGGCGGCATGGACATCGAGGAGGTCGCGGCCAAGACCCCCGAGAAGATCCTCCGCGAATTTGTCAACCCGCTGGCGGGCCTGCAGGCCTACCAGGTGCGCAAACTCTGCCAGGCGCTCGACTTGCACACCACCGCCCGCCAGTTCGGCCGCTTGCTCCATTCCCTCTACAAGCTGTTCATCGAATGCGACTGCTCGATGGTGGAAATCAACCCGGTGGTCGAGACCGTCGATGACCACGTCTATGCGCTGGACGCGAAATTCAACTTTGACGACAGCGCTCTCTACCGGCATCCCGAGATTTCCGCGATGCGCGACCGCGACGAGGAAGACCCGCGCGAGGTGGCCGCCGCCGCCCACGATCTCAACTACATCGGGCTGGATGGCAACATCGCCTGCCTGGTCAATGGCGCGGGCCTGGCGATGGCGACCATGGACATCATCAAGTTTCACGGCGGAGATCCGGCCAACTTCCTGGATGTCGGGGGTGGTGCGTCCAAGGACGCGGTGACCGCCGCCTTCAAAATCATCCTTGGCGATCCAAACGTGAAGGGGATTTTCATCAACATCTTCGGTGGCATCATGGACTGCAACATCGTGGCCGAAGGGGTGGTGGCTGCGGCCAAGGAAACCGGCCTGTCGCTGCCCTTGGTGGTCCGCCTTGAAGGCAACAACGTCGAAGCCGGCAAGGCCACGCTGGCCGCCTCTGGTCTCAACATCGTGTCCGCTGCGGGCATGGACGACGGCGCCCTCAAGATCGTGGCCGCGGTCGCCTGATCGTTATTGTTCCCATTCATGACTCAGCGGCAATTTTACGACTGGCAGACTTTAGGCGGAGGCAGTGATGTCTTGGCGCTGGTCAATGCCTTGGAGAAACATGAAATTCCGTGGTGCATGATTGGCGGTCTCGCGGTCAATCATTGGGCCGCGGAGCCGATGGCCACCGCTGACGTGGATCTCGTCATCGCCGCCGGACGGGTGGACGAGGCGGTCGCGGTTTTAACAGAACTTGGCTTTGCCGATAACCGCTTCGAGTGGTCGGTCAATTTGAAAGGCCAATCGAAGGTGAGCATTCAGATCAGCACCGAGGCGATCTATCAGGAATTCCCCGCCCGCGCCGTCCCGGCGGATGTGCATGGCATTTTGATGCGGGTCGCCAGCCTGGAAGACACGCTGCGGGGAAAACTCGCGGCCTACTCCGACCCCGGCCGCCGCTCCAGCAAGCGCCAAAAAGATTTGGCCGATATTTCGCGGCTCGTCGAAGTTTACCCGCATTTGCTGGCTGTGCTCCCTCAAAACGTTGCTCTCCGACTTGAATCCTAAGCATTCTAACATTGGGCGCGCCGCGCTCCTTTCACCCATCACTCACTCACTCACTCACCCCAGTTTCAAATGTCCATTCTCATTGACGAAAACACCAAAGTCCTCATCCAAGGCATCACCGGCAGTTTTGGCGCGCGCCACACCCGCCTCTCGCTCGAATACGGCACCAAAATCGTCGGCGGGATCACCCCGACCAAGGGCGGCCAGTTGTTTGACAACGTCGTGCCGATTTTCGACACGGTCTCGGAAGCGGTGAGGGAAACCGGGGCCACGGCCTCGGCGATTTTCGTGCCGCCGGCGTTTGCCGCGGATGCGATTCTGGAAGCGGCGGACGCCGGCGTGGAAATCATCGTCTGTATCACCGAAGGCATTCCGGTGATGGACATGATGCGCGTCAAAGCCATGCTGGTGGGCTCGAAATCCCGCCTGGTCGGGCCGAATTGCCCGGGCTTGGTCACTCCCGGCCGCGGCGACAAGAGCCACGGAGGATGTCGCATCGGCATCTCGCCCGGATACATCCACAAGCGCGGCAATGTCGGCGTGGTGTCCCGTTCGGGCACGCTGACCTACGAGGCCGTCTGGCAGCTCACGCAACTCGGTTACGGCCAGAGTACGTGCGTTGGAATCGGCGGCGATCCGATCAATGGCACCTCGCACCTTGACGTGCTCAAGATGTTCAACGAGGATCCGGAGACCGAAGCGATCATTCTCATCGGTGAAATCGGCGGTAATGCCGAAGCCGAAGCCGCGCGCTGGGCCAAGGAGTTTTGCAAGAAGCCCATCGCCGGCTTCATCGCCGGGGCCACCGCGCCTCCGGGCCGCCGGATGGGTCACGCCGGGGCCATTGTGGGCGGAGAGGAAGACACGGCCGTGGCCAAGAAGCGCATTTTGGAAGAATGCGGCATAGCCGTGGCGGAAACGCCCGGAGTGATGGCGCAAACGTTGCTGAATCATTGGGGCAAGTAAGTGATGGCGGGTGACCGCGATTCCTCATGACGCCGTTCCTTAAAAAAATCCTGGGGATGAACTGGGTGCTCGTCTTCGTGATGTATGCGCTGCTCATCTTCGGGGTGTTCATGATCGAGAGCGCGGCGCGGCATTTGCCGGCCTCCCAGGAGGTGCTCAGCCATTATGGCAGTGTCGGCGCGTACTACGCCGCGATGCAGAAGCGCTGGATCCTGATCGGCAGCGTGGTGTATTTCGCGGTGGCGTTGGTCGACTACCGGTGGATCCGCTGGTTGGGGATTCCGTTTTATGTGGTGGGCCTCGGGCTGATCGTCAAGGCGATGCTGGTGGACGACAAGGTGCACCGGTTAGTGATCGGCGGGGTGACGTTTCAGCCGACCCAGTTAGGGATTTCCTCGGGGATCTTGCTCATTGCGTGGCTGATCCAGGATTTGCCGAAAGTCCACCGCTGGTTGGGCTCGCCGTTCATGCGCATCGGCGTCATCGGCGTGCTGGCGGGCATGCCCTGCCTGATGGTCATGAAAATGGGTGACATGGGCTCGGCGATGGTCTGGATCCCGGTGACGGTCGTCGCGCTGCTGATAGGCGGGATCCCGTTCCGCTACCTGTCATGGATGGCTTTCATCGGGGTCGGACTGCTGCCCCTGATGTATTTCGTGGTCCTGCCGTTGGTTTCCAAGCGCGGCCCGGAGCGCATCGACACCTGGCTGAACATGCTCCAGGGGCGCGAAGTCAATATCTCCGACGAGGCCTACGCCCCGCATAACATCTCGATGGCTGTGGGCAAATCCGGCTGGAAGGGGGTCGGTTGGAAAGCGACGGTCGAGCAGGGGTCGCTGCACGCCAAGGGGTTCATCCCCAAGGACACGGCCCACGACGACTACATCTTCGCGGTGATCGCCGAGGAACTCGGGTTTCGCGGCAGCCTGTTATTGCTCTCCGCCTACGCGATACTGCTTATCCAAGGGCTCTACATCGCGTTTTACAGCCGCGATGTGTGCGGCCGCATGCTCTCCTGCCTGGTGGTCACGATGATTTTCGCCCACGTCTTCGAGAGCATCGGCATGCACGTGCTGCTGATGCCCATCACCGGCATTCCGCTGCCCCTGATCAGCTATTCGGGAGCCTTCGTGGTGATCTGCATGATGCTGCTAGGGCTGGTCCAGAGCGTGTGGATCCACCGCCACACCAAACCGCTGCTGCCCATCCAGGCCGCGGGCGATTGAGCAAACAAGACTTGCCCGGGCGGGTGCAGGGGGGTAAATGCGTTCCGACATGGCCAAGAAACCAGTAGTGCTCATCATTCGTGACGGCTGGGGTGCAAATCCCGGCGGTCAAGCCACCGCAGTCAAAGACGGCAACGCCGTGCTCCTGGCGAACACGCCCTTCACCGACGTGATGCTCGCGAAGTATCCCAAGGGATCGCTCAGCGCATCCGGGCTGGATGTCGGACTGCCACCCGGCCAGATGGGCAACTCGGAAGTCGGCCACCTGAATCTGGGTGCCGGCCGCATCGTCTATCAGGACCTGACCCGCATCAACCTGGCCATCGAAGAGGGGACGCTGGCCGCCAATCCGGTGTTCGTTGAGGCGCTGACCAAGGCCAAGGCGACGCGCCTGCACTTCATCGGGCTGGTGTCCGACGGCGGCGTGCACAGCCACCAGGACCAGCTCATCGCGATGGTCAAGCTGGCCCACCAGGCCGGCGTGGGTGACATCATGATCCACGCCATCACCGATGGCCGCGACACCTCACCCACCGGCGGCGAAGGATACCTGGCCAAGGTCGAGGACGAAGCCGCCAAGGCCGGCGCCCGCATTGCCACGGTCATCGGCCGCTACTTCGCCATGGACCGCGACAAGCGCTGGGACCGGGTCAAGCTCGCGTGGGACGCGATTGTGTTAGGCAAGGGCGAGCCGCGCGACGTGCTGGCCAGCGAGGCGGTGGCCGATTACTACCGGCTCAACAAGACCGACGAGTTCATGCCGCCGATGGTCTTCACCGAGGCCGACACCCAGCGGGTCCGCGATGGCGACGTGGTGCTATTCTTCAACTTCCGCGCCGACCGCGCCCGCGAGATCTCCGACGCGTTCCTCAAGGACGACTTCAGCGGCTTCGACCGCCAGGTCGCGCCCAAGACCGAGTATTACACGCTCACCGAGTATGACGAGAAATACACCTGTCCGGTGATCTTCGCCTCGGTCAAGCTCGACATGGTGCTCGGCCAGACCGTCGCGGCCGCCGGCCTCAACCAGCTGCGCATCGCCGAAACCGAGAAATACCCGCACGTCACGTATTTCTTCAACGGCGGCGAGGAGGTGCCTAACAAGGGCGAGGACCGCATCACCATCCAGTCGCCCAAGGACGTGCCGACCTATGACTTCAAGCCGGAAATGAGCGCCCCCGAAGTGACCGCCACGGTGGTGGCCAAGCTCAAGGACTACGACCTGGTGATTCTCAACTTCGCCAACCCCGACATGGTCGGCCACACCGGCGTGGTGGAGGCCGCCATCAAGGCCGTGGAAACCATCGATGCCGGGGTCAAGGCCGTCGTCGAGGAAACCCTGCGCCTGGGCGGCAAGCTGCTCATCACCGCCGACCACGGCAACTGCGAATACATGCGCAATCCCGACGGCTCGCCCAACACCGCCCACACCACCAACCTGGTCGACATCCTCTACGTCGCCGAGAACTCCCCGGACTATCAGGTCCGGACCGGCATCCTGGCCGACGTCGCGCCTACCCTGCTCGACATGCTGGGCGTGGCGCAGCCGAAGGAAATGACCGGCAAATCCCTGCTGGTGAAGAAATAACCGCGAGTCCCCGCAACATGAAGCACCTGCTCACCCTGGGAACCGCGCTGCTGCTGGCCGGCTCGGCCCGCGCCGCTGATGATTACGCAGCCCGGGCGTTCACCGGTGCCCGGGGCGTGCTACCCTATCGGATTCTGGAGCCGGCCGCGCCCAAGGCCGGTGCCAAGTATCCGCTAGTCATCGTGCTGCACGGGGCGGGCGAGCGCGGCACCGACAACCAGAAACAACTGACGCACGGCGGGGCGTTGTTTCTGGACGCCAAGAACCGCGAGGCCTATCCGGCGTTCGTGGTGTTCCCGCAATGCCCGGAGGGCAAGCGCTGGGTCGAGGTCGACTGGGGCGATCCCGTGCCCCATCTCCAGCCCAAGGAGCCGAGCGAGCCGATGGCGCTGCTGCTCGACCTGCTGCCCTCATTGCTCACGTCCCTGCCGATTGATCCAGCGCGGGTCTATGTCATGGGCCTGTCGATGGGGGGCTTTGGCACCTGGGATATGGTCGCCCGCCGGCCACATGGGTTTGCCGCGGCGGTGCCGATCTGTGGCGGTGCCGACGATTCCACCGCGCCGCTGTTAGCCAAACTGCCGGTGTGGGCGTTCCACGGTGCCATGGACACCACGGTCAAGGTCGGGCGTTCCCGCTCGATGATCGCCGCCCTGCAACAGGCGGGCGGCACGCCGAAATATAGCGAAGTGCCCGGCATCGCGCACAACGTCTGGGATTCCGCCTTTGCCGAGCCCGCGCTGCTGCCTTGGATGTTCGCGCAAAAACGCCGCTAGGCGCAGTAGGCGCGTTCGTGAGAACGCGCGCCTGGCAGCGTCCCTGGCCTGGCCGCGTGCTGTCACCAGCACGCCTACGGACAGTAGGCGCGTTCGTGAGAACGCGCGCCTGGCAGCGTCCCTGGCCTGGCCGCGT
>JBAXBG010000049.1:0-18770 GCA_037142115.1 Verrucomicrobiota bacterium | reverse complement strand
GCCGCCCTGCCTGTCCGCATAGTGTGACAACTGAAGATAGAACGGCTTGGCGGCTTTGACCTGACGGGCCATGAAGTCCATTCCGCGCTCGGTCATGTTGTATAATTGTTTCGGATGCGGGTTGGCGACATTGTCCGGGCCGCCATTGTTATTGGCACCATCGTTCTCATCGTACCCGTGCTGGCCGGGACTCACGCGGCCCAAGTGCCATTTGCCGAAGTGGGCGGTCACATAGCCGGCCGGTTTAAGGAACTCAGCGATGGTGGTTTCGCCAGCGGCAAGTTCCATGGACGCCGCGGGTGGCAGCAGACGCCTGTTGGCATTGTCACCGCTGTCATTTTTGCCCTCGCCGACGAATGTCATGTGCAGCCGCGCAGGGCTCTTGCCCGTGAGCAGCGCGGCGCGCGACGGCGTGCAGCGTGGCGAGCCAGCGTAGAAATCCGCGAAGCGCATCCCGTCCCGTGCGAGTTGCTCAATATTAGGTGTGCGTGCATGGCTGCTCTTCGAGCCCGGCACGGCGTCGTCCATCTGCACCGAGGTGCTGCTCCACCCGTGGCCCTCGCCGAGGACGATCACGAAGTTAGGTGGTGATGAGGTTTCCGCCTGGAGCAGGGCGAACGAACCTGCCAATAGAGTGGTAATGATCGGTTTCATGGCGGTAGTGGCGGCCAGGAGGAGAAGTTTGGGTTATGAGGTTATGGCTTGCCGTTTGCTTGATTCGGGTCGTTCTGTCCGTCGCCGCGCCCTTCACCGCGGCCACCATTGCCTTGCCCGCCGCCAGGCCCGCGGCGGCCCTGCCGGTCGCCTCCTCCGGGCGGGCGGTCACCGGGGGGACGGCGCTTGGGCTGGACATCGATCCCTTGGGCCGCACGGTCGGTGATGGTTCCTTGCGGGGCGAGTTCGCGGCCTTTGAATGCGGGATGGTCCGCGCCGTAGCGGAAGGCTCTAAACGCGGAGTTAGTCATCGGCAGAGCGTCGCCCAACATCTTTACAGCCCCATCTCGGGTGACTGGGTTGATGTATTCCCATACCAATTTTCCCTCGGTGGTGACCTCGAAGAAATGCCCTTCGGTGTTGGAGCAGATGAAGGTGTTGCCGTTTGGAAGGCGTTGGCCGCTGGAGCCGATGTGACTGAAGAAGTTATGGCTGTTGACGGAGCGATAACTCCAGACGATTTGGTTGGAAACCTGGCGTGGCTCATTGTGCGTGTCGTGGTCGTACGTCTCGCGCCGGTAGCCTGCCAGCGGCGGATTGACGTATTTGCCGGAATCGCGGCCTGTGGCGTTAAGGAACGGGTTGATTTCCAAAACCGACGACTGCGGCGTGCGCTGATAGAGATACTGGCCGTTGTTAAAAACCATCAAGTGTCCGGCTCCCGGCAGACCGGGGCGAATCCAGTGCGCGTCATGGGCGCCACCCATTTGTTTGTGCCCGGATGTGGCGGAATCCCAGTTCTCAAGCACCCGCGGAGGATCGCCCTGCCCATAACGGGCAGGATCACCAAATCGGTAAAGGAAGTCACCCGCAGGACTGGCGGCCTTGGCGATGCCGGTCGGTGCGTCGCCGGCAACGAACGTGCCGTCATGGTCAATCACATACAACTCGCCTTGCACCGAGTTGATAACCAAATGGCCGGACTCTGCGTTGTAGTCGAGTGAGTTGCAGTGCAACCAATCGCGCTTCAACGGTTTGCCCGGCATGTTGAGATTGATGCGCCCCGGGTGGTCCGCGATGGTTTTACCCACGCCGACGTAATTGGGTTTCGCGGGATCGAGGTCCTGCACGACATGATCGAAAAACCACCATTCCCACACCACCTTGCCCTGCATATCCACCTCGACGATGGCGTCCATTTGTCCCTCGCGGTAGGGTCCCTTTTTGGGGTCGGCGCCGGCGGCGATCGCCTGGTCGTCGGTGATGGATTTGTTGGCAATATAAAGCGTGCAAGGAGCGTTGAGAGCCTTGTTGAAGATGCGCACCCAGTCATGATGCGGGGCATAGCCCTCGCGCTTTTCAGTGTATTCCCAAACGGTCTTGCCGTCCCAATCGACCTCCTTGAACCCCTGGAACCCGCTCGGATCATCCTTCGACGCGTCAAGCACGTTGCCGTTTTCCAACAAGTGCGGATTGGTCCCGACCGGCCACGTGTGAACCACGCGGCCATCCATATCGAGCAGAAAGGTCCGGCTGCCGACGCCAAAGAGCGTATAGCCACTGAAGGCCTTCTCCTTGTCAGAAAAGAGCAGTTCGGTGGGCCCTTCCAAGCGTTCATAACCGAATGCGGCAATGGTGCACAAAAGAAATGCGGATAAGTGGGATTTCATGGTGTCAGGCGGATAATTCCAAGGAGATTAAATCGAACCGGCCGGCTGCATCAGTGGCCGGTTGTATGGTATTGTCAGTAACCAACGAAAACCAAACCTGACTGCGCAAAAAACATCCCGAAACTACGGTGTAGATGCCCCGGAGAAGGAGGTGACTACACCGAATGGAGTGCTGAGAACAACTATTTCAGCAGTGGATTGGGGGGCGAGGCGATCTCCTTGACCTCCTTAGCCAGAATGAAAGGAATCACTTTGCCATCCTCCGACTGGTAGGACAGGGTGCCAACGACTCTGACCCACGCGCGATCCTTGAAAGTCGGCGCTTTTCCAACGCATTCCACAGAAACGCAGTATTGCCGGAGATGGGACGCGCAACAGAGGATTTGACTGCGGAAGAGGCGGAGGCGGCTCGCGCCCGCGTTGTCCTGCGCCTCGGCAGTCACCTGCGCGGTGGTGGCCACTGGTTGACCCTGCAATAAGCCCCGCACTTCCGGATCGGTTGCGGTATGGATGATGTCGGAAAGCTCCATTAGAAAGACGCCGTCCCTGTCCTGTTGAATCTGCGCCTTCAGGTCTGCCAGGGTGAAACCAGGCTTCGTCGAAGCGGCGGGTTGCTGAGTCTGCGACAGGCCGGTGCCAACTTCCAGGAACAGTGAGATAAATAGGATGGTTGCGGGCGGGATCATGGGGTGTGGCTCACTCGGTAAAACGATCTTGGCTGGCTGGTGCGACCATAGTTCGTATCGTTATAGGTTGCGTTCGTGTTAACCGCGCCGGGGGTCACGGTATCAATGGTCGTCCAGTTCACAAGATCGGGCGACCACTGGACAGCGTAGGCTCTGTTAGCCACGGCGTTCCAGCGGAAGCTGGCCGCGCCAGCCGAATTAGCAGTGAATTCTGCGGGCGAGAATACCCGCGGCTCGATGGTAAAACTGTGACTCACCTCGCGGTTGTGGCGTGTGGCTGTTTCATCTGAAGCCCGGTAGGCGCGCACATACTCGGCCTGCGCGTGATCGGGGGCAACGGTGACGCGGATGTGGCCGGAATTGGGCTGTAGGGTGCCGATGGAGTATTTGCCGTCGCCGGCGCTGCCAAGTTCAGTGAAGTTGGCGGTACCGGGTTGCGGGCATTCGAGATAGACGATGCCGTCGAGCGTTTGATAACCATAGAGGTGGTCGTGGCCGTGAAAGACGATGTTCACCTTGTTTTGCACAAGCAAGTCGTGGATTGGCATGGACCAACCGGGACGGTGGAAGGCGAAACCGTCGGTCACGCCGTCAGCATTGAGCCCGCCCCATTCGTAGTTGCCCGCCACTTCGATGCCGCCGCGCGCGGCTATGTTGGGCGTGGTGCCATCGGCCAGCGTGGTGCTGCCGCCGATGATGTGGTGCAGGATGACGAACTTGTATCGCGCGCTGCTGTTTTCCAGTGTTTGCTGGAGCCAGTCGTATTGGGGTTTGCCGAGCGTCCATTTCCAGGCATCGTTCGCCTGGTTGGGGTTCTCGGTGGTGTTCCAGAAAGGATCGAGCACGATGAACAAGGCGTCCCCCCACTCCCAGGCGTAGTAGTCCTCTAACAATCCAAGAGTGCCTCCGGAGTAGTCTTTCGGGTTGGCGTTGCCGGTGTAGAACGTACTTGGCACAGGGGTTGGGAAAAAGGCTTTGCGCGCCTTGAGGTCCCAGGCGGGGATGTTGTTCTGTTTGTCCGCAGCGGCGTTGAAGAGGTAGCCGTATTCGGCCTCGTGGTTACCCAGCGTGTAAAAAAATGGAATCGAGTGGCAGGTTCTCGCAAACAAATCGCGTAACATCAGCGAGCGGTCGTTCACCCGGGATTGGTTCGGAAAAAAACCACCACCGAATTCCGGTGGCACACCGGTCACCCCATCTGCCAACTTATCGGTCATAAAGATGTCGCCGAGGTCGATATGAAGATCAGGAGCATCGGCGCTGATGTTGGCCATCGCCTGGGTGAATAGCGGCACATCGGTGTTAACATCGAGGTGCGGATCTGCAGTGACGGTGAAAACGAACGGCACGCCACGAGGTCTCGCTGTCATAAAGCTGCGTTCGCCACGTTCATCAAACGCGGTGGCTGTCGTGGCGCGATGCCTGAGGCGGTAATAGTATCGTGTGTTGGATTGCAGTCCTGTGATCGGAATCTCGATGGGGTTGTAGAATTCCGGTTTCGACGCATCAATGGAAAACAGCATGGCTGGTGTCGCGGTCGTGTAGGCACCCGAGGCGGTGCCGTATTCGACATAGGCGACTTGATCAGATGTGGCCACCACATTGAGCGTGATGCCGTCATCGGTGGGAATACCGAGAAATTCAGGGCTTTTGATCGTGGAGTTGGTTAGGGATGCGTTCACGGTATAGCTGTGATTTCCCGCCACGGGACTGGTCGTGGACGATCCGTTTCCGCCGGTGGCGGTGATTTGATACGTCACCGTGGTGGTGCCGGCCTGCGCCGGGACCATTCCGCCGTAGATGCCATCGCCAGGCGCGCCATCACCGTGTTGGCCGTCGTCGAGCATGGCCACGGTCACCGGACCGCCGGGCGTGGTGCTCACCACCAGAATGTCATCCACCCGGACGTGGGGTGAAGGGACTCCCGGTCCTGGGTTGCTGCCGGACATTTGAAAGCGAAGTTTCAGATTTGTGGTGCGCTCATCCGGCGCGAGATCGTAGTGATAGAGTTGGTAGGCGTGGTTCGCGCCGCTTCGGTCACCCAGACGCGTCGTGTAGGTTGCCCCACCGTCAGGTGAAACCTGGAAGGCCCAACCGTTTCCGGTCTCCAAGTCCAGCGTAGCCAGATAGAATTCGACCGAGGTGGTGTTGCCGGCCGTGTTGATGGGGTTCGTGGTCGCCACCATTGTATCTGCTAGATTGGCGGTGCCTTTGTTGAATTCGAGACCGCACGGGTTGTCGGTGGCCGAGTGGTTGGCTCCGGTGGTCTGGCGCACATTGTTTGCGTTGGTTGCGGTAACGGTCCACGGGTTTTCGCAGAGGTCGCCGGTCCACGGTTGGGCGGTTGCCGTGCGCATCGTCTCGGAAAACACCGTGGTAGCCCGTCTCTCTCCGTTATCGTAGGACAGGCGCAGGCTTTGCAAGGACTGCCCGGTAGTGGCCTGAACTGCGGCGGTCACCCACACGTTATCGAGATAGGTTGGATCCGTAGGGCCGGTTGCGACGGATGAGATCACCGGTCCGCCGGTTCCTACCGTGAGTAGGCCGGAGGCGCTCGTGGTAGTGCCGCTGATGTTGGAGATGACGACATCATAAGTGCCGGCAACCGAGGTCGATACATTGGATAGATCGAGCGTGGCGGTGTAGGCGCCCACGACAAGATTGCCCAGGGTATCGGTGATCTGGGTCGCGGTTCCACCGCTGATATTCGCGCCATTCTTCCGCCATTGGACGGTGGGTGCCTTGTAGGAGGTGAATGGCGCATAAAGCGTGATGGAGCCACCCTGCGCCACGGTGTAGGTGATAAGCGGCGGCCCGATGTAGGGCGGATAGGTTTCTGCGGCGATGCCCGTGATCGCCGTGGTCAGGGACCCGAGAATACCGGAATAGGCCGCAGCATTTCCGACAAGCATCAGATCCGATGTCTCATAAGGATCATCGCTCATATTGAACAACTCGTTGACCGTGTTGGTGCCGATGCGGCTGCGGATCAGTTTGAACACCTTGCTGCCGCCATGCACCGGATCCATGAAGGTGCTAAAAGCCACGGGAATCGAGCTACCCGTGACCAGCGGTACCGGGCGCGGCACGGCCATCGTGTTGCTGGCTGAGAGCAAAGCTGACCAGAGATTGAGACCATCGAAGGGTCTGGTGTTTTGCGCAGTGACCCCGGTTGCGGCGCAAATTGTGGGGAAAAGATCGCCCACCCAGATGTATTGATGGCTGACTACCCCTGCGGGCAACACGCCGGGCCAGCGGATTCCAGCGGGTTCGCGGATGGCTCCATCGTATCCGTCGCCCTTGGTCCCGCGCAGCGGGTCATTGAGTGACCCCTTCGTTTCATCTCCGCCATTGTCGCCAAACCACACGACGAGGGTGTTGTTGGTGATGCCCGCGCTGTCCAAGGCCGCAAGCACGCGACCGATGGCTGTATCCATGCAATTCACCGATGCCGCGATGGTGCGCCGGTTGAGATCGGGAATGGAGGCATACTTTGCCAGATAATCCGGCGGTGCCTGCACCGGTCCGTGGATGGCATTAAACGCCAGATAGAGCAGCATCGGTTTCGATGGATCGCGACTCAGGATCTGTTGGACCGCCTTGTCGGCTAACAAGTCTGTGGAATATCCGTCGTGGCCTTGCAGGTCGGTGGTATCAATCCGCTGTACGCCGTTCAACCACCAATCCGGAACGTCCGGGTTCTCGGCCTCCTGGGAAATGTGGGTAAAGCAGTCGATTGCGCCGGAATACTCACCGTAGTGCGAGTCCCAGCCACGGTTGTAGGGCGCGTATTCGGGACCTTCTTGAATAATGCGAACCGACTGTCCGTTGACCGTCGTGTAGCTGAGGTTCTTGTCCGATCCACCGAGGTGCCATTTGCCGCAGAGAAACGTCTGATAGCCCGCGGCCTTGAAGGATTGCGGCATCAGGTGCTCGCCCAGCGGCACGCCGCGCGCGTTGTTGGTGCCAGTCCGCAGGCTGTTGCGCCCAGTGAGCAGACAGGCGCGAGTGACGCTGCATACCGCCGTGGCATAAAAATTCTCAAAGCGGATGCCGCTGGTGGCGAAGCTGTCCATATTCGGCGTGTCGATATGGATCTGACCTGCCGGCGTATGATAGCCGACATCCCCCCAACCTTGATCATCGGTGACGATGATGACGATATTCGGCGGTGTCGCGGATGCACGCAAGGCACACATCAGAACCATGGCGCCAGTCAACCGAACGGTGAATGGTGTGCGAATGAACGCCGGTAAACGATTCTGGAAAAATGCGGACATTTCAAGATGGAAATGTGGGGGTGCGTTACGGTAGCAGCACTCTATAGAATCCCTTGGGTTGGGCAAGGCGGGCTGGATTGGTGTCGATGAAAGTGCTTAGAGATCCGATGCTTTGAAATGTTGCGATGCTCGTCCAACTGCCGGTCGTGAGGGATGGCGAGAATTGAATGGTATACGCGCTGTCCGGCAGACTGACCCACGAAATGGCTGCCGTGGCAGAGCCAATTCCGCGGGTCACCAAAATTCCGGCCGATCGAAGGGTTTGATCCACGGGCAATTCGATGGTGCCCTGCGGCGTCAAATCGCGCCCTATTAGGCCTGCGAAATCCGTGCCATAACGATACACCCGGAATACCGCGTTCATGTATTGGCCGGGGCGCACGCTGTCTTCTGCCGGGATCGCTCCCTGGCTCAGCGGGCCGATGTCGGTGACCGGGCAGAGGTAGCGCCAGACGGTCTGGCCTGCGGAGGTGACCTCAAACAAATTTCCCTTCACACCCTCACAGATCAGGGTGTTACCGTTGGGAAGGCGCTGGCATCCTGAGATCTCGGCGGAGTAGAAATTGGTGGTCGGCGTGCTGGTGTAGGTCCACACCGGGGAGGTAGGCCCATAGGCAGCCCCGGATGCGAGGGTATATGCGCCCGCGGCATCCACGGGTGGCACGAGCTGGTTGATAGATGAGTAACCGCGACCGATGCCGTTGTTGAAAATGAGCATATTGCCCGCGCCGGGCAGGCCAGTCGGAATCCAATGTGTGTGGTGCTGTTGATATAACTGCTGGCTGGCGCTGGTGCCGCGGTCGTATTGTTGCGGATTACCCCAGCGGTAGAGGATGTCGCCGCCTTTGGCATAACGTCCGCCGGAATGGCTGGCGGCCTGTGCGGTGGTCGTCTGATGGTCGATGACAAAGACCTCGCTGTTGCCACGGATGCTCAGCATCACCTGGTCCAGGTTGGCATTGTAGTCGATGCCGTTCACATGGTTCCAGAACTGCGGAATCATCATGCCGTTGCCGTTGACATCAATGAGTTCCGGGTGATTGGTCACGACGCCATAGTTGTTCTTGCTGGCATTGAAATCCTGAATCGCGTGGTCCCAGATATGCCATTCCCAAACCACCGTCCCACCATAGGGCCTGGTCGGCGCCACTTCCACTATGTAGTCCGGGAGCATATATCCGGAGCTGGATATGCTCGGATCCAGCAGCGCCGGGTTGAAGCCTGAGGCAATGGCCTCGGCGTAGGTTTTCTTCTCGGCAGCGAGCACCAGCACGTTTCCGTTAGGTAGAACCTTGAAGTCGTGGTGCGCGATGTAGTTGGAGCTATAGTAGTCGAACGCCCACGTCATGTTGCCAGCCCAGTCGTATTCCTCGATGCGCCCGCCCTCGCCCCCGCCGGTGGACGGGCCGCCGCTCATGATCATGCAGGCACGCATCATCCGCCCATTTTCCAACAGAAAAGCCGAGCGGCCCGGTTCGTAAGCGCTCGACCAGCGATGCACTACTTGCCCCGCGTTGTTGATCAGATAAGTCTTGGTGTAATGCATCGGTGCCATTAGCGTATAACCCTCATAGGCGCCGGAGGTGTTGAGAACCAAACCCACGGTGGGGTCGGCTGCCACGGTGTAGGCATAGACCGATGTGGCCGCGTTCGCCGGACTGGTTACAGCGAGTCCGAGCCCGTCGGTCGCTGTGAGATAGTAGTTCACTGTAGTGCCGGCCGCCATGGCCGGAATTTGGGCTCCGTAGGTGCCGTCGCCCGCCGCGCCATCCTCGTGCAGGCCATCGTCCAGCATCGGGACGGTGGTCGAGCTGCTGCCTGTGGATGTTACGACGACGGTGATCTGGTCGAGGTCGATACGGTCAGCGGTTCCGGTGGGCCCGGATGTTTCAGTGGGTCCGCCGCCAGTGAATTGGAAGCGCATCTTGAGCGTGGCGATCAACTCGCCGGGGGCCAGGTCGTAATGATACTTCTGATAAGCGTGGCTGCTTCCGCTCAGTTCACTGAGGCGCGTCACATAGCCGCTTCCGGAATCGAGTTGGAATGTCCATCCGTCAGTTCCATCCAGGGTTAATGTCTGGACATAAAATTCCACATAACCCGACGTGCCTGCAGCATTGATCGCGTTGGTTGTGGCCACCATGGCACTGGTCAATGGATTATTGGTCGTGGTGCACATATATTCCATCCCGCAATTCGCAGTACTGGTGAGATAGTTGGCACCTGTGCGCAGTTCGAAATAGCTGCCCGTGACGGTCCATGGATTGGTTGTGCCTGTGCTTCCGGTCCATGGCTTGACAGGCGTTGTTCCAATGGTTTCGGTGAATACGGTGGTAGTGGTGGACGTGGTGCTGCCCGTGGAATACGTCAGCGTGGCGCTGCCGACACTTGCGTCATCCGTGATATTGCTCGTGACCCAAACCGGATAGCTCGCCGTCGGTGCATCAGGCGTGCAGGTTATGCTGGTGATGGTCGGTGCGGAATTGGCCACGGTGACGGCCAGTCCTTGGGTGCGCATCGGGATTGAATACAGTGCTGCTTCTGTGGTGATGAAGAGTGTGCGCTGGTCGGTTCCCGCGAAACATAGGTTCGTCGGCCTGTCAGGCACGTTGATGGTCTGGAGCAGGGCGCCTGACGAGCTATAGACCAGCACGTCGCTGGATGTCAGATACACATTTCCATCGCTGTCGATCTCCATGCCGTCGGAGCCAAGCGCAACGAAGAGCGTCTTGCCTGTCAGAGTCCCGTTGCTATTAATGGTGTATTTGTAGGTGGCTGCGGCGCCGTAGTCGCTGACATAGAGCGTCGTGCCGTCGGCAGTGCCGATCAGGCCGTTGGGTTGCACCATGTCGCTGATGACTCGGGTAACGGTGGTGCGGGCGGGGTTGATGTAATAGACGGCTTGCGCATCCTGTGCCTGTGTGCCGAAAAAGACCGGGTCGGTGAAATAAATGCCGCCGTTGGGTGCGAGCCACAGGTCGTTGGGCTCATTGAAACGTTTACCGCCATATTGAGATGCCAGCACGGTCACCACTCCCAACGGGCTGATGGAAACCACGCGGCCATTAGTGCCTTCGCAGGCGATGAGGTTGCCGTAGCCATCGACGGCGAGGCCGTTGGCTCCGCCGGAACCGCTTCGGAAAGCCGTCAACTGACCGGCACTCGACCATTTGTAAATGATGTTGGTTGAGATTTCCGAGAAGAAAACATTGCCGCTCGCGTCAGCGGTCGGGCCTTCGGCGAATTGCAGACCGCTGACCACCGGCGTGATGGTGGCCCCGGCTTGCACCAGGCTGCTGCTTTTCAGAGCCACCCGGAACCCGACGTGATAATACGGGTGATTGGGATCCTGAGGCCCGCGGTAATACCCGGGGTCGCGATTGGAAATGCGGCTCAAGCCGAGGTATAGGGCTCCATTGTACCAGGTGCCGCCACGCATGCCGCGGTAAGGCAGTCCGTCCGGCATCAAATCGCCGGTGGTCGGCCCGGTTGGATTGCTTGAAGAGCTCACCGAATAGTAACCGTTGCCATACCAGTCGTTGACCCACTGCCAGACGTTGCCCCCCATGTCATACAGTCCATAGCCGTTGACGGCGTTGGACGTTTGATAGGTGGTTTGGCTGCCGGGCCAGTTGAAGTCGCTTTTGGCGTGCAAGGTGCCGTCGTAGAAGCCCACCGGCGTGGTCCACGGATAATCGCCCGTCTCATAAGGATCGCCGGAGTTTTCCCAGTTTGACCAACTGCCGTCGGTGTTGGTGTTGCTGCCCCAGGGGAACTGATAGTAGGGTGCCGTGTGGCCGCCGTTGGCGGCGTATTCCCACTCGGCTTCGGTCGGCAGGCGGTAGCCGCTCTTGGTGAAGTCGCACACCCAGGTGCTCAGGTTATAGCATGACTGGTATCCTTGGACAGCACTCAACCAGTTGCAATAAGCCGCCGCACCTTCCCAGCGCACACCGACCATCGGATGATTGTCGCGGTTGGCGAGCACCGAGAAGCTGGTGCCGTCCCACTCGATACCGCTGTAGATGATGCCAAACAAGGCAGATTCACCCTCCCGGGTTTCGCAATAGATGGTGGTGCCGCCCACGGCGTAAACCAGGCCGTTGCGCACCTCAATGAGTCCTTGTACCAGAGCGGCGTTAAGGTAAGTGCAATACTGGCGGTTGGTGATGTCATAGGTACCCATCGAAAACGCGTTGATCGCCACGGTGTGCAACGGGATTTCATCGCTTAGATGACCCGGATCGCTGAAGTTGAAATGATCACCCATCACGAAGGAACCCGCCGGAATCGGTTTGAGTGCAGGCGCGTTCCAACTCGTCGCGCTGCCGCCACGCACACAGCGCACGTGCCACAGACCGGTCTTGACGGCGTAGGTTGTCAGGCCGTAGTCGCAATCCAAATACCACGCCTGGGTCGTATCGTTGGCGAGTGAGGTGGACGACCAGTAGAACGTGGTGGTGGCACCGGTAAAGCACGTCTTGTCTAACGAAGGTGCCCGCAAGTTGCCATCACTGATGGATTGCAACTCCTTGATGTTGGGCAAACGCCAGTCGCCGTGCCCGCCGAGGGTGAGGTTTTCCGCATAGACCAGGGCGTTTTCCCAGGTCATGGTGGCGGACTCCGCCTGTTGCCATGTCAGGCCGGTATGGTTGTCGGTCACGGTGCCGTCGCCGTTGTTGGTTAGGGATCCATAGAGATGGGTGGCCCCGGACGCCGAGGGGTCGCGCACGCAGCGCACATGGAAGCGCTTGGAACCGCCGGCGCTGAGGGTTTCGGTTTTGGGATGGGGGCCGATGCCGCCGCCGGCATTGGTGACCCACACCTTGGTCGCGTCATCGACAGCAACATCGGCCGACCACCAATAGTCCGCGGCCGAGGCGGTGAAATACGTGGTATTGATGGCCGGATTGATGGTGCCTAGGTCCATGATGCTGTAGAGTTCCGTGGCGAAGGCGATCCGCCAGTCGCGGTGTCCACCTAACGAAAGACCTGCGGCATAGGTGACGGCCTGGTCCCAGGTCATTTCGCCGCCGTCCACTTGCTGCCACATCAGTCCGGTGATCCTGTCGGTGATGGTTCCGTCGCCGTTATTCTTGTAGTTCGGTGGATTGATCGTGTAATCCGCATCCTCACCGGTGATAGTCGAATAGCTAGCCACTTGCCCGGTGTCGGGCAGAGCCGCCATCGTGTATGGATGCGATTGGCTGGTTACTGTCACCGAGGCATTGCCGATCACGGCAGCGCTGGTGGCGGTGGCGCTGCCGGTGGCGCTTATGATTGGCGCGGTGAACAATCCGCTGGAACTGATAGTTCCGCCAGTGACAGTCGTTGTCCAGGTGAAGATCGGCTGGTTCGTAAGGGCGGTGCCGAACTGGTCGTTAGCCACAGCACTGAATGACTGAGTGGCGGCAGCAGCGAGATTGGCGGTGGCGGGAGTCACCGCGATGGCCGTCAACGTCTGGGCGACCGTGACGCTAACCGCACTGGTGACGGCCAAGCCGCCTGGGTCCGCGATAGTCACCGTAAGTGTGTAGGGGCCCGCCTTGTTGAAGGTGGCCGAGGTGCTTTTGGCGGCGTTGCTGCCGTTGGCAATAATGATCGGGGTAGTGGCACCGCTGGGCATCGTGGTGGCCGCCCACGTGTAGGTTAGTGTGCTTTCGCTGGTGTCTGCGTCGGCACCCAGTGCGGCGAGCGCAGTGGTCGTTCCGGTCACCGTGGCGGGAGAGGCGGCGGCGGCGCTGGCCACCGTCGGGGCGGTGTTGGAGGAAACTGCCGTCACGGTATAAGAATAGGTGGTGGTGGGGGCGCCGGTCGGACTTTTGGCGGCCTGGCCGGCGTTGTCAGTGGCCGTCAGATAATAGCTGACGAGGGAGCCGAGGGACAGGGCGGGAATCTGGGCGCCATATACATGGTCGCCAGCCGCGCCGTCCCCATGTGCCCCGTCGTCAAGCATGGCCACGGTGGCGGTGCTGCTGCTGCCGGTGGAGACGGTGACCGTGATTTGATCGAGATTGATCCGTCCTGTGTCCGCCGCGATGGCGGTTCCGGTGAACAGGAAGCGTATCTTCAAAGTGGCGATCAGTTCGGTGCTGGCCAAGTCGTAGTGATACTTCGTCATCGTATGGGTGCTGCCAGCGGCGCTGCCGGTTTCGCTCATGCGGGTGACAAAGCTGCTACCGGTGCCGGTGGCGTCAATCTGAAGCGCCCAACTCTCTGCGGCCCCCAGGGATGTGGTGCTGACATAAAACTCCACATATCCGGAGGTGGCGGCGGCATTGATGGCACTGCTGGTGGTGAGTGATGCCGACATGACCTTGGAGCCATTGAACTGCATGCCGCAGGCGGTGCTGCTGGTGGTGTAATTCGCCGCCGCCATCAGTTTGAATGGATTCGGCGCGCCCACGACTGTCCAGGTATTGTCGGCCGTGCCGGTCCATGTCGAGCCCCCGGGGGTCGCCGTGCTGCCGAAGGTTTCGGTGTAGGGAGTGGTTGTCGCGAGTGTGCCGGTAGTGGCGGTGTAGGTGAGCGCTGCGCTGGCCACACTGCCATCGTCGGTGATGGTGCTGGTGACCCAGACGGCGTCCGAAACCGTGGGGGCGGCCGGGGTGCGAGCGGTATTGGCGAGAGACGGCAACTCATCGACCACCACGGTCTTGCCCGTAATGGTGGTGCCGGGGGTGAGCGTGTGGCCGGTGAATCCCGCGAAACTGGCCGGGAAACGCAAGGCCCGCGGAACCGCGTTGGTCATCGGCAGACAGTCGCCGATTGCCGTCACCACGCCGCTGCCTGTTACGGGATTGATGTATTCCCAAACGATGTTGCCGCTGGCGTCAACCTCGACCAGATAGCCGGTGGTGGTGGCGCAAATCAGCGTGTTGCCGTTGGTCAGGCGCTGGACACTGGAACCGAAGTGGCTGAAGAGCGTGTGGCAGCCCACGGTACCATATTTCCACGTCACCTGGCTGGACAGTGACTGGTTGGCCTTCATGGTGTCCTTGGAAAAGGACCAAGTTGTGTAGCCGGCCGTCGGCGGGTTGACATAACTGCCGGTCTCAACGCCGCTGGAGTTCAGGAACGGGTTGATTTCAAAAACGTAAGACTGCGGCGTTCTTTGATAGAGATACTGGTTGTTGCTGAACACCAGCAAATGACCGGCGCCTGATAGACTGGTGGCGATCCACTGCGCGTTGCTGCTGGCACCAATCTGCTTGTTGCCGCTGACGGCATTTTCCCAGTTCAAACTGACAGACGGCGGCGTGCCCTGGCCGTAGCGTGCTGGGTCGCCGAAACGGTAGAGAAAATCCCCGGCACTGGTGGCCGCCAGCGCGGTGCTGCCGCTGGGATTGCCGGCCAAAAACGTGTTGCCGTGGTCGATAATATAGAATTCGCCCTGGCGGGAATTGACCACGATCTGGTTGAGCGCCTGATTGAAGTCGATCGAATTGCAATCCAGCCAGTTGCTTTGTAAGGGACGCCCCGGCAGGTTGAGGTCGATTTTTCCAGGATAGCCGGCGATGGTGGCACCATAGTTGGCTTTGCCGCTATCCACATTCTGGATGGCATGGTCCCAAAACGACCATTCCCAAACGACGCTGCCGCTCATATCCACTTCAACGATGGTTTCGATTTGGGCTCCCACATAAGGGGCGTCCGCGGGATCGCAGCCGGCGGCCAGGCACTGGGCAGATGTCACGTCCTTGTTCGCCAGATAGAGCGTGGCAAAGGCGCCGAGTTTCGGGTCATAGATACGTTTGAAATCCCCGTGCGGGTGATAGCTGTTACGCGTTTCGTAGTATTCCCACGCGGTGCTGCCGCTCCAATCCAGTTCCTTCAAGCCGGTGTTGCCGCTGGTGTTGGTGGCCCAGTCCAGCACGTTGCCGCTGTCCAACAACCGGGCATCAGTGCCGATGGGCCAAGTATGCACCTTGCGCCCGGCCATGTCGATCAGATAGGAAATCCCCTGCGCACCGAAAAAGGTGTAGCCGTTGGCGGCGTTAGCGGCATCCCAATACTGTGTTTCCGTCGCCCGCTGCATGGCCTGATAGTTACTGGTGCCCGCATACGGGTTGTCCACGGTAGTGCGGCCGGTGATGGTGGTGGTTCCGGTGAGCGTGCGGCCGACGAGGGCCGGATGGGTGGCGGTGTAGCGGTAGGCGCGGAAGATGGAATTGATCATCGGCAACCTGTCACCAATAGTCTGCACCTTGCCGCCGGGGGTGACAGGCACGATGTAGTCCCAGACGCAGTCGCCCGCCGGGGTCACTTCCTGGATGTAGCCCTCGGTGTCGGCGCAGACCAGGGTGTTGCCATTGGGCAGGCGCTGGGCGCTGCAACCGATCTGGCTGAAGATCGTCAGATTGCTCTGGGTCGAGTAGTTCAATACCACCTGCTTGGAAATGAGTTTGGTGGCCTTGTCCGTCACCGCCAGGGGCGCCACCGAGGTGTAGCCGGCATCCGGCGGGTTCACGTAACTGCTGGTGGTCGTGCCGCTGGCATCCAAGTAGGGATTGATTTCAAAGACATAGGATTGTGAGGTATGCTCGGATAGATACTCGGCGTTGTTGAAGATCAGGAAATGCCCGGCCCCGGTCAACCCTTCGGGAATCCACTGGATGTCGTGCGCGCCGCCCATCTGCTTGGTGCCGGTGGTGGACTGGGTCCAGTCCTCAAGCACGGCAGGAACCGAACCGAGAACCGCAGGTGCGGCATTTCCGGTCGCGCCACCTTGATTATAGCGTGCCGGGTCGCCGAAACGGTAGAGGAAGTCCCCGGTACTGGTGGCCGCCTTCGCCTTGCTCGCCGTCGGATCGCCGAGCACGAAGGTGTTGCCATGGTCAATGACGTAGAACTCGCCCTGCACGGAGTTGACCACGATCTGGTCCAACGTCGGGTTGTAGTCCACCGAGTTGCAGTGCAGCCAGTCGCTCTTCAAACTGTGGCCGGAGAGGTTGATGTTCAAGCGTCCCGGGCAGGTGCCGATGGACATGCCCGGGCCCACGGTGCCCACATAGTTCGACTTGGCGGCGTTATAGTCCTGGACCAGGTGGTCGAAGAAACACCATTCCCAGACGACGGTCCCGGTGGAGTCAACTTCCACGAGTGCGTCCATCTGCCCGCCGGTGGCGGGCGTAGTGGCGGGGTTGGCACCGGCGGCGATCAACTGGTCATAGGTCAGGTCCTTGTTGGCGATGTAGAGAACGGTGTAGGCGTTGAGCTTCTTGTTGAAAACGCGGGTGAAATCGTGGTGCGGATGATAAGTCGAGCGGGGCTCAGTGTATGACCATGTGGTGACGCCGTCCCAGCTCACTATCTTGAAGCCCCCGAACCCGCTAGGATCATCGGTTGATGCATCCAGGATGCTGCCGTCGTCCTGCAAGTGTGGATTGTTGCCCACCGGCCAGGAGTGGACGACGCGTCCTTCCATGTCCAACAGGTATGACGTGCCTCCGACCCCGAAGAAGGTATAACCGTTCTGCGCCCGAGTGGCGTCCCAATATTGCAGTTCGGTGGGCCGCGTCAGGGCATCGTAGGCGTGAAGGGTGCCGATGACCAGGAGTGCCGGCAAGGCCCGGCGAAGCGTCAACGTCCACACGTTCATAAGGGCGGCCGCCTGGCAGTCATGGCCGACTGCCAAAAGGCGAGTGAATGGGTGGGTGCAAGTTTTCATATGGCGATTTTACGTCAGTTGACATTAAGTTCTCATGAAGCGGCAAAAAATTTAATGGCGGCTTGGTTGGCATGGAATCCTGATAGAGCGCCGTACTAGTGATGAACCGTTCCGCTTTGGTCCGGGGCGAAGGCGCCGGCTTGGACCGGTGCTGATGTCGGGCATCCCAGTACGACGTGGCGGCCAAAGGCGGCGGGCATGGCATGAACCTGGTCGGACCGGCAAGACTGTTAGATGTGTCTACAATGCCTGCTTCATGAAGGGGATTCGGCTCGGTCGCGGCGCGGGTCTTTGGTTGGATCCCCTAGTCAGGGTCGCTCGTGTTTGTCGCGGGGTTGTTCAACCATGTTTTCAAGGCCGGTTTTGCCTTTTTGGGACGCGGGGAGTTCAATCACTCCTTTGGGTGTTAGGTCTTTGCCCTTCAGGCCGGGATAGTCCGGTGCGTAGCGGTGAACCTTGAAGACGGCGTTCCAGAGGTGGCCACGCATGTCCTTGCCCGGTATTTCTCCTTGCGCGAGGATACCGCCGCGCACCATCGGGTTGACATATTGCCAGACGGTTTCGCCGATCGGAGTGATTTCGAAGAGGTTCCCGATGACGCCGGCACAGACGAGCATGTTGCCGTTAGGGAGGCGATGTGCGCCGGAAATCTCGGACGAGAAGAAGTCGCTGCGGTTCTTCGCTTCGTAATGCCAGACGGTTTTGTCAGGACCGTAGGCTTTGTCGGCGGCGAGTTGATAGGAGCCCTTGGCGTCCACCGGCGGGACGATTTCCTCGATGCTCGACCAACCGCGTTCATAGCCGTTGTTGAAAATCGTGAGGTGGCCCGCGCCGGGGTAGCCATCCGGGACCCATTCGGCGTCGTGTTGTTGGATCAACTGGCGGTCGGCGGCGGTGCCGCGGCCGTAGGCGGCCGGGTTGCCCCAGCGGTAAAGGAGGTCGCCGCCTTTGCCTTGCTTGCCACCGCTGTGACCGGCCGCTTCCTTGGTGGTGGTGGCGTGGTCGATGATCCAAATCTCGTTGCAGCCGCGCGCGCTGAGCACGATCTGGTCGAGCTGCGGGTTGTAGGCGAGCGAGTTCATGTGGTTCCAGAACGCCGGCGTGGCGCGGCCGTTGCATTTGACATCAATCAACTCGGGATGCGCGGCGATCTCACCGAAGTTCGCCTTGGCGCGGTCGCTGTTCTGGATGAGATGGTCCCAGACATGCCATTCCCAGACGATTTTGCCGCCTTTCGGATAGATCGGTTCGATTTCGACCACTGCATCGGGCACGAGGTAGCCGTCGCGCAGTTGTTCGGCAGTGAAGCCGGCGGCGACGGCTTGGTCGAGCGTTTTGCGTTCCACCATCAGGGCCAGCACATGGCCGTTGGGGAGCGGTTTGATGTCGTGGTGCAATTGGTAGTCGCGGGTGGCATGATCGAATTCCCAGAGCAGTTTCCCGCTCCAGTCGAACTCCTCGATGCGGCCGCCTTCGCCACCGCCGGTGCCGCCCTGAACCTTGAGCATGCCGGCCCGCAGCAAGTGACCGTTGGGCAAAAGGTGGGCGGATTGGCCAGGCTCGTACTCGCTTTTCCAGGAGTTCACGATTTTCCCGCTGTTATCCATCAGATAGGTGACGGTGTTGTGCTTCGGAGCCATGAGCGTATATCCCGGACAGGCTTTCGGCTTGTTCTGATAGAGTCCGACCGTCTGTCCTTGATTGGGAGAAACGGGCAGCTTGTTCTCGAGCATCGGCTTTCCGCCGCCACCCTGGCCGCCGCCTTGACGAGCGCCCTGTTCGCCGCCCTGTCCGCCGCCCTGTCCGCCGC